>JANQEJ010000173.1 GCA_028278425.1 Planctomycetota bacterium | reverse complement strand
CGGCGGCGAGCTTCACCAACGCGTCGTACTGCTCCGGCGTGAAGTCGTGCTGGACGAGCTCTTGGCCCTGCACCACGCCCCACACGCGGCCCCGGGCGTGGCCGTACCACTCGTCGAGCTTCGCCGCGTCGTCGAGTGGGAACGCCCCGATGTTCGCGATCTCGACGCCGACCGAGCGCGGGTTCGCGTGGCGCGCGTGCCACGCCTGCTCGGACAGGTCGAGCGTCTGGTAGATCGTCCCGTCCACGTCGAGCAGGAAGTGCACCGAGAGCTTGCGGATGTCCTGCAACACCTCGAAGCAGCGCCTGCTCGTGCCGCAGGCGTCGTAGTGGAGGACGAACAGGTCGACCGCCTCGCGCCACGGGCCCTCGACCTCGCGGCCCGGGCGGTAGCGCAGTCCCTTCGGCCCCTCGTCCGAGAAGCGCGGGTGCGGGAGGTACGCGCTGTAGAACGGCGACTGGGTCCAGGTCACGACGCGCGTCCCGATCGGGATCCGCTCGCCGCCGACGACGATCTCGTCGTCGCCCGGCCGCGGCTCGGGCGTTTCCGGCGCGCGGGGCGCGGGCGCTACCCGCGCCGGCGGCGGCGCGGTGCGACAACCCGCCGCGGCGAGGAGCGCAACGGCCGGGAGAACGATCGACCGTCCCATGAGGTCGACCAGGCTACTAGAATGTCGCGCTCGAACCGCGCCATGACCAAGCCAACTCCAAGCGCGCTCGGGTCCCTCGCCCTCCTCGCCGTCGCGTCGACCGCCTGTGGGCCGGGCGCGCGGGAAGACGTGCTCTACGTCTACGCGGCCTCCAGCCTCCAGGACGCGGTCAGGGAGGCGGCGCGCGTCTACGAGAGCGAGAACGGCGGGAAGGTCGTCCTGAACACCGGCTCGTCGGGCAAGCTCTCCGTCCAGATCGAGCAGGGCGGCCGCGCGGACGTGTTCCTCTCCGCCGGCGACGTCGAGATGGACCGCCTGCAAGGACTCGGGCTCGTGCTGGAGGACTCGCGCCGGGTCCTCGTCTCCAACCAGCTCGTCGTCGTCGTACCGAGCGGCGAGCGCCCGGTCGACCGGCCGGCGGACCTCGCCGCGGACTGGGTGGAGGTCCTCTCGATCGGCCACCCCGGCTACGTTCCCGCCGGACGCTACGCGCAGGCCTGGCTCGAGCGCGCCGGCCTCTGGGACGCCGTCGAGGCGCGGGTCCTGCCCGGCGTCAACGTGCGCGCCGCGCTGACGGCGGTCGGGCACGGCGGAGCCAACGCGGGCATCGTGTACGCCACCGACGCCGCGACCTCGGGGCGCGTCAAGGTTACGTTCCGGGTTCCGCTCCATGAAGGGCCGCGCATCGCCTACCCCGTCGCGGCGATGGCGGAGCGCCCGCGAGAGACGCGCGCGCGCGGATTCGTCGACTTCCTGGCGAGCGCCGAGATCCAGGCGATCTTCGAGCGCCACGGCTTCCTGACCGCGGACGGAGGCTAACCCGCCCTTGGATGGCTTCGCCGACGCCGCCGTTCCGCTCTGGCTCAGCCTGAAGGTGGCGGGGCTCGCGACGCTCGTCGTGGTCGTGCCCGGGTTTCTCGTCGGGCTCGCGCTCTCGCGCCGGGAGTTCCCCGGCAAGGCCGTGGTGGAGACCATCGTCGAGCTTCCGCTGGTGCTCCCCCCCACCGCGGTCGGCTACATGCTGCTCCTCACGTTCGGCCGCGACGGGCCGCTCGGGCGGGACACGCTGCCGTTCGACCCCGGGATCCTGTTCACCTGGCGCGCGGCGGTGATCGCCGCGGCGGTCATGGCGCTTCCGCTCGTCGCGCGCACGGCGCGGATCGCGTTCGACGGCGTCGACCCGCGGCTCGAGCGGATGGCGGCGTCGCTCGGCATGTCGCGCTGGCGGGTCAAGTGGTCGGTGACGCTCCCGATCGCCGGCCGCGGGCTGATGGCGGCGGCCTTGCTGGGATTCACGCGCGCGCTCGGCGAGTTCGGCGCCACCGCCATCGTCGCCGGCAACATCGAAGGCAAGACGCAGACGCTCGCCCTCGCGATCTTCAACGACATCAACGAGGCGCACGAGGAGCGCGCGCGGGCGCTCGTCGTGATCGCCGTCGTGATCGCCTTCGCGGCGATCTCGCTGGTCGGCTGGCTCCAGCGCCGCGACAAGAAGCTCCGGGGCGAGGCATGAGCGAGCCGTTCTTCGACGTCGAGCTCCGGATGGCGCTGCCCGGGTTCTCGCTGGAGTACCGGCTCCAAACCGACGAGCGCTGCGTCGGGGTGTTCGGCCCCTCGGGCGCGGGCAAGACGACGGCGATCGAGCACATCGCCGGCTGGCGCGGCGGCGCTACCGGACACGTTCGCGTCGGCGGCCGCACGCTCTTCGATAGCGCGCGCAACGTCGCGCTGCCGCCGCGCGAGCGCGGCATCGGCTACGTGCCGCAGGACATCCTGCTCTTCCCCCACTGGACGGTGATCAGGAACGTGCTCGCCGGCAGCCATCGGCGCAACGGCGGCTCCGGGCTCGACGTGAAGGTGGATCACGTGCTCGCGATGCTCGAGCTCACCCCGCTGCTCGAACGGCCGGTGCGGCTCCTCTCCGGCGGCGAGCGCCACCGCGTCGCGCTCGCGCGCGCCCTGTGCTCACAGCCGGATCTCCTGCTGCTCGACGAGCCGCTCGCTTCGCTCGACCTCCGCCTGCGCCGGCGCATCCTCGGCGACCTCGTGCGCGTGCGCGACGAGCTGGGCGTGCCGATCCTCTTCATCTCCCACGACGCCACCGAGGTGCAGGTCCTCTGCGACCGCGTGCAGCGCCTGAGCCGCGGCGCCGTCGTCGCCGAGGGCACGCCGGCGTCGGTCTTCGGCGCGCGCTCGGGCGTGCCCGCGGAGGACTACGAGAACGTCCTGCACGGCGAGGTGGCGCACATCAGCGACTTCACCGCGCGGGTCGTGCTCGCCAGCGGGCACGAGCTCCTCGTCCCGCGCTCGGGCGTCGACAAGGGCGACCGCGTCGTGGTGGGCGTGCGCGCCGACGACGTGCTGGTCGCGCTCTCCGAGCCGAAGGACATCTCCGCGCGCAACATCCTGCCCGCGCGCATCGCGGCGGTCGCCGAAGAGGGCGAGGCGGTGTCGCTCGCCGTCGTCCTGACCGGCGGCGGCGACGTCGAGACCGAGCTCGGCGTCAACGTCACCGAGGGCTCGCTCGCGGAGCTCCGCTTCGAGGAGGGGCAGGACGTCTACCTGATCGTCAAGTCGCGCGCGCTCGAGGTCCTGACGAGCATCCCGAAGCCATGAAGCAGCTCCTCGTCGCGCTGCTGCTCGGCCTCGCCGCGTGCTCCGCCACGGAGATCACGCCGGAGGGCTGCGATGCTCGCGGTCCAATCTAACGGCTCGATCGATCGGCGTCCTCCCTCCGAACGAAAACTCGTAGGCCGTCCGCTCGTGAGCGCTCGAATAACGAGGGTTCGAACAGCAACCGATAGTCTTCCTTTTCGATTGGGTCAAGTTGAAGGAAGAGCTCGCCCACGAAAGGATCGTGGTATCGAAGGAAACCGTCCTCAGCCGGAACCTGACAAGTCCACAGCGGTCTGTAGTAGTTCCCTGACTCGGCGAGTTGCAGTGTCTTGACGAGCACCTGTTCGCCACGGAGCAAGTTGATGTCACCGCCAAATTCAATGACGAGAGGCTCCTTGGCCCAGAGAAAGGCCTGCATGCTGCCTGAAGCATCGAAGGAGCCCTTAAGTATCTCAAGGCGTTCGTACCCAGGGGAGGATACCCAAAGAGACGGCCAGTCCGCAGGTATCCAACCTTCCCAGAAGTTGCCACTTACGTTCGCGATCGCGTTCGAAGTTGATGAACCGCTCGAGACCAAGAGAGTCGGAAGAGGTGCGTGGGTTAGCGCGTCAAAGACCTCGAGGGTTCGGCGAACGCGCCTGGACATCGTGAGCGTGACTTCACCGTTTGCCTCAACCTGGACGAACCGGGAGTCAATCGAAGAGAGGTCGATCGTTTCCGTGAGACCGATCGTCGCAGGGTGAAGTCGTGCCTGGATCAAATATTCGGTTGTTCGAACTCCATGCACTTCGGCGCAGCCATTGTAGTCGCTCGTGCCTTGTAGATCGTGGTGGTCGATTTCCAGCCAACCAGGAAGATTCGTGACGTAGGTCCCCGGAGCTTCTCCGGGGGGACGTGGACGGGGAATGCGACCTTCTGAGAGCTGGAAGGCGACTCCGGCAACCGGATCACCTATCTCGTCCACGAAACGAATGCGAAGCACATGAGACTTTGCTAACTCGATTTCCAGTGTGCCCCGAGGATCATTGTTGCGTGCCCGGCGGACCCGGGCTGGAATGAAACCGGGCGCTTCAAGGGAGAATCCAACGATCTCCTCGTGAAAGGGTAGAGGCAAAGGTTCACCGAAAGTGAACAAGGAGCGAAAGGTCCCACGAGACCGGTAGCGCACTCTCACCTCGCCAGAGAGCTTTTCGTCGCGGAGACCCTGGCCGCGTACGACGAGTTGCAAGGGGCTGGTCGCGTCCAGGTCGATCAAGACCTCGGCGCTCCGTCCCTGCGGCTCCACTTCAACCCGTCCCGCTCCGGCAGGCCCGGCCAGGATGGAGACTTCCACGCGGCCCGTCTGCGGCACGGACAGGATCCGATCCAGCCCCTCGTCCCAGTCCAATAACTCCGGCAGCATGACCTCTCCATCGCTCCCAAGAGTCGGGTCGAGGAGGCGAAAGAGGCCGCGGCAACTCCCGCGAAACCGGGCCCCCGTCTGGTCGCGAATGTCAAGGACTAGGCGGGTCGCGGGCGTGAGCCGGACGGTGTCCTGCTCGGCCAGGGAGCTCAAGCTCAGGCCTGTCGGGCAGGTGGTGGAACTCTCGACGTAGAGAAAGTCCTGCGGCGAAATCCATCCGGGGATCGTCACTAGGCCCCCTACATCGGAACGCTCCGGGAGGGGACCGTACAAGCACGCTACGCTCACGTCCTCAAGAGACGCGCCAGTGAGGGCGTCAACAAAGCGCACGGTGCGCTTGGAGTTGAGTTCACCCGTGAGCTGGACAGTCAGTCTCCGGTTGGTCCCGCCGCTGAGATGGCGTGTCGTACGCGCGTAGGAGTCGGCCAAGACCGCGAGCGTTCCCGCGGAGTGGGCCAACTCGTCGAACCGAGCTCTGCCATCCGGCCCCGTCCGCTCCTCTCGACTCGGGCGGGCTCCCCACGCGCGTGGGTCGTCACCTTCCTCAAAGCGTCGCGGGATCCACCGTACGATCGCGTCAGCGACGGGGATCGCGGCGACGCCGAGGACGACCACCTCAAGATCGGCGCTCGGGCTTGCCCAGACGATGTGTCGAGAGCCCGCTTCCGCGACGAGTGGCTCGCCAAAGACGAGCCACTCACCGGAGGTGGCCGATAGGACCCAAGTCCCCGGCGGGATCGTGCACGCGCCAGACTCATCCGAGACACGCGTGAACGCTTCGGTTCCTTCCTCCGATGTAAAGGACCAAGAAGCCCCTGCAGTGGACGATCGACGGCTTTGGTCGAGGAAGACGACCTGAGCTGTTGCCTTCTGCTCGTCAGGGCTGAGAGCCTCAACCCGACCGGAGAGCGGAAGCTCTGCACGAACGTCCGGAGCTTCCACCCCAGCTACCGCATCCAACGCCGGCTCGTGCCGCCCATCTGGTGAAGCGGATTCTCCCAGCTTGGAAGACCGCGCCAAGTACATGGCCAACAGCAGCAGGCCCAGAACAGCGAGCGTGCTCGCCCCAACCTGCGATTTCGAAAGCACTAGCTAGGAAAATTGGGTGACCGAGCCGGACGCGCCTTGACCGCCAGCATCGGCGTCCTTTATTTCGAGATTCTGTCCACTCCCCACACCGATCTGAC
This sequence comes from Planctomycetota bacterium, assembly GCA_028278425.1. GTDB lineage: Bacteria > Planctomycetota > UBA1135 > UBA1135 > JANQEJ01. Next base: position 23,704 of record JANQEJ010000173.1, on the reverse strand, counting down.
CGCTCGTTTTACCCTTTTCGATGCACTCAGGTTCGGTGACAGGCTCCCCTTCGCCGTTCGTGACCGTGGCGGTAACCTTCGACGGTCCGTTATTCGTAACCTTGTAGTTTCCTACCGTTTGGTTGTTGGAGATTACATTCTTTGATCACCGCTCGGGACACCCCAACGGTCTTCCTGGAATTCGGAGCCACCCGGGCTTGGAGTTCCAGATTGAACTGGTTGCATCCCTTGGACCAGAGGGACAGCGAAGAGAAGAACAGTCAAAAAGGCCCCGATAGCGAGCCAGGCGCGTTTCAACTTAAGCACTTGCATCATCCTCATCCTTGGAAGAAGGTCAACTGAGAATCGCCCCTACCCATAACGGTGGTTAATGAAGGCTGCCGGAACGCGATTCAAGTGGCAGCCTAACTGGTTTCTTCGCACCCGGGACTTTCGCAGCCGTGTGAGATTCGGGCGGAGAGTCAACCCGTTGATAGGACCCGCGTTACAAACACTCCCTCCACCGAGAAGTACGGGGCCGGCCCCACCCTGGTTCCCTGTTGGCTATAGCGCCAATTGGCCTAGTCCAGGAAGCATCGTAGGGCTCTTCCCCCCAAGGCGTCGTAGTTCGCGCTCGAGCCGGTCTAGCTCCTCCGGATCGGCGTAGAGGACGGCGTTGAGGCGCCTCCCGGCGGCCTCCTCCTCGGAGTCGGTGATGTGCGCCTTCCCGTTCTGGTGGACACCGGCCCTTATGGTGCCGGACGGCACAGGCTGGATGAAACCGACCGTCGACTTCGGGTATCCTCTCGGTGGAGATGCTTCGATGAAGCTCGGTGCGCGCCACCTCCTTCCCTTCGGGTCCTTCGCCTTCCTCGTGTCCGGCTTCCCGGGCGTCGCGACCGCGCAGACTCCACCGGACTTCGTCCTGGAGTGGGGCGCGACGGGCGCCGGGCCGGGCGACTTCCTGCGGCACCACGGCATCGTCGTCGCCGCCGACGGGAGCGTCTACGTCGCGGACACGAACAACAACCGCATCCAGAAGTTCACGGCCAACGGGACGTTCCTCTTCGAGTGGGGCTCCCTCGGCACCGCTCCGGGAGAGTTCGACGCCCCCCACGGCATCGCGCTGAGTCCTTCGGGCGACGTCTACGTGGCCGAGCACGGCGCCACTCCGCGCATCCAGCGCTTCACGCCCGACGGCGTCTACCTCGGCGAGTGGGGTTCCTTCGGCGTCGGCCCCGGCGAGTTCCAGCACCCGCACGGCATCGCGATCGACGCGAGCGGCGACGTCTACGTCGCGTGCAACTGGCAGCTCCGCGTGCAGAAGTTCTCCGCCGACGGGACGTTCCTTTTCACCTGGGGAACGCCGGGACTAGGCGACGGAGAGTTCCAGGGCCCGAACGGCGTCGCCGTCGACGCGAACGGGGACGTGTTCGTCGCCGACAGCAGCCACCGGATCCAGAAGTTCACGAGCGCCGGGCATTTCCTGCTCTCGTGGGGATCGGAGGGCACCGGGGACGGACAGTTCCTCTTCCCGCGCGGTATCGCCACCGACTCGGCGGGCAACCTCCTCGTCGTCGACCGCGACAACCACCGCCTCCAGATGTTCGACGGGAGCGGCACCTTCCTGACGAAGTGGGGCTCGCTCGGCGGCCTGCCGGGCGAGCTCAACCGCCCCTACGCCGTGGCGGTCGGCGTCGACGACGCCTACGTGTACGTCAACGACTCGAGCAACGACCGCGTGCAGAAGTTCTGCTTCTCCGGCGCGGTCGCCACCTGCGACGACTGCAACGAGAACGGCGTGCCCGACGGCAAGGACGTCGCCGCCGGCACGTCCACGGACTTCGACGGCAACGGCGTACCGGACGAGTGCGATCCGCTGAGCGTCGACGTCGACCAGCTCCCCCTCGTGCCGGGCGCGACGCAGACCTTCACGCTCAACGCTGGAACGGGGCTCGCCGGCGGAGCGTACCTGCTCGTCGGATCCGCCAGCGGAACGTCGCCGGGGTTCGTCGTGGGCTCGGTGGTTCTTCCGCTCAACGTCGACTTCTACTTCCTGGTCACGCTGGCGAGCCCGAGCTTCCTCCAGGGCTCGGCCGGCGTGCTCGACGGCGACGGGCAGGCGTCGGCGTCCCTGACGCTCCCCGGCGGTTTGAGCCCGACGCTCGTCGGCATCACGCTCCACCACGCGTACGGCGTGTTGAATCCAGGGCCCGCCTTCGCGAGCAACGCGGTTCCGCTCACGCTGGCTCCGTAGCGGCCTACGGCCGGAAGTCCACCGTGAAGCGGTTCGAGACGAAGGCGACCTCGGCGCCGTCCGTCGAAAGGACGACGCACGCGAGGTGGAGCTCATCGAGCGATCGCCCCGCGAGGGCTTGACGCAAACGCTCGGCGTCCAGGGTCAGCCGCGCGGCGCCGTCGTCGCCGAGCGTCCCCGCGAAACCGGGGAGCGCCCCCAGGAGCGCGAGGTTCAACGCGGTCAGGAGCGTCGCGTCGACCCCGATCGGAATCCGGCGCCGGCCGAACGCGAACGACGCGTCCGTCGTGCTGGCGAACACGAGGTAGCGATGGCGGCCGGCGCCCCCTTCGAGCGCCGCGCCCGCGGGCAACCAGATTTCGAGGTCGAGGGTCTTCCCCGCGTCCCGGATCCCGGACGGCCCGCGGGGGGACAGTCCGAGAGCGCTGCCGAGGGGAAGGCCGGCGTCGCCGTGGCCGTCGCGCGGAAGCTCGAAGGCTCCGCGTCGCGCGTGGAAGACGACCCGGTTCGGCACGGGCTCGTACTCCGACGAGATAGGCGCGGGGGGCGCGCCGACCTCCCGGCCGGGTTCGGAGAGGTTGCGGGCGATCAGGAAGGCGCCGACGGCGGCAACGGCCAGCGTCGCGCGCGCCATGCGGGGTGCTTTCATGCGGAGGAGGGCGGTCTCCCTTGAGCGGCGAGCAGCGCCGCATCGAGTCCCGTGCCGCAGGAAGGAGGACGGGCGCCCGCCGCTCGGCAGCGGGCGCCCGACTCTCCCCCCCGTCCCTACGGCAAAAAGTCCACCGTAAAGCGGTTGGAAACGAACTCGACCTCGCTCAGGTCCTTCGAGAGGACGACGAAGGCGAAGTAGAGCTCGTCGGGAGCGCCGCCGGTGAAGGCCTGCTCGAGCAGACCGCCGTCCAGCGTGACGCTGGCGTCGCCGTGATCGTCCACGTTCCCGACGAAGCCGGGCAGCGCGCCGTCGAGCGCGAGGTCCAGGGCGGTCACGAACGTGACGTCGACGCCGAGCGGAATCTGGAAGCCCCCGAAGGAGAAGGACCCGTCCTTCGTGCTCGCGAGCACGACGTACGGGTGGTCTCCCAGATCCGTGTGGTCGTCGCCGGGTTCGTCGGCGGGGACCGAAACCTCGAGGTCGATGTTCTTCGACCCGAGCTGGAGCGACTGCGCGACGCCGAGCTTCGAGAGCGGAGCGCCCACGCCGTCGACGAGCTCGAGGCTCTGGCCGGCGCCTCCCTCGAACCCGCGGAAGAACACGTACCCGTTCTCGAAGAACGCGTCGGCGAGCGTCGCCTTCTCCGCGATCGTGGCGACCAGATCCTCGATGTAGATGAACCCGGGGGTCGCGAAGTCGCCGGAGTCGAAGACGATCGTCTCGATCTGGCCCTTCTCGTCCTGGATCGAGAACGAGTCGCCCACGGAGAGCGCGATCGGCGTGCCGTGGGCGATCTCGACGTCGCCGTGCACGTACGGCGGCACGCCGAACGTGCCGGTGTCCGTGTAGAACACGACCTCGGTGAGGATGTCCTCGCCCATCAGGTGCGAGAGCGGGACGGCCACGTGGTGAGCGAGCGCGAGGGCGCCCATACCGGCGACCGCTGCGGCCGCCATGGTCAGCTTGCGTACTTTCATGATTCTCGAATCTGTCGTTGTGCGAACGGCTTGAGCGGGACGCCGCCCGCGAAACGCAGCCGGGACGTCGTCCGAAAGCGGGCCACACGCCCGCCGGCGCGCCGCGCTCGGAAAGCCGGCGGGACGCGCTCACGAGGGCGCGACGGGTGCGTCGCGCTAGCTCAAGACCGCCGCGGTGGGTGCGGTTCGGGCTCCGGCGTGTGGGAGACGGGTCGGCTCGATGGCTTCGCACCGAGCGCGCCTTCCTCGTCGACGTCCGCCACCGGCAACGGCGCGGAGAGGTCGAACCACACGAGGCGCGTCAGATCGAGAACCAGGGGCCCCCGCTCCCCACCGCAGCCGCACGCGGGCACGAGCACGAACCGAGGCTCGGGCTCTTCCGCCGTGCAGCAGCTCGGCTCCTCCTCGACGGGCGCGCAGCAGCAGGATTCGCCGCAGCCGCTGCCCGGTTCGACGGAACCGAGCTGGAGCGTCACGCCGGCCGGCAGGAGCACCGGCAACAGCGCGACGAGCCAGACGAGGCGCGCATGGAAGCCCATGAAGGGGCCGATGCTACCTCGCCGCGGAGATCGGTGGGACAACTTCCGCGCACGACGGGGGATTCCCGGAACTGGGAGGTGTCGAGCCTATTGCGTCACGAGCTCGAGCCCCGCGGAGGTCGAGAGCAACTCCCCCGCCGCGGTCGGATCGAGCGCGGTGAACTGGGCGAAGACGCTGGCGCCGGGCGCCGTCGGCGGGATCGGGGCGGCGAGCACGGCGTCGCCGCTCGCGTCGGTCGTCGCCGCCTGGACGAGCACGAACGGCGGGCCGACGTGCGCGAGCACGAGGCCCGGGATCGGGACCGGCGGTGCGAGCTTCGTCCCGCCGATGACGAAGAACCCCGTCGTGCCCGGCGGCGCGTCGCTGTGGCCGGCGAGGTAGAGCGTCGAATCGCCGAAGGGCACGCTCAACGCGGCGACCGTCGGCGGCGTGCCCCCCAGCGTTCCCGCCGTGCCCGCGCCGTACGGGAGGGCGAACGCGAGCCCGGTCGAGCCGGCGTAGCTCTCGGTCGCCGACGTTCCGGTGTTGCCGTACTCGTCGGCGGACGCGAAGCGATAATCCACCGCGCCGACGAGGTTTCCGGGAAGCTCGGCGCGGAACACCTGCCCGGCCGAGCTCGTCGCCGCGATCGGCGGCAAAGCGACGCCGTCGACCTCGACCTGGAGCTCGGTGTCGTTGTACCAGGTGACGTAGTAGGGCGCGTTGTCGTAGACCAACGCGCGCACGGGGACCGGCGCCGCGGCGGCGGTCTGGTCGCCGATCGTCTCGACCGCGGGCAGGTACGGCGCGTGCGTGTCCGCGATCTCGGTCACGTTGCGCAGGAAGTGGTTGGGCTGGCCGAACCCCGACGCGGTCAGCACGTCGTAGTCCCCGTCGGCGTCCGTGTCCGCGGCGTCCGCGTCCCAGTGCACGTCGGACACGGGCGGGAGATCCACCTCGGTGAACGAGAAGGACCCGCCCGGCGTCCAGTCGTTGCGGTAGAGCCGGTCCGGGCCGGAGAAGTTCGCGACGTAGACGTCGAGATCGCCGTCGTTGTCGTAGTCGAGGAAGTCGCCCTCGTCGTCGTCCGACCCGCTGCCCGCGAGCGCGGTGGCGCCGCTCAGGAGCCCGGCGCCGTCGTTCTCGAGCGTGATCTCGTTGAAGGCGAAGGTCTGGCTCTGCCAGTTGACCCCGAGGACGTCGAGGTCGCCGTCGCGGTCCATGTCCCCCAGCTCCTGCTCGTAGTGCCCCGTGCCGAAGGCGTAGCCGTCCGGAAAGACCGGCCCGGTCACGTCGCGGAAACCGAGCGCGCCGCCGCCCGCGGCGGGAGCGAGCCCGCTGGCGTCGAGCCGGTTCGCGAACATGCGCGGGAAGGTATGGCGGTCGCCGAGGAGCACGTCGAGGTCGAAGTCGCCGTCCACGTCTCCCACGTCGAGGTCGAGCGCCGCCGTCGCGACGTCGCAAAACGCGCCCGTGCCGTCCGTCGTGTTGTGCTGCTGCACGCCGTCGCACCAGAGGCCGGGATCGCCGTTCGCGAGCTGGTTGACGGTGAGCTGAAAGCCGCTCGGGTTGAACTCGGAGAAGAAGCCGTCGCCGTCGTTGAGAAAGATGCGCGACGGCATCTGGCCGCCGTACGCTCCGCCGTACGACGAGTGCACGAGGTCGAGGTCGCCGTCGTTGTCGAGGTCGCCGAAGTCCGAGTCGCCCGACCAGGCGATGAAGCTCCCGTCGGAGAGCACCTGGCTCGGCGGGACGGAGGAGGGATGAGCACCGAGCCCCACCCAGCGGGTCGACGTCTCGTCGGCGTAGAACCCGCCGCCGGCGTTCACCCACCACTTGTTGCCCTGGAAGAAGACGTTCGACGTGTTGGACACGTGCAGGTCGAGGTCGCCGTCGCCGTCGATGTCGGCGAGCTCGACGTCGTGGCTCGCGTCGTTGATCGCCGGCGCGCGCGCCGCCGTCTCGTCGGTGAAGAACCCGATCGTGCCGCCCTGGATCCCGCCCTCGTTGACCCAGATCCGGTTCTGGTCGGAGAAGTCCTCGTCGCCGTCCGCCACGGCCACGTCCCAGTCGCCGTCGAGGTCGATGTCGCCGAAGTCGACGTTCTCCGAGCGCGAGTCGATGCCCGGCCCGCTCGGGATCTTCGCGTCGTCGACAACGAAGGCCTGGGCGGCGGCGGGGGAAGCCAGCGCGAGGAGCGGCAGGAAAGCGGACTTCATGCAGAGGACCTCCTTCCCCCCAGTCTAGTCGGGATCCGCCCCGGCCGACGCCGGGGAAGGCGCGCCGGAGGCGGCGCGAGCCTTCCTAGCGCCCGCGGGGCACGGAGACCTCGGTCCGGATCCCGCCCGGCCGGGAGGCGAAGAAGCGGACGCCGGAGCGGTCCTCGGGCGACAGGAAGAGGGGCATCCGGGCCCTTCCGTCCGTCACCACGGCCCGGCCGATCGGAGCGTAGCCCTCCTCGGTCCGCTCGACCGCCGTGATCACGGTGCCGTCCAGGGGATACACGAACTCGAGCGCGGGACCGTCGACGTAGTCGTCGAAGAGCTTCGGCATCTGATAGGGGTTCGTCACCCACACGGCCAGCGACGGATCTCCGAAGAGCGTGAGCATCCGCACGTAGGCCCACGCCACGAGGTAGGCGTGGTCGTCCGGGTCGGCGCTCGCCTGTCCGCCCGCGATGCGCGCCCGGGCGTGGTTCAGGATGTCGCCCAGGCGGTCGCGGACCTGGTCGTCGCCGAAGCCGGGGTAGGCGTTCGGGAACATGGCGTCGACGACCCCCTGGAGCGTCTTGCGCCCGATCGTGTTGTTCATGAGCCGCGTGAAGGCGAACACGCCGATCGCGCCGCCGCCGTCGAGCCGCAGGATCGACTCGGCGAAGCCGTTCGTGCCGTCGAACTTGCCGGAGCTGCAGTTGGAGCTCACGACGACGGGAAGGAGCGCGCCGTTGGCCAGGCCCGACAGGTGGCCCGTGTAGAAGGAGGGGTGGGACCATCCCCCGGACCATCCGTGGTCGTTGTGGAAGAAGAGGAGCTGGCCCGCGTTGAAGGCGTCGATGACGTCCTGCGTATCGCCGTCCCAGGGGAACCCGTCCTCGGGCCGCAGCGGCGGCGGCAGCAGCGTCTTGCCGTCGGTGTAGTACCGGGGCGTCGGATCCCCCTCGTAGTCGGACTCGGCGTCCGTGGTGTAGATCCGCTCCACGGTGAAGCCCCGCGACACCAGGTGACCGCGGATCTCCTCCACGTCCTGGATGAACCGGCGGTAGTTCTCCTCGCCGTCCGGCGGCGTCGGGTCGCAGCACTGGAACTCCGCCGCGATCGCCGTACGGCGGTAGAACCCGGGGTTCCAGAACGACGCGATGCCCGGACCCAGCGGCGGGTCCGACTCGTACCGAATGATCTTGTCGACGACGACGTCCGCCTGCGCGAGCGAGTTGACGGGGATGCGCCCGACCGCGACGTCCGGAAACAGCCCCTCGGCCATCGGGTCCGCGTCGATCTGCGCGTAGGGGAAGTCGGACGGGAACTCGCCCGCCTTGTACCGCCGGGGCAGGATCCACGGCTCGATGTCGTCGTCGTCGCCGAGCAGGAGCAGGTAGGAGAACCGGACCGCGCAAGAATTGAAGCGCCCGTCGAGGAAGACGTCGATCTCCTCCTTCGTGTCGGGACCGGATCCGGAGCCGTCGTTCACGACGACGACGCTGGCGAGCGTGCCGGTCGCGAGCTTGTGTTCCCTGAGCCGTTGGGCCGCCGGCAGGTACTCCGGAGGCGTGAGGATCAGGAGCTCCTCCCCGTAGCAGAAGATCTCGAGCGGCTGCACGTGCGCGAGGTCCCGAAGGGCCGCCCGGTTCAGCGTGGCGCTCTGAAAGACCCGGGCGCTCGCGTCGAACGGATTGCGCGCCTCGGTCGGAAGAAACCGCCCCGTGCCGCCCCGGAAGGAGAGCCCCACGTCGACGGAGCGGAAGACCTCGAGCCGGCCGGTCGCGGCGTCGTAGCGCCCGGCGGCGACCTCCACCAGGGCGAGCTCGAGCCCGCGGCTGCGTCCGGCGGACGCCACGCGGCAAACGGCGTTCGGCCGCGCGGCGGCGCCGTAGGCCGCTTCGTCCTTGACGAACGGCGGCGTCCACCACTGCTCCTCCCGCGGGGGCTCCCGGTCCCCGTCGAACGCGGGCGAGAACTCGCCCTCCTCGGCCTGCCACGGGTAGAGACGGACGGTGCTCGTCTCCGCCACGACGGGTCGCGCGTGCTCGACGGCGACCGTCGCGCCCAGGGGCACGGCGATCAGCGCGCGGAAGACCGGCACTTCGGGGTGACCGCTTCTTCCGCCGCCCAGGACCCCGGGCACGCGCACGCGGGTCCAGGTCTCCCCACCGGCGTCCACGGTCTCGTACCGGGGCTCGCCGAAGGTGACCAGAGCCTGGAACGACTCGGCGTCGGCGACGCGGACCGTCACGACCGGCTCCGACGTCTCCCTCCGCACGTCGGGCGGCTCGGGCTCGGGGTTGTAGCAGGACCCGAGCGCGAGAAGAACGTAGGGCAAGGCGGAGGCGGGAAGCCGCGCGGCGCGCGGCAGAGTGAGCGCGGTCCGGAACAGCTCGGTCGTGCCTGCAAGCATCGGGTCCCTCCCACTGGCAAGGTGGAGACGAAATCGTCTCCAGCGGAATTCGGAGCAAAGCGGCCTGTGCTGTGCCCCCTAGCTACCTCCTCGAGGGCCTTTCAGGCAATACGCAGGTGCGCTTACCGGACGGGGGAGGACCGCGGCGAGGGCTCCCCCGCCGGCCGTCCTCGACGGGCGCGCCCGCGACGGCTAGGTTGCCCCCATGACCACCGAACCCACGGCCCGACCCGCGGGCGGAAGGGGCTGGCTCGACCGGATCGAGCGGCTCGGCAACGCCCTCCCCGATCCGGTTTCCCTGTTCGCGATCGGCGCGGCGCTCGTCTTCGTTTGCTCGTGGATCGCGGCCTCGCAGGGCTGGCGGAGCATCCTGCTCGACACGGAAGGCGCGACGGTCCTCGACGAGCAGGCGACGAGCCTGCTGTCGGCCGACGGATTCCGGTGGCTCTCCGAGAACCTGGTCACGATCTTCGTGCAGTTCCGGCCCCTCGGCCTCGTGCTGGCGGTGGCCGTGGGCATCGCCGTGGCGGAGAAGTCCGGGTTCATCTCCGCGTCGCTCAAGGCGATCCTCTTCATCGTTCCTGCGCAGCTTCTCACGCCGGCCGCGTTCTTCGCCGGCGTGATGAGCTCGGCGGCGATCGACGCCGGCTACATCGTGCTCCCGCCGCTGGCGGCGGCGGTCTTCAAGGCTGCGGGGCGCTCGCCGCTTCTGGGTATCGCTGCGGTCTTCGCGGGCGTCGCCTCCGGGTTCAACGCGAACCTCCTCATCACGGGGCTCGAACCGATGCTCTCGGGTTTGACGGAGCAGGCCGCGCGCATCCTCGACCCCGACTACAACGTGAACCCCGCGTGCAATTACCGGTTCATGTTCGTGTCGACGTTCGTTCTCACGCTGACGGGTTGGGCGGTCACCGCCTGGTACGTCGAGCCGCGCCTCAACCGTCGAAGCGCGGACGAGGGCGGCCCGTCGCCGGCATCGGCCAAGCTGGGCGACGTCTCCGCACTCAAGCTCACGGTCCGGGAGTGGGTGGGGCTCGGTGCGGGCTTCGGGGCCATGGTGCTGACGCTGTTCTTCTTCTTCTTGTGCTACTGGTTCGAGTGGGGCTTCCTGTACGACCCGCCGGGCAGCCTTGCTCCCGAAGGCCCGAGGCCCTTCGCCACGTGGATCAGCTCGATCGTGCCCATCCTGATCGTGCTCTTCTTCGTTCCCGGCCTCGTCTACGGCATCGTGACCGGCTCGATCCGCTCCGACCGCGACGTCGCGAAGATGATGGGCTCGTACATGTCGGTGCTCGGGAGCTACGTTGTCCTCGCCTTCTTCGCGTCGATCTTCGTCGCGGCCTTCGAGCACTCGAACCTGGGCCGGATGCTCGCCATCGAGGGCGGCAACTTCCTGCGCAAGTTCGACCTTCCGAGCTGGGTCCTGATGCTCGCCTTCATCGGGGTCGCGGGGTTCATCAACCTGTTCGTCGGATCGATGTCCGCGAAGTGGGCCATGCTCGCGACGGTCTTCGTGCCGATGTTCATGACGATCGGCATCAGCCCCGAGCTGACGCAGGTCACCTACCGCATCGGGGATTCCGTCACAAACAGCATCACGCCGCTCAACCCGTACGTGGTCGTCGTACTCGTCTTCATGCAGCAGCACGTGAAGAAAGGAGGGCTCGGCACGCTGGTCGCCGTGATGCTCCCCTACGCCTTGGCGTTCACGGTGGTGTGGAGCGCGATGCTCGTGATCTGGATCATCACCGGCGCCCCGCTCGGCCCGGACGCGCCACTCACCTACGCGCCCTGAGCCCGGCTCAGTGGAAGTCGGCCGCCACGAGCACGCTCTCCGCGCCGGCGCGCTTGCCGTCGATCGAGCAGCGAGGAGGGCGATCGGGCTAGGCCGTCGAAGCCCGGATCACCGTGCCCACGTTCTCGCCGCGCAGCGCGCGGGTCACGTTGCCGTCGACTAGACCGTTCAACACGCGGATCTCCTTCACGCTCTTCGCGCGCTCGAGGTACTCGAGCACCGCGCGCTCGACGACGAGGTCGTCCTGGCCGCCGTCGAGCAGCTCGCGCGCCGCGATCTCCGGGATGAACGTCGCGTTCGTGTTCTTCTTCGGGTCGTCGGTGTAGAGCCCGTCTTCGTCCTTGACGAAGAGGACGCCCTTGGCGCCGAAGAACTCGGCGATCAGGTAGACGCCGGCGTCGGTGCGGTTCGCGGGGATGCGGCCGATCTCGGGCGCCTTCTCCCAGAACTCGAAGGGCGGCATGCCCGACATGATCGGGAGCGTGCCGAGCTGGAGATACAGCGGCAGCTTCTCGAAGTCGTCCGGGTAGCACATGATCCCGCCGTCCTTCGCGGTCATCATCTGGAGCATGCGCGCGTTCTGGACCGGGACGCTGCCGCCGATGCGCGCAAGCATGGCGGTCGGCATGCCGAGGTCCAGGCCGATCGCGTAGGCGTGGCGCGCGCGCGTGCCGCCGCCGGTGCCGACCAGGATCTGCTGGCCGGCTTTGCGCGCGGCGACGATCTGCTCGACGATCGGGTTCACGGCGGACGCGCCGCGGTCCATGATGCTCTGGCCGCCGACCTTCACCACCCAGAGGTCGGGCAGGACGGGCCGCGTGGGGTGGTCGCGCTCGGACTCGATGAGATCGAGCGAGGAGAGCGACTGGCCGGTGAACTGCGTGGTGAGGCCGTCGACCCAGATCTTGCCGTCCCTGCGCTCGACCACGCCTAACCCTCCGTCTCCGCGTAACGGCGGTTGTGAATCCGCGTGCCGACGGGTTTGCCCTCCAGGAAGTCGCGGAGCTGCTTCGGCTCGCGCCCGTTGATCACGACGATCGACGTCAAAAGGCGTGAGTTCTCCAGGCAGCGCAACACCTCGCGCTCCACCGGCAGGTCGCGGAGGTTTCGTTCGAGCAGCTCCGCGGCGGAAATCGTCTCGAACCGCGTCGCGTTCGGGTTCTTGCGCGGGTCCTCGTCGTAGACCCCGTCGACGTCCTTGACGAACACCATGGTCGGCGCGCCGACGATCTCGGCCATCAGGAAGAGCCCGACGTCGGAGCCGTTCTCCGGCAGGCGCCCGTCCTTCGGCGGCGGCTCCCAGAAGTGGTACGGCGGCTGGCCGATGCAGACCGGGATCATGCCCCTCGACAGAAAGAGCTGGAGGTCCTGGAAGTGGTCCTTGATCAGCGTCACCGCTCCGTGGGGCGCGAGCAGGAACTGCAGCATGTCGCGGTTCTGCTCCTCGACGCCCCCCACGATGCGCGCGAGGCCGCCGAGCGGCAGCCCGAGGTCGAGCCCGATCGCCAGCGTGTGCCGCGAGCGCGCGCCGCCGCCCACGCCGAGGATGAACTTGTACCCCTCGCGATTCAGGGCCGCGATCTCGTCGGTCAGCGGCAGCACCGCCTCGGCCCCGCGGTCCATGATCGACGAGCCGCCGATCGCGATCATCGTGATGTCGGGGACCATCGGGCGGATCTCGCCCGCGTCGGTCTCGGCGATCAGCTTGGCGCTCACGAGCGACTCGCGCATGAGCCCCGAGCCGACGTGGGTGCGGCCGTCGCCCGTGATGAGCTTGCCGGCCGTCGTGTCTTCGGTCATGGGGTGTGTGGGTTGGGTTCAGGAAGCGCGCTTGACGTCGCCGGCGTCCGGCTCCGGGTCGGGAGATTGTAGGGAGTCGTCTCCGCGGCGCCGCCCTCCGCCGCTTCCCCTTCTTCCTCCGCCGCCGCCCTCGTGTGCCTCGGCCGCGCGCCACCAGTCGTCGAAGCGCAGGAGGAAGGCGCTGACGAAGCCCGACGCGGCCCCGAAGGCCATCTGCGAGAGGAGCATCGGCGTGTAGACCGCGAAGAGCTTCCAGTCGCCGCCCGCGAGCATCAGGTTGAGGAAGTTCGCCCCGAAGCGGGTCACCCCCATGAGAAGTCCGAACAGGATGAGCTGCGCGAGCCGCCACCAGCCCCGGCCGTGGAGGAGCACGACGAAGACGTCGGCCAGGAGCCCCGGGAGCAGGAACTGCGCCAGCTCGAAGATCCCGTACTTGCCGAAGCCGAGGAAGAAGTTGATCAGGCCCACCGTCGCGCCGCACCAGAGCCCGCCGAAGCGCGAGCGCGTCGCCTGCGCGGCCAGGAGGAAGAACGGGAGCAGCATGACGTTCTTCTGCCCCGGCGCGATCGGCAGCCCGGGCATGACCTGCAGCATCTTGAGGCCCATCGCGGCGAGGGCGATGCCGCTCACGAGGGCGACGTCGCGCGCCAGCTCGCTCGAGAGGTCCGGGTGTTCCGCGCGGATCCGCGCCTGCGCCCGCGCGATCGAACGCACGAGGAGGTCGCGCAGGAACGGGAACTCGCCGCGCAGGACCTCGCGCAGGGGGACGCCGCGCTTCTCTTTGCCCTTGCCCTGTCCGCCGCCTCCCCCACCGCCGCCGCCGGCGGTCAAGAGCGCCAGCGTCGCGTCGATCGTCCAGGCGATACGCTTCGGCATCCGGGCCTGGATCATCGCGCGGCTGAGGTCGCCGGCCGCTCCGCTCTTCTGCACCCAGGTGCTCGCCAGGACGAGCGTCAGCACGCGCAGCGCCATGACGAGACCGGTCTGAAGCCCGACCAGGTTCCAGTCGAGCCCGAGGAACGTCCGGAAGTCGCTCTCGCCCCCGCCGCGCGTCGCGCTCAGCCCGTAGACGAGAAGGACGATCCCGAGGAAGATCGCGAGCCGCCGCCCGATGCGGCCGAGCAGCCTGAAGTCGACGCGCGAGACCGCCCAGAGGGCGAGCTGCAGGACCGCCAGGCCGCCGACGACCCGCGGGTCGCGCAGAAAGAAGAGCCCGACGGCGAGGCCGACGACGTAGGCGAGTTTGAGAAGAGGCACGGGCTACCCCGAACCCACGATTCTACCAGTCGACCCGCCCGTGGCGGCGCAGCTCCCGAGGCGACGTCAGGCGCGCGCCGCGTCGACGATCGGCGCCGTGTCGGTGTACTGGCGAAAGCGCGTGATGCGGCCGTCCGCGACGTCGTAGACGTGGGCGAAGACGGCCTCCATCGCGCGGCCGGTCTCGGTGTGCGTGCCGGCGTACTTGCCGAGGACGACGACCCCCCTGCCGGTGTCGAGATACTCGTCGACGTCGACCCGCCAGCCCTCCCACGTCGTTTGGAGCGCGCCGAACACCTTGTCGAGCACCTCGTCGATCCCGCGGCGGTGGCCGCCGCCGGGGAAGCCGGCGCACTGGATCCACTCGACGTCGGGAGCGAAGAGCTCGCGCAGGCGAGCCTCGTCCTTCCGCCCGAAGGCCGCGTAGAGCTCCTTCGCGATCGCGACGTTGTCCATCGGTCTCAACTCCGTTCGAGGACGGCCGCGCCGGCCATTGCGCCGGCGGCGCAGATGCTGACGAGCCCCAGGCTAGCGTCGCGGCGTGCCATCTCCGCCGCAAGACTCGCGACGACGCGGCCTCCGGTCGCGGCCCACGGGTGACCGAGGGCGATCGAGCCGCCGTTGACGTTGACGCGCTCCCAGTCGAGCGGGCCGGTGGGCGCGCCCTTCCAGCCCCGCTCCCAGGCGAGGACGTTCGCCTGCACCTGGGCGGCGAAGGCCTCGTGGATCTCGATCAGGTCGAAGCGGTCGAGTCCCAACCCGGTGCGCTCGAAGAGCCGCGGGACCGCGACGGCGGGCGCCATCAGGAGCCCCTCCGCCGGGTCTATGCCGGCGTACTGCGACGCGCGGAAGAAGGCCAGGGGCTCCAGCGCCTGAGCCCGCGCCCGCTCCTCGCTCATCAGGAGGACGGCCGACGCGCCGTCGGTCACCGGCGACGAGTTTCCCGCCGTCAGGGTGCCCCGCGGGTCGAAGGCCGGCTTGAGCGCCGCCAGCGCCTCCGGCGACGTGTCGTCGCGGGGACCGGAGTCGCGCTCCACGCCGTCGAGCGGGAAGATCTCCGCGGCGAGTCGCGCGCGCGCCGCGATCGCTTTGCGATGGCTCGCCAGCGCGATCTCGTCCTGTGTCGCGCGGTCGAGCTCCCACTCGTGGCGCGTGAGCTCCATGTGCTCGCCCATCGAGAGGCCGGTCGTCGGCTCCTGGAAGAAGGAAGGACTGCGCGCGCCCGAGAGCCATTCGGCACCGCCCGCGATTCCGGCGTCGATGCGTCCGACGGCGATCGCCTCGGCGATCGTCGTGATCGCGCGCAGGCCGCTGATGCAGTACGAGGAGATCGTCTGCGCTTCGATGGATTCGGGCAACCCGGTCCCGAGCACGACCTCGCGCGCGAGGTTCGGCTTGCCCGGCTCGGGCAGCACCGCGCCGAGCGCGAGCGCGTCGATCGCCTTCGGGTCGACGCCCGAGCGCGCGACGAGCTCCTTCACCGCGTGCGTGGCGAGGCGCAGGGGACCCAGTCGGACGAAGTCCTTGCCGGCCTTGACGAAGGGAGTCCGTCCGCCGGCGACGATGGCGACGCGTCGTAGCTTCATGGAAGATCTCGTTGAAAGAGGAAACGAGCCGGCCGCTCCGCATGGAACGACCGGCTCCTCAGGAGGAACGTGGAAGTCCCGCTCACGCGCCGGCCGGTGCTTGCTCGGGCGCCGTCCACGCGTTGGGCTGGAAGGCCCCGTCGAGCGGGATGCTCGCGACGTGGTTCGTGTAGTTGCTGATCGTCTTCATCCCGACGCCGAGGATGACCTCGAGCACCTGGGCTTGCGTGAAGCCGGCGTCGAGGAAGGCCTGGACGTCGGCGTCCTTCACCCACCCGCGCTCGCGGACGACCTGGAGCGTGAAGCTCCTCAGGGCCTCGAGCCGCGCGTCGGGGATCGCATTGCCGCTCCGCAGCGCCTCGACCACGTCGGCGGGAAGCTTCTGCATGCCCGCGATCGTCGTGTGCGCCGCCATGCAGTACTCGCAGCCGTTCTCGAAGCTCGTGGCGAGCAACACGATCTGCCGCTCCGTCGCGTTGAACGAAGAGCGGTCGAAGAGGCTGCCGATGGTGGCGTAGGCCTCGAGCGTCGCGGGAGACTCGGCGAAGGTCCCGTAGAGGTTCGGGATGAATCCCATGGCCTTCTGGGCCTTCTCTAGCGTCGGCTTCGCACGGTCGGGCGCGGAGTCGATCGAATGGACTTGGAAGTTCGTCATCGGTCTTTCCTTTCAGGTTCCTGGGGGATCAAGCGGCTCGGGAGATCTCCTCGAGCTTCTCCTGGATGGCGCCCTTGCTCGCGGCGCCGACGAGGCGTTCCACTTCCACGCCGTCGCGGAAGAAGATCAGCGTCGGGATGGACTGCACGCCGAAGGACTGCGCCAGCTTGGCGTTGGCCTGGACGTCGACCTTGCCGACCTTGAAGCGGCCCCGGGCCTCCGTCGCGATCGCGTCGATCGTCGGAGCGAGCGCGTGGCACGGCGGGCACCAGTCGGCCCAGAAGTCGACGAGGGTGGTTCCCTCCCGCTCGAGGACCTCGCTCCGGAAGTTCCCTTCGTCAAAAGTCGCGGTGTCTTGGTTCATCGTGGATTCTCCTTGGGAGGTTTCAGGAACGGCCGGTCACGTACCCGCCGTCCACGTTGAGGATGTGGCCCGTGGTGAACTTGGCGTTGGCGAGATACAGCACCGCGTCGGCGGTCTCGTCGACCTCGCCCACGCGGTTGAGCAGCGCGACGCCGCCGAAGGCGTCGACGTCCGATTCGCCGTAGATCGGCGTGCGGATGACGCCCGGCGCCACGGCGTTCACGCGGATGTTCTCGGACGCGAGCTCGGCCGCGAGGCTCGTCGTCAGCGCGTGGATCCCGCCCTTGCTGACGAGCGCCGCCGAGGCGGGCAACCCCGCCATCGCGTGGCTGATGAGCACCGTGCCGACGTTCACGATCGCGCCGCCGCCCTCCTCCTTCATCCGGCGGACCGCCGCCTGCGTCGTGAGATAGGTGCCCTTGAGGTTCCCCGTGAGGTAGCCGTCCAGGTCCTCTTCGGTGACCTCGGTGAACGGCTTCGTGCCGAAGGTGCCGGCGTTGTTGACGAGGACGTCGACGCTGCCGAAGCGGTCGAGCGCGGTGCGGACCATCGCCTCCCCGGTGGCCGGGTCCGCGATGCTCCCCGCGACGGTGGCGACGCGGTCGGCGTGGCCGAGCTCGCTCGCGGCCGCCTCCAGCTTCGCGGCGTTGCGCCCGTTGAGGACGACGTTCGCGCCGCGCTCGAGGAAGGCCCGGGCGACGTCGAGGCCGATGCCGCTGGAGGAGCCGGTGATCAGGACGGTGTTGGGTTGACTGGACATCTCGGGTTCTCCCCTTGGTGGTCGTGGGTCGGGTTTCCTTACCCGCGGCTTCCGCCGCCGGACGGCCGGGTTGACGCGCGGCCTGCCGGTTCGTGACCGATCGGTCAACAATTCGCCAAAAAAATCAGGTGAGGGTGTCGAGGAAGAGGTCGGCGGAGCGCTGAAGGCGCGCCCGGGGATGCCCGCCCTTCGAGCTCGCGATCACGCCCTTGGCGAAGAGAAAGAGCGCTTCGGCGAGCTCCGCGGGCGAGCGGTCGGCGCGGAGCTCACCCCGCTCCTGCGCGCGCGCGATCGTCTCCGCGAGGAGCTTCTCGACGCCGGCGAAGTGCTTCCGCAGGCGCGCGGCGACCGCCGCGTCGTGCGGACCGAGCTCGACGAGCGAGTTGACCCCGAAGCAGCCCCGCTTGGTCCCCTGCCCGCTGCACGTCTGCACGACGTGCCGCAGCCAGCGGCGAAGCCCCTCCCGCGGCGACTCCTCCGCCTCCAGGATCGCCTTCATCGTGGCGTAGTTCTGGGCCTCGTAGCGCGCGAGCGCCTCCGTGTAGAGCTCGTGCTTGCTGCCGAAGGCCTTGTAGAGGCTCCCCTTCTGAAGCCCCGTGGCGTCCATCAAGTCCGCCATCGAAGTGGCCGCGTAGCCGTGCTCCCAGAAGCGCTCCATCGCGGCGCTGAGGACCTCGTCGACGTCGAACTCGCGGGGGCGGGCCATGGCGGTCACGATACGACGGTTGGGAACCGATCGGTCACGTACTTGGGTTCTTTTGGGCTTACGCGAAGAAGAAGAGAAACGCAGAGGAGCGGAGGTGGGCAGAGGTTCGCAGAGGCGAGGGCGGCTTCGCCGCCCTCGCGGCTTAAGTCCACTGGTTCCAACGTTCCTGCGCTTTGTCCGTGGGCCGCAGAGGCCTGGAGGCTTCGCCTCCAGGCGACTTAGTGGAGCAGAAAAGAACAGAAGATCAGAGGAGGAGAAGGCTGCACCCTCTTTGAGCTGCCGGGACCGTGCGGATGTCATACCGCAAGCTACTTGCGACGTGAGACGCACCTTTCCTGGCCAAGATGCTGGGGGAGCACCGGGAGGGTGCCTCGCACCAGCCCCACGTCTATGATACTCCTGAAGGACCCTCGGAAGAGACGCCTGCGTTCAGCGATGCAAGTTCAAGCTCCGACTACCGAACCGCTTCTGGAGAACGACCACAATGTCTACATCTTGGGCGCAGGGTTCTCCAAGGGAGCAGGCATGCCCGTCGTTGCGGACTTCCTAAACCGAATGCGAGATGCGCTTCCTTCTCTCGTCAGGGAAGACCGGAGTGACGAGGCGCAAGCTATCTCGCGAGTACTCGAGCTGAGGCGCCTGGCGGCCTCGGCCAGCAGTCGCGTTCAGTTGGAGTTGGAGAGCATTGAGGAACTTTTCAGTTTTGCTTCTGCAGGTGGGGGGCCCACAAATGACTCTGACGTGATTCGAGCGATATGCGCCACGCTTGAGTTTTCGCGAAGAGAAGGGCGACATGAGCAGATCAAACTGGAAGTGAAGCTCCCAGGAGGAGACTGGCGGCTGCCTCTGGGCTGGGCAAGAAACGAAGTGCAGCGCCACGGGGGTGCCAGGCGCGAATTCTTCATGATCCCAGTAGTAGACGCGTTTGCTGGCCTACTATCTGGGTGCTTCAACGAGCGCTCGGAAGAGTCTATCGATTCAGTGATCACCTTCAACTACGATGACTCGCTTGAGCAGGGGCTTCGCCGTCTCGGCAAGTCATACGACTACGAGAATGCGTTCGCACCGGCAGAAGGCGTCGTGTGCATAGCGAAACTGCACGGCTCTGTGAATTGGGCCAGAAAACCCAAAGGCTTCGAGGCCGTTGAGGACTATGACAGCGTTTGCGAGGCAGGAGGCGTACCGCTACTCATACCGCCCACTTCCAACAAAGACCTCGGTCCCGCACTAGCAAGCGTCTGGGCAAATGCGACGCAGATGCTCTCAACGGCCACAAGGGTCATCATTATTGGGTACTCTGCTCCCTCAACTGATTCGCACTTCAAGTACCTTCTGGCTGCTGGACTTCAGAACAACATCTCGCTTAGGCAGCTCTACGTAGTCGATCCAGCCGTAGAAGGCGTTCAGCAACGGTTGGAGGGCATCCTCGCATCCAGCTTTGCTAGTTCTCGCCAGTTCATTCCTTTACACACGGGGTTGGCGGGACTCTTGGCGAGCAGAGCGGACTCAGGAAACATGGCCAACATAGGTCGGGCTGCGACAGTTTACCTACCCGAGCTCGCGTAGCCAAAGCAGCTAGAGCGGAAGCCCAGGGGCCACAACACTCCCAGAGTCTGCCGACCAAACAGCCCGCTCGTCCGACTACGCCGTAGCCCCCCCGCACGAAGACCCCGCGCCCGCGGTGCAGCCGAAGCAGTGACGCCCGGTAACGATGCGCCGGTGATTGAGCTTCTCCAGATCCCAGTCGCGGATGTTCCGCGGAGCCCCGAAGCCGAGCTCGAGGTCGAGCATCTGGTTGAAGTCGCAGTCGTAGAGCTCGCCCCGCCAGCCGATCGAGATCGTATTGCGGCACATCACGCCCGCCGCGGCGGCCGGGTTGAAGGCGCTGACGAGCTTCTGCAAGTAGCCCTCGAGGTTCCCGGTCTCCTGCAGCCACTCCAGGTAGCGGCTGATCGGCATGTTCGTGATCGCGAAGAGGTCGTTGAACACGATGCCGTGGTTGCGCTCGAGCTCGCGCTGCCACTCCGCCTTGAGCGACTCCTGGCCCGCCGGAAGGAACGCGCCGACCGGGTTGGTGACGAGCACGAGCCTGAGCCCGCTCCCCTCGCGGCCATAGCCGAGGGCGTTGAGCCGCTTCAGCGCCTCGATCGAGCGCTCGTACACGCCGTCGCCGCGCTGGCGGTCCGTGTTGATCTTGCGGTAGTGCGGCAGCGAGCAGACCACCTCGACCCGGTGCTCCGCCAGGAACTCGGGGAGATCCCGATATCGCGGCGCCAAGAGGATCGTCAGGTTGCAGCGGTCCATGACGTGCCGCCCGAGCCGCCGCGACTCTTCGACGAGGTAGCGAAACTGCGGGCACATCTCCGGCGCGCCGCCGGTGATGTCGACGGTCGGGATGTCGGTCTGCGCCAGGACCCGCATGCAGGCCTCGGCGGTCTCCCGCGACATGTCCTCCGTCCGGTCCGGACCCGCGTCCACGTGGCAGTGGGAGCAGGTCTGGTTGCACACCCGCCCCACGTTGATCTGGAAGATCTCGATCCCGGTCGACGACAGGGGATGGAGCCCGGCGCGCTCCAGGTGGCGGTCGAAGTCCCCTCCCTCGGCGTCGTCGACCTCGACGCCGTCGAGCTGGCGCATCTGCTGGGCCGGGTCGGCCAGCTCCGCGCCGCGGCGGTTCAGCGTGGGCAGGACCTTGAGCTCCACCGTCACATCCCGAGCTTCCGGACCACCGACTTCATCTGGACGCCGTGGACCAGGGCGGCTCCCCCCTTGATCGCCGAGGCCACGTGGGTGACCTCGGTGAGCTGCTCCGGATCGCAGCCCTTGGAGAGGGCGTCCTGGGTGTAGGCGTCGATGCAGTACGGGCACTGGACCGCGAACGCGACCCCCAGGGCGATCAGGGACTTCTCCCGCGCGCTCAGGGCACCGTCGTCGAAGACCGCCCCGTACCAGTCGAAGAACTTCTTCGCGAGCTCGGGCGCGTGCTCGCCGATCTCGTGGAACTTGGCGAGGTCGGCGGGGTCGTAATAGGTTTCGGTCAAGGGACTTGGCTCCTCAGGGCGCGCCAGGATCCCTTTTTTAAAGGGCAAGCGCAACCAAACCGGCCGCGCTCCGGTCCCCGGGGCGTGCGCACGGTACGGACCCACGGCGTCTCGCTGGCCGGGACGGAGGCGGAGCTCGTCACGGTCGAGGCGCGGTTCGAGCGCGCCGACCGCCGGCGGACCGAGGTCTTGCTCTCCGGGCTTCCCGACGCCGTCCTGCGCGAGAGCCGCGGGCGGCTCGTGTCCGCGCTCGAGGCGAACGGCTTCCGCCTGGGACAGGGGCGGCTGTTTCTCAACCTCGTGCCCGCCGGCGTCAAGAAGCACGGCGAGATCCTCGACCTGCCGCTCGCGCTGGGGGCCGTGGCGGCGTCGGGGTACCTGGAGGGGAAGCTCCTCGAGGAGGCGCTCTTCCTCGGCGAGGTCGGGATCGACGGTCACGTCTACGACGTGCCGGGCGGCCTCGCGGCGGCCGTCGCCGCGCGGCGCGAGGGCTTTCGCGATCTGGTGGGTCCCCCCGCCACCGCGGGTGAGGCGAGCTGCCTCCCCGGGGTTCGAGCGTGGGGCGCGGATCGCCTCGGCGACGTGGTCGCCTGGGTGGCCCGCGGTGGCGAGGGGCTCACCCCCGCGGCGGCGCCGGCGGCGGTCTCGCCGCCGGCGCCTTTGGCCGTCGACCTGGATCGGGTGCGCGGGCAGGCGGAGGCGAAGCGCGCGCTCGCGGTCGCGGCGGCGGGCGGGCACGCGCTGCTCCTCAGCGGACCGCCGGGCACGGGGAAGAGCCTGCTCGCGCGCGCGCTGATCGGCCTCTTGCCCGAGCCGCCGCTCGAGGAGCGGCTCGAGATCACGCTCGTGCTGTCGGCCGCGCGACGCTGGCCGGGCGGGCTCGTGAGGGAGCGGCCCTTCCGCGCGCCGCACCACACCACGTCCTACGCCGGGTTGGTCGGCGGCGGATCGCCGCCGGCGCCCGGCGAGATCACGCTGGCGCACGGCGGCGTGCTCTTCCTCGACGAGCTCCCCGAGTTCGCGCGCGCGACGCTCGAGGCGCTGCGCCAGCCCCTGGAGGAAGGCCGCGTCACCCTGTCGCGCGCCGGGCGGCAGCTCGAGCTGCCGTGCCGCTTTCAGCTCGTCGTGGCGATGAACCCCTGCCCCTGCGGCTACCGCGGACACGCCCGGCGCGTCTGCGCCTGCGGCACGGCCGAGGTACGCCGCTACCGCCGGCGGATCTCCGGGCCGCTCCTCGACCGCATCGACCTGCGGTTGGAGCTGCCCTCGCCCCGCGTCGACGAGCTCGCCACGCCGGCCGACAACGGCGCGACCGCCGCCGCGATCACCGCGGGCGTGCGTCAGGCCCACGCGCGCCGCCGCGCGCGCCAGGGCCGCGTGCCCAACGCGCGCCTCGACACCGAGGGACTCGACCGGGTGGCGCCGTTGGACCGGGCGCAGAAGCGCCTGCTCGAGCGCGCCGTCGAGCTGCGCGGCCTCTCCGCGCGCGCGGTCCAGAGCCTACGCCGCTCGGCGCGCTCCATCGCCGACCTCGAAGACTCCGAGCGCGTCGCCGCGGACCACCTGGCCCAGGCGCTGGCCCTGCGGGGCGCCGTGCCGTGAGGAGACTCAGGCGACCTCGCCCCTCTTCCCCCGCCGGGCGCGGCGGTCCGCCGCGAGGGCGATCTGGTCCTCGAACGAAACCAGCGACACCTCGTCGCCGCAGAAGGCGCACCATGCGCCGTCGGGCGAGCGAAAGTAGGCGACGTAGCGCGCGCAGGTGGGGCAGTAGCGCTCGTCGAGGTAGAGATCGTGTTGGGTCGCCATCGGGGTCCTCCTCGGGAATTGCCCGTAGCCTCTTTCCGGTTACCCACTCCAGGGAACGACGTCCGCCCTAGGAAGCCGTCAAGGGAGGCACAAAAAGGCGTAGAAGCAGCCCGCTGGCGCCGCAGGAGGCGCCGTCAGCGGTCCTCGAGACGTCGCACGAAGCGCAACCCCGACCACGTGTCGTCCACGGCGCAGACCTTGTTGTCCACGAGCCCCGTAGCGAGCCCGAGCTTGCGAACGGTCCCGTCGGAGAGGTCGGTCGCGACCCCGGAGCTCTTCTTCGGCCAGGCGATCCAAAGCCCGCCGGCGGTGGCAACCCGCTTGACGAGCGCCGGCAGCCGCTTGCGCAGCTCCTTCTCGCCGTGGGCGAAGAACACGACGACGTCCAGAGCAGCCGAACCGCGCAGGTCGCGCTTCAAGGCGACGTCGGCGGGAAGGCTCCCGAGCTGAAAGCCCTTCGGCGCTCCGATCAACGCGACGCGGTGTCCTTCCTTGATGCCGAGCTTTTTCGGCAAGGGCGTCCCCGAGTAGCCGGCGGGAGTCATGGGGGGATTGCAACCGTTCCGTGCTTCGCGACGCAAGGCCCAAGAGACCGGCGAGCGAAGCGAGGCGAAAAGGAGCTCTTTGAGTCCTTTCCTTTCTTCGGACGGAGGCTTCGGAGGGTCGTGGAGTGTTCGTGAGGGTGGGAGCTCGAGTGGACTGTTTGGCGCCTTCGGCGGCCAAAAGCGTCAGGCACCGAAGGGAACGAGCGGCGTTCCCTGGACCTCTTCGGTTCCCCCTCCGAGGACTCGCATTCCGCTCGCTTCGCTCGCTGCACGCGAGGAGACCAAGGAGGGGCCGAGGACCGCGCCTTTGGCGCTGACGGACAGGCTCGGCTTCGCCTTCGCGTCCTCACGGCTCAAAGCGGCCCGAAGACGGGCCACTTTTCGCCGGGCTCGG
>JANQEJ010000151.1 GCA_028278425.1 Planctomycetota bacterium | reverse complement strand
CGGCAAGCACCCCCGCACCTCCGTCCCGAACGGAGCCGAGCGCCGCCCCTTCCACCTGGTCGACCTAGGCGAGAGCGTCACCGACCGCACCGCAGCGGTTCGGCGAGACCGTGACAAGGCCCGCCTCTGGCCTTCGGCCTACGACCTCCCCAGCACGTCCCTCACGACGTGGCGGAAGATCTGCGGGTTCTTCCGCAACCGCCGCTGGCTGTACGCCCGCCATTCCGGCCCGTAGGGCACGTACACCCTCACCGGATGCCCCGCGTCGCGCCACGCGGCCCACAGCGGCTCCCGCACGCCCAAGAGCACCTGGAACTCGTAGTCCTCCTTCCCCTTGCCCAGCTCGCGCGCCACCGCGATCAACCGCTCCGCCAGCAAGTCGTCGTGCGTCGCCAGCGCGACGAACGCGTCGCGCTCCAAGAGCTCTCTGGACCGATCGACGTACGCGTCACGGATCGGTACCGGGTCCACGTGCGCGATCTCCGGCGGCTCGAGGTAGATCCCCTTGACCATACGCACGTTGAGCTCACCCTCTCCGAGTCCCGTCACGTCCGCCTGCGTGCGGAAGAGCCGCGACTGCAGCACGCAGCCCACGTCCCGCCCCTTCGCTCGCAGCCGATCGAAGATGCGCAGCGTCGCGTCGGTCGTCGTGTGGTCCTCCATCTCGACGCGCAGGAAGAGCCCCAGCTCTCCCAGACGCCCGGCCAGCTCGTCGTAGAGCGAGAACGCCAGCTCCTCGGACACGCGCAGCCCGACGTGCGTGGGCTTCACCGACACGTACGCGTCGAGCCCGCGCTCGCGGACGCCCTCGGCGGCCTCCCGGTACTGCCTCACCACCGCGCGCGCCTTGGCCTCGTCCCCGGCGTCCTCCCCGAGGATGTCGAGGATGCCGCCGAAACCGGCCTCGCGGAGCTCGCACAGCTTGTCGAGCGCGTCCGCCAGCGTCTCGCCGGCGATGTAGCGCGACGAGAGCTTGCGCATGACCGGCCTCGGAATGAGCGGCAGGGTGGCGATGGCGAGACGGTCGAGGACGGTCATGGGGGGGAGGGGAATTCTAATCGGCGGCTCGCGCCCAGTCCCTACCATGGCGGCCATGTCGGACGCGCCGATCGAGCCCCGGGTGGTGCTGATGACGCACCCCGAGGAGGGGGCGGCGGAGTTCGCGCGCCGTCTGGTCGAGCGCCGCGTCGTCGCGTGCGTCAACCTGGTCGGCGTGCGCAGCGTCTACCGCTGGCGGGACGCGATCGAGGACGACCCCGAGGTTCTCCTCGTCGCCAAGACGACCGCGGCCCGCGTGGCCGAGCTCGAGCGCGTGCTCGACGAGGAGCACCCCTACGACGTCCCGGAGTGCGTCGCCGTCGCGCCCGCGGCGGTCGAGGCGAAGTATCTGGCCTGGCTCGGCGCCGAGACGAGCGCCGCGGGGTGACCCGCCACGCGCCTTGGGCGGGGCGCGCTTTCGCCGCCCTCGCGCTGGTTCTCGTCGCCTGCGCGGACCCTCAGCGGCCGGGCACGCCGCCGCGGAACGTCGTTCTGATCACCGTCTCGGCCCTGCGCGCGGACCACGTGTCCGCTTGGCTCTACCCGCGGCCGACGACGTCGTCGCCCGGAGTCGATCCGGAGGTCCGGCGCTTCTCGCTGGACGGGCTGGCCGGGCAGGGCGTGATGTTCGCGCACGCCTTCGCGCCGTCGGCGGCGAGCGCGCCGTCGCTCGCGAGCCTGCACGCGGGGAGCCGGAGCCTGGACGGCGAAGCGGCGACGCTCGCGGAGAGCTTCCGCGACGCGGGCTTTCGCACGGGCGCTTTCGCGACCGGCGCTGCCGCCGGCGGGGGCGAGCTCGCGCGCGGCTTCGAGCGCTTCGAGGGCTTCGGCGACGACGTCGAGGACCCCGACTACGCCGCCGTGGTGGCCGCGACGGCCTGGCTGCGCGAGGAGGCTCTCGCGAGCGAAGCGCCGTTTCTCCTGTGGCTTCACCTCTCCGGCCCGCGGGCGCCGTACGCGCCGCGGCCGCTGGGGAAGGACGACTTCGCCGCGCGCTTCGCCGACCCGGACTACGCGGGGTCCGCCGACGGATCGCTCGACTATCTCGCGGCGCTGCGCGACCCGGCTTCCGGCGCGGACGGCCTCGACCTCGGCCACGTCGTCGCGCTCTATGACGCCGAGATCGCCCGCGTCGACCAGCTCGTGCGCTCCTTCGCGCAGACGTTGACGGGGAGGTTCGACGTGCTGCCGCGCGACGTGCTCAACGAGAGCGTGCTCGTCTTCGCCGGCGACAGCGGGGCCGAGCTCTTCCAGCACGGGCGGGCCTTCGAGGACGACGCGTCGCTGCACGACGCGTCGTTGCACGTGCCCGTGTTCCTCCGCCATCCGGCGAGCCTTACGGGCAAGCGCGTGCTCGCGCCGGTCGTCGAGCTGCGCGACCTGGCGCCGACCCTCCTCGACTGGTTCGGGTTGGCGCCGCCGGACGGCATGGACGG
>JANQEJ010000141.1 GCA_028278425.1 Planctomycetota bacterium | reverse complement strand
TCCACTTCAAAGGCTCCCCCGCAAGGTCCACCGCGAGGGCCGACGCGAACCCGTGCACGAGACCGAACGCGCCCGCCTCGACCCACGCGTCGCGCGGTGCCTTGCGCAAGAGCGTGTCGCAGGCCACGTACGCCACCGAGAGGGCCGCCGCCAGCTCGACGAAGTTCCGCGGCGGCGCCGGCCACCCCGCGAAGCCCCAGCCGAGCGCGGCGGCGTGGGCGACGAGGAACAGGGCGGCCACGCCCGCGGCGCGACCGCGGCGCGCGGCGACGATCACGGCGGCCAGGAAGGCGAGGCGCTCCCACGCGACGGCGCCGCGGCGGGCGCCCTCGGCGGCGAAGGCGCGGAAGACGGCGGGCCGGCGCTCGGCGGCGGTCTCGAACTCCCACACCTCGGTGCCGATCCCGAAGACGAAGAACGCGGGAGCTTCCCCGTTCCACTCGAGCGTGGCGTAGCCCAGGTGCGCGGGGTTCATCGCGCGGAAGAGCTCGAACTCGACGACGAGGTCCTCGATCGGGACCGGCGAGGTGAAACGGAGCTCGAGATCGAGCCACTGCTCGGGGACGAAGCCGTCGTCGAGCACGGTGGTGCCGAGGTGAAGCAGCTCGCCCTCCAGCGGCTTCCCCGCCGCCACGAAGCGGTAACCGTCGAGCAGATACCGCTCGATCGTATCGCGTGCCTGCGCGAGCTCCTCCTGGCCGAGCTCCAGGTCGCCGTCCCGGTCCAGCGACGGCAGCTCCTCCACCAGCGTCAGCGTCTGGAAGGTGAAGTGCACGCGCGCCTCCGCGCGGTCGACGACGATCAGCGAGCGGCTGTGCGAGTTCGGGTGCGCGGCGACCGCGAGCGCGAGCAGGAGCGCGAGGAGCATCTCAGCGCGGCGCCGCGAGCCACCCGCGCTCGCGCACCACGTCGAGCACACCGCGCGCGACGACGCCGTAGCCCTCGCCGGTCGGGTGGTAGCGGTCGCCGCGGACGAAGAGGCTCGTCGGCGGATCGGTCTCGTGCGCGCGCTCGCGGAAGCGCTCGGCCAGGTCGACGAAGGGCACGTCGAGCCGCGCGCAGAGCTTGCGCATCAGCTTGATCGGCGTCTCGTCGTAGGCGTCGAGGTAGACCTGGCTTTCATAGGGAAAGAGGAACACGGCGATCTGCGCGCCGCGGCCGCGCACCGCGGCGACCATCTCGCCGAGGATCTTCTCCTGCTCGGCCCACACCTCCGGGTCCTGGCCTTCCGCGGCCGCCTCGCGCGCGAAGCGCTCGGCGTCCTGCCAGTCGCGCTCCTTCTTCATCTCGTAGTAGGTCGCGCGGATCCAGCGGTATAAAGCGAGTCGGCCCATTCGGTTGCGCAGGTCCTGCGACAGAAACTTGCGCAGCGGGCGCTTCTTGTAGACCGCCTGGTCGACCGCGAAGATCACGTTCGGGAAGTCGTTCAGGTTGTAGCCGACGACGACGAGGTCCGGGTCGAGGCCTTCCCCGACGCGGAAGTACATTTCGTGGTACTCGTGCCCGGCGAAGCCATTGACGCCGAGGTTCGCGACGCGCGCGGTGCGCGGCGGTTCGAGCTCGGCGGCGAGCAAGGCCTCGAGCTGGCGCGGCCACGTCTCATCCTCGCAGACGCTCTTGCCGAAGGTGCAGGAGTCCCCGAGCGTGACCACGCGGTACTCGTCCGGCGCCTTCTCGCGCGGGAACTCGGGTCCGCGCATGCCCATCGAGTTGATGCCGAACCACGTACCCTCCCAGTGGCCGCTGAAGTCGGGCTTGTGCTTGTGGCGCAGGACCGGGTCTTCCGTGAGGTACGGGTTCGAGTCGAAGAGCGAGAACGGTCCAGGCTCCGCCGCGCGGCAGACGAGCTCGAGCACGGCGAAGACCAGGAACAGAACGCCGCACGTCACGCCGAGACGCTTGAGGAAGCGCTTCAGCTTCATAGCCGCCGGATCCAGACGTTGCGGTACCAGAAGGACGCGTCGCCCTCGACGTGGTCGGGCGAATGGTGCTGCAGGCCGAGGAAGCCCGCCGGCGCGCGCTCGGCGAAGGGCGCGCCCTGCTCCGGCTCGAGCGCGTGCGTGTTCACGTCGTACAAGAGCTTCCCGTTGAGCGCGACGGCGAGCCGCGAGCCGCGGTAGAGGACCTCGTAGGTGTTCCACTCCCCGATCGGCCGCAGCGCCGCGACGCGCGGGGGCACCGAGCCGTAGAGGCTGCCGGTGAACTGCCACGGCTTGAGCTTGTGGCCGGTGACCGCCTCCCAGTTGAAGTCGTCGAGGATCTGCACCTCGCAGCCGGAAAACGCGGGATTCGATCCGTCGCGCGCGGCCCGCAGAAACAAGCCCCCGTTGGCCATCCGCGAGTGCTTGAAGTCCAGCCGGAGCTGGAAGTCCTGGTAGTCCTCCTTCGTCGCGAGATGCCCGTCGCCGACGGGCGGGAACAAGAGCTCGCCGTCGACGACGCGGTAGCCCTGCTGCTGGCCGTGCTTCTCCCACGCGCTGAGCTCGTCGTCGACGAGGTCGGTCCAGCCCTCGCCGCCGTACGCGTCGCCGAACACCGAAAGCTCGCGAACGCGCACGTTGCGGAAGTAAGCCGCCTTCTCGCCGGGGTTGCCGCCGTGCACCTGGACGCCGATCAACCCCGCGGTGGCGTAGCCCGGACTTCCCGGCGGCAGCGCGTAGTCGGCGATCTTCTCGCCGTTCATCCACGCCTCTATCCGGAAGTCGAACCCGGTGCAGCGCACCTCGAAGTGGTTCCAGGCGTCGGCGCGGAAGGCCGCCTTCGCGTCGGGGTTGTGCTCCAGCCAGCCCTCGGAGTAGATGCCGCCGATCTCGCCGCCTTCGCGGTAGTCCAGGGTGACCTGCGCGCCTTTCAGGTCCGGCACCATCCGCACGAAGATCCCGGAGTCGAAGGGGTGCTCGATCTTCACGTCGAGCTCGAGCACGAAGCTCGTGAAGGTCTCCTCGGTGTAGAGCAGGCCGCCCTCGCCGTTGGGCCCGGTGCGTCCGACGATCGCTCCGCGCTCGACCGTCCACACCGCCTCGCCGTCGTAGCGTCCGCCCTTCGTCGTCCAGCCCGCGAGCGTGCGCCCGTCGAAGAGCGGCCGGAAGCGCGGATCCTCGAGGTAGAGCCGGGCGCCCTCGGTGGCCTCGACCTTCGCGCGCCCCGCCCGTCGCCCGAGCGTCGCGACGTCGCGTGCGAGCGCGGCGGCCTGTTCGGCGCTCGCCGCCGTCACCGTCAAGCGCAGCGGATCGGCGGCCGCGCGCGCGAGCCCCTGGTTCGCGATCGGCAGCATCATCATCCGGTAGCCCGGCGTCCCGAAGCCGACGCGCGTCATCCAACCGGGAGCGTTCGGCGGCGCGTCGCCGGCCGCGACGACGAGGCCGCACTCGACGATCGCCTGCCCGCAGCCGTGCGCGCGCAGCGTCGCGAGCGCCTTGTCGCAGGCCGCCCCGAGCTTCCCGTCCGCGCGGAACGCCGCCTCGGCGGCCTCGAACGCCGCCTGACACGCGGGTGCCGCGAGGTTCGCGTCCGCGTGGACCTGGATCTTGGCCGCGCCGTCGCCGATCGTGCCGGAGAAGGTCAAGGCGCCCTGCGCCGCGGAAACGGCGCCGAAGAGCACGAGCGCGAGAACCGTGAGGAGCCTGTGCGTCACCGCGGGGAGACGATACCGCCGCGGTCGGCGCGGATCACCCCCTCGCACCGGGCCGCGGGTCAATCGAGCCGCACGGTCTCGCCGATCCGGTGAAGCTTCATCAGGTTCGTGGTACTCGCCACGCCGGGCGGCACGCCGGCGACGAAGACGATCTCCTCGCCCTCCTTGCCGAGACCGAGGTCGACCAGGCGCTCGCACGAGGCCTGGAGCATCGTCTCGAGATCCTTCACCGGCGGGAAGTACATCGGCCGGACGTGCGCCAGAACGGAGAGCTTGCGCAGCGTCGAGAGGTTCGGCGTGAACGCGACGACTTCGGCGGCGGGGCGGTAGCGCGTGATCTGGCGCGCCGTGTTGCCGGTCTCGGTGAAGGCGACGATCTTGCCCATGCCGAGCGCCTCGGCGGCGCGCACCGCCCCCAGGGCGGTGGCGTTGGAGAAGTTCGGCTCCATCCGGCGGAACTCCTTGCGCGGCATCTCGCGGTAGGGCCGGCTGATCTCGACGGACGCGGCGATGCGGACCATCGCGCGCACCGCCTCGACGGGGTACTTCCCCACCGCGGTCTCGGCCGAGAGCATCAGCGCGTCGGTGCCGTCGAAGACCGCGTTGGCGACGTCCGCCACCTCGGCGCGCGTCGGGCGCGAGGTCGTGATCATCGACTCGAGCATCTCGGTCGCCGTGATCGTGAAGCAGCCGGCGCGGAGCGCCTGCTGGATCAGCGACTTCTGGATCAAGGGAAGCCGCTCCGGCGGCATCTCGACGCCCAGGTCGCCGCGCGCGACCATGACTCCGTCGGCGCTTGCGAACAGCTCGCCGATGTGCTCGAGCGCGATCTTGCGCTCGATCTTGGCCACGATCAGCGGCTTGGGAGCGATCTCGCGAACGCGCTCGAGCTCCGCCGCGCGCGCAACGAAGCTGACGCCGATCAAGTCGACGCCGAGGTCGTTGCAGAGCTCCAGGTCGGCGACGTCCTTCTCCGTCGGCACGTCGAGCTCGAGCTCCGTGTCGGGCAGGTGGACGCCCTTGCGGTCGCCGATCGCGCCCGGCCGCCGCACGGCGGCGCACAGGCCGCCCGTCGACTCCTCGAACACCATCTCGACGCCGCCGTCCGCGAGGAACGCGCGGTGGCCCGGACGCACCGCGTCGACGAAGCCCCCGAAGTTGAACGGGATCTCGCCCGGGCGCGCGGGCCCGGGTCCCTCGACGACGGCGTACTGCTCCCCCGCGGCGAGCTCGAGCGTTCCCTCCGGGAACGTCCCGAGCCGCATCTTCGGCCCGTTGAGGTCGGCGAGGATGCCGAGCTCGCGCCCGCGATCCTGCGCGGCGCGGCGCAGCTTGAGGAAGCGCCGCCGGTGCTCGGCGTGCGTCCCGTGGCTGAAGTTGATGCGCGCGACGGACATGCCGGCGTCCATCAGCTCGCCGACGCGGTTCTCCGAGGCCGGGCCGATCGTCGCGACGACCTTGGTGTGGGCTTGGACGTCCTCCGGCAGCTCGGCCAGCCCGTCGATCCTGAAGTCCGCGGGGGTCATCCGCGCGGATGCTACGGCATCGTCAGGATCGCGGCCATCAGATCGATTCCATACTCCAAATTCGCGATCCGCAGGTTCTCGTCGGGCGCGTGCTGGTTGTTGTCGTGGTTCGCGATCGGGACGATCACGAGCGGCCGGCCGAGCTTCTCCTGGAAGAGGTAGAGCGGCAGCGACCCGCCCAGGCTCGGCATGAGGACGACGGGCTCGCCCGACGCGCTCTCGGCGGCCGCGGTCAGCGGCTCGACGAGCGGGTGATCCATCGGCGTGCGCGCCGCGACGTATCCCCCGCCGCGGACGATGCGCGCGATGCGGTCGTGCTCGCGGCGCGTGGCAAGGTCGGGCTCGTCGCGCACGACGTGATACCCCTGCGCGGCCACGTGCCGTTCGACGAGCTCGAGCATCGCGCCGGGCTCGTTGCCGAGCACGAGCCGCACGTCGAGCGCGGCGGTCGCCCGGTTCGGAATCACGTTGCGCGCGGCGGCGCCGACGTTGCCGCTCGCGAGGCCGCGGACGTTGAGGGAAGGGAGCAGGAGGCGCTCCTCCAGCCTGCCTTCGCCCTCGGTGCGCGCGAGGCCGAGCTCCGCCTTCAACGCCGCGTCCACGTCCGGGATCGCCGCGAGGGCGGCGCGCTCGGCCGCGCCGATCGGCGCGACGGTGTCGTAGAAACCCTCGATGAGGACGTTGCCCGCCTCGTCCCTCATGCTCGCGAGGAGCCGCGACAGCATCATCCCCGGGTTCGGCGCCCAGTTGCCGTAGTGGCCGCTGTGCAGGTTGCGCGCCGCGCCGTAGACCGTGATCTCGAGGCTCGTGATGCCGCGCACGCCGAACACGAGCTGCGGCCGGCGGCTCTGGTGCACCGGGCCGTCGCAGATCAGCCAGAGGTCGACCGCGAGCCTGTCCTTGTGCGCGTCGAAGAAGCGTCCCAGGTTCATCGAGCCCGCCTCCTCCTCGCCCTCGAAGAAGAAGACGAGGTTCGACGTGCGCTCGATCCCCGCCGCCGCGAGGGCGTCGAGCGCCGCGAGCAACGCCGGGATCGGTGCCTTGTCGTCGCCCGCGCCCCGCGCGTAGATCCGCCACTCCGGATCGAGCGCCTCGCCGTCCGCCGGGAGCGGGCGCGGCTCGCCGCCGTCCTCGAGCGCTCGCGTGCAGAGCGTCGGCTCGAACGGCGGATAGGTCCAGCGCGACGGGTCGACCGGCTGGCCGTCGTAGTGGACGTAGATCCCGAGCGTGCGCCTCGCGCCGGGCGCCGCGAGCGTTCCGAAGATCACCGGGTTCGCACCCTTGAGCTCGAGGAGCTCCATCGACGCCCCGCGCTCGGCGAAGAGCGCCCGGATCCGCTCCGCGTTGCGGCGGATCCCCGAGCGGTCGAGCGTGACGTTGGGAATCGCCAGAAGCTCCGCGTAGTCGCGCAGGATCCGCGCGCCGTGCTCCTCGCGCCACGCGCGCGCCGCCTCGACCGGCGTCTGGGCCGCGGCGGGAAGGACGAGGACCAGGGAGAGCCACGGCGTGAGCTTCATTGGTAGACCTCAGGCGCGGTGGCGCGCAGGCTCCGTTTCCTGAGGTCCCCTTTCAAACCGTGCGTGCGGATTTCCCGCACACGGCTTACCGA
>JANQEJ010000136.1 GCA_028278425.1 Planctomycetota bacterium | reverse complement strand
GTCGGCGACGTTGCGCATCTCGTCGCGCATCGCCTCCCAGCCTTCGGTGCCGCGTCCGAGCTCGCGCATCGCGTCGCGGGCGGCCCGGCGCTGCTCGCTCTCGGCGATCAGGACGTCGAGCAACTCCGACTTCTGCTTCGTCCCGAGGCCCACCTCGAGGGCCAGCTCGTCCGCGCGCCGGGTGAGGGCCGCGAGCTCGGCCTCCGCCCGCTGGGCGTCGCGCTCGTCGCGGCGGCGGGCCTCCTCCTCGGCCATGACGCCGAGGACGAGCTCGCGCGCGGCGGGGTCGGCCGTGTCGAGGGCGGCCGCCGGGCCCACGTTGTCGCCCTCGATCTCGACCGGGCGGCGCTGGCTCAGGAGGAGGCGCTCGAGCTCCGCGATGCGCGTCTCCAGGGCCGCGATCTGGTCCGCGGCGACGCCGGGGGGCGCGGCGACCGGCTGCGCGGGCCTCTCGTGCTCGGCCGCGGGAGCTTCCACCGCGCTCGGGTTCGCCACCCGCTTCGCCGGCGGGGGCGGCGGCGGCTGCCGCAGGAGCTCGATGGCCCCCGCGGTGGCGGCGGCGGTCAGGACGGAGACGGCGACGAGGGGGAAGAGGAGCTTCATGGCGTTCGGCTTGGACGCGGTCGGGGCGAGACCCACCGGGCGGCTATCGTAACCCCGGGGGGGCGGGTTCCGCTTCGAAACCGCCGTCCGGGGCCGAGGGCTCGTCGCAAACCGTCAACTTCGCCGATCCACGCGCGTTGACTTGGGGGCGGGGCTGCTTAACCATGACGCTCGTCCCTCGATCGTCGCCCTCCCCACCCTTCTCTTCGACCCAGGTCCCATGCCCCGCGCCGGCACCGTCGTGATCCTGGCCGCCGGCCAGGGCACGCGCATGAAGAGCAGAGCTCCGAAGGTGCTCCATGCGATGTGCGGGCGGCCGATGATCGGGTACGTGCTGGACCAGGCGCGCGCTCTCGAGCCGGAGCGCATCGTGCTCGTCGTCGGGCAGGGCGCGGACGAGGTCGAGGCGGCCGTGCGCGACGCCGGCGACGCGGAGGGGGTCGTGTTCGTGCGCCAGGAGGAGCAGCTCGGCACCGGGCACGCGGTGCAGGTCTGCCTGCCCGAGCTTCGGGAGAGCGCGGGACCCGTGGTCGTGCTCTACGGCGACATGCCGCTTCTGACGGAGGAGAGCCTGACCGCGCTCTGCGAGGCGCAGGCCCGCGCCGGCGCGTCGCTCCTCACCGCGACGCCGGAGAGGCCGCGCGGCTTCGGCCGGATCGTGCGCGCGGAGGAAGGCGCGGTGCGCGCGATCGTCGAGGAGAAGGACGCGTCGCCCGAGGAGCTCGCCCTGCGGGAGGTCAACCTCGGCGTCTACTGCTTCGACAAGGACGCGCTTCTCAGCGCGCTCCCGCGGCTCTCGAACGACAACGCCCAGAGCGAGTACTACATCACCGACCTGATCGCGATCCTGATCGAGGACGGCGTGCAGCCCGAGGCCGTGGTCCTCGAGGACGAGCGCGAGGCGATCGGCATCAACACGCTCGGCCACCTCGCCGAGGCGCGCGCCGCGATCCAGGAGCGCATCCTGGAGCGCCACCTCGCCGCCGGCGTCCACATCGAGGACCCGGCGACGACCTACATCGACCACGGGGTGGCGATCGGAGCGGGGACGAAGATCCTGCCGTGCACCGTGATCCGCGCCGGGGTCGAGATCGGCAGCGGCTGCGAGGTCGGTCCCTTCACGCACCTGCGGGTCGGCACGGTGCTGGACGACGGCGCCGAGGTCGGCAACTTCACCGAGGCGAAGAAGGCGCGCGTCGGCAGCGGGACGAAGGCGAAGCACCTGACGTACCTCGGCGACGTCACGATCGGCCGCAAGACGAACATCGGCGCGGGAACGATCGTCGCGAACTACGACGGCAAGCTGAAGCACAAGACCGTCATCGGCGACAACGCCTTCGTCGGCAGCGGGACGGTCCTGATCGCCCCGGTGCGCGTGGGCGACGGCGCGCTGACCGGCGGCGGCGCCGTGGTCACGCGCAACTCGGAGATCCCCGCCGGCGAGGCCTGGGTCGGCGTGCCGGCGAAGCCGCTCGCGCGGCGCAAGAACGCTGAAGACGAGAAGTGAGACGAGCAACGTGCCCACCTACTACAACGACAAGATCTGCCTGATCGCCGGCACCGCCCACACCGAGCTCGCGCAGCGCATCGCCGAGCGGATGGACCGACCGCTCTGCGACGCGCACGTGGGGCGCTTCCCCGACGGCGAGATCGACATCAAGATCAACGACGACCTGCGCGGCGCCGACTGCTTCGTGCTGCAGCCGCTCTGCCCGCCGGTCAACGAGAACTGGATCGAGCTCCTCCTCCTGCTCGACTGCCTGCGCCGCGCGTCCGCCGGCCGGGTGACCGCGGTGATGCCGTACTACGGCTATGCCAGGAAGGACCGGAAGGACGAGGGGCGGGTGCCGATCAGCGCGAAGGTCGTGGCCAACACGCTCTCGCAGGGCGGCGCGGACCGCGTGCTGACGATCGACATGCACGCGGCCCAGATCCAGGGCTTCTACGACATCCCGGTGGACCACCTCTACGCCAAGCCGGTGCTGCTCCACGAGATCCGCAAGATGGGCATCGAGAACCCCGTGGTCGTCACGCCCGACGTCGGCGGGATCCGCATGGCGCGCGCCTACGCGAAGCAGCTCCACGCGGACCTCGCGATCGTCGACAAGCGGCGCGTGTCGGGCTCCGAGATCGCCGTCGAGCACATGATCGGCGAGGTCGAGGGCAGGAACGTGATCATCGTGGACGACATGATCTCGACCGGCGGCTCGATCAGCGAGGCGGCCAAGGTCGTCCGCCATCACGGCGCCAAGCAGATCGTCCTGGCGGTCAGCCACGCGGTCCTCTGCGGCCCGGCGGTCGAGCGGCTGGACGCCTGCCCGGCGGACGCGATCCTCGCCACGGACACGATCCCGCGGCGGGGGGCGCTCCCGAAGGCCTGGCACGAGGTCTCGGTCGCGGGGCTCCTCGCCCGGGCGATTCTTAACCTGCACGAGTCGAAGTCACTCAGTATCCTGTTCGACAACTTCGAAGAGGACTGACCTCCTCCTATCCCCGACACCCCCTGTCGTTCGAACCATCCAGGGAGTTCCAAAATGGCCAACCTGACCGGCGCGGTCCGCGAGAAGAAGGGCACGCGCAGCGCGAAGAAGCTCCGCCTCCAGGGCAAGATCCCCGCGAGTATCCAGGGCGAGGACAAGCCCAACGTCGACATCGCCCTCGACGAGCGCGAGTTCCTGACGGCGCGCCGCCAACACGAGCACCTCTTCGACATCGAGATCGAGGGCGTGAAGAAGCCCGAGACCGCTTTGGTGCGCGAGCTGCAGTGGGACACGATCGGCGAGCGCATCCTCCACGTCGAGTTCCGCCGCGTCGTCCGCGGCCGCAAGACGGAGGTGGACGTCGAGCTCGCCTTCACCGGCCACCCGAAGGGCGGCGTGATCAACCACCTGGTGACCCACATCAAGGTGCAGTCGCTCCCGAAGGACATCCCGGACGGCATCACCGTGAACGCGGACGGCCTGGAGCCCGGCCACGTCCTGCACGCCAAGGACCTGGTGATGCCCGCGGGCGTCGAGCTCGCCATCGATCCCGAGACCCCGATCGCCAGCGTGGCCGTGCCGCGCGGCATCGAGGAGGTCGCGGCCCCCGAGGAGGCGCCGGTCGCCGAGGGCGAGGAAGCCGCCGCCGCGGAAGCCCCCGCGGAGGGCGCCGAGCCGGAGAAGGCCCCCGAGGAATAACCCGGGGAGCTGCTTCTCCCGCCCGGGCCTTGCCAGGCCCGCGGCGCTCCCTAGAATTCTTCCCCCCGCGCGCCGGCCGACCGGCCGCGCGGGGGAGGCTCTTCAAGCGTGAACGAGGGGAAGCGGGTCCAACGGCTCGTCGTGGGGCTGGGCAATCCCGGCCCCGACTACGAGGGCACCCGCCACAACGTCGGCTTCGCCGTCGTCGACCACCTCGCGCACCACGAGGGCCTGCTCTTTGAATCCCCCTCGGTTCTGGAGGGCTACACGGGCCCCCGGGAGTTCGCCTGCGCGCGTTCCTTCGCGCCGGACGCGCTCCTGGTCAAGCCCGCGACCTACATGAACCGTTCCGGTGCCGTGGTGGCGCCCCTGGTCCGCTGGGCCGGGGTGGAGCCGGAGGATCTCCTCGTCGTGTACGACGACCTGGACCTTCCGTTCGCCACGCTGCGCCTGCGCCCCTTCGGCGGGGCCGGCGGCCACAACGGCATGCGTTCCATCCTCGACTCCCTCGGGACCGATCGCTTCCCGCGCCTGCGCGTGGGGATCGACAACCCGAGAACCGACGCGGCGCGTCACGTGCTGAGCCCGTTCTCGCCGGCCGAGCAGGAGGACATCGCGATCTCGGTGGCGGAAGCGGCCGAGGCGATCCTCTTCTGGCTTGCGAACGGCGACATCGAGCGGTGCATGACGCGGTTCCACAGCCGCTGGAAAGAGGGTTCGAGCCCCCCGTAGAGGGAAGGCCGGGCCCGCACGACAACTCGAAAGGTTCCTTCCATGCCTCACCTCTACGAGGGCATGTTTCTGATCGACAACGACGCGGTGCGGGCCGACTGGGCGAAAGCCAAGGCGGTCGTCTCCGACACCATCGCCAAGCACGGCGGCACCGTGAAGACGTCGCGGCGCTGGGACGAGCGCAAGCTCGCCTACCCGATCCACGGCAAGCACCGGGCGACCTACCTGCTCGCCTACTACGAGATGGACCCG
The DNA here is from genome assembly GCA_028278425.1 of Planctomycetota bacterium. GTDB lineage: Bacteria > Planctomycetota > UBA1135 > UBA1135 > JANQEJ01. The sequence continues at coordinate 12,485 of JANQEJ010000136.1, read as the reverse complement.
CCGGCCATCCAGGCGTTCCTGCGCGAGCTCGAGATCCGCGAGACCGTGCTGCGCCACCTGCAGCTCCGGGTCGAGGCGGTGCCGGAAGGGGAGACGGAGCTCTCCGAAGCCGAGCTCGCCGCCGACTTCCAGGTGCCCGAGCCTCCGGTGGACGAGCCGCCCCCGATCGCGCCGGAGCTCTTCGAGCGCGAGCGCGAGCGCGAGCGCGAGCGTGACCGCGACCGTGACCGCGAGCGGCGCTCGGAAGAGCGCCCCGCCGAGGGCGAGGCCGCTCCCGAGGGCCAAGCGGCTCCCGAGGGCGAAAAGCCCGCCGAGAAGGCCGACGCCGGCTCCGAAGAGCCCGCCGCGAAGGCCGAGCAACCGGCCTCCCAGGAGCCGGCGCTCGCCACGAGCGACGCCGACGCCGACGCCGGCACCGAGACCGGGAAGGAGGGCTGATCCATGGCATTCCGAGCACGCCGGCCCCGTCACAAGGCCCCGCAGATCAGCCTCACCCAGGGCGTCCCGATCGACTACAAGGATCTGGAGACGCTCGAGAAGTGCGTCGGCTCGCAGGGCCAGATCCTGCACCGGAAGCGCACCGCCCTCTCGTCCCAACGCCAGAAGGAGCTGAAGCGCGCCATCAAGCGCGCGCGGCACCTGGCTCTCCTGCCCTTCGTGGGCTGATCCGCGGAGGTAAACCCGATGAAGACGGTGAAGTTGCTCCTGCGGGAGAACGTGAAGGACCTCGGCAAGTGCGGCGACGTCGTCAAGGTCGCCGCCGGCTACGCGCGCAACTACCTGGTGCCCCAGCGCATCGCGGTGGTGGCGAGCGAGGACAACATCAAGCTGATGGCGCGGCGCCGCGAGAAGCTCGACGCCCAGGAGGCCGCCCACGCGGCCGAGGTGGCGACGCGCGTGGAGGCGCTCGAGGCGCTTCAGCTCAAGACCGCCGAAACCGCCGACGAGAACGGCCACCTTTACGGCTCGGTCAACGCGGCGACGATCGTCCGCCTCTTGGGCGAGGCGGGCCACGGCTACGAGGAGAAGGACGTGCGCTTGGCGGAGCCGATCAAGACGGTCGGCACGCACGCGGTGCCGATCCACGTCCACGGCGACGCGACCGCGAACGTGACCGTCGAGGTCGAAGCGGCGGCGCAAGCCTGAGAAGCACGTCCCAAACGCTTCCGCGCGCGGCCGGTTTCCACACGCTGTGGAAAACCGGGCCGCGCGTTTTCGTTTCGGCCGGGTGGAGTCGCGCGCGCCTTGCGGTATCCTCCGCCGGATGCAGGAAGAGCGGCTTCCCGGCAGGACGCTCCCTCACAACGAGGAGGCGGAGCGCGCGCTGATCGGCGCGCTGATCCTCGACTCCGAGCGCATCGCCGAGGTCGCCGAGATCGTCGCCGCGGACGACTTCTTCAACCGCCGCCACCAGCTTCTCTTCGAGACGCTGGTCCACCTCTCCGAGCAGAACGTCCCGGTCGACTTCATCAGCGTGGCCGAGGCGCTGAAGGCCTCCGGCAAGTTCCACGAGGTCGGCGGCGTCGACTACCTGGGCGAGCTCGGCCACGCGGTGACGTCCTCCGCGTACGCGCCGCATCACGCGAACATCGTCAAGGAGACCTCCACGCTGCGCGCGCTCATCCGCGAGGGCACGCACATCGTCGCGCAGGCCTACGACACCCGCCCGGACGGCGACGCGGTGAAGCAGTTGCTCGACGACAGCGAGCAGCGCGTCTATCGCATCTCGCGCCGCGACGAGGGGCAGGGCGCCGAGCCGATCTCGCGCGCGATCACCGAGACCTTCCTGCGGATCGACGCCAGCTCGAAGCGGGGCGTGCTCACCGGGCTCCCGACCGACTTCTACGACCTCGACCAGAAGCTCTGCGGGCTCAACGCGGGCGAGCTCATCGTGATCGCGGGCCGGCCCTCGATGGGCAAGACGGCGTTCGCCCTCAACGTGATGGAGCGCGCCGCGCTCTCCCGTCCCGACTGCCTCGAGGGGCGTCCGCCGGTCATCCTCTTCTTCAGCCTCGAGATGGGCCGCCAGCAGCTCGTCAGCCGGATGCTCTGCACGCGCGCCAAGGTCGACGCGCACCGGCTGCGCTCCGGGATGCTCCCGGCGGAGGACCGCGCGGAGCTGACCGCCGCCGCCGACGAGCTCGCCCGCGCGCAGATCTTCATCGACGACGCGTCGGGCCTCACCGCGATGTCCCTGCGCGGCCGGGCGCGGCGGCTGAAGGCGAAGGTGGGCGAGCTCGACATGATCGTCATCGACTACCTGCAGCTCCTCTCGTTCCCGAGGTCGGAGAGCCGCCAGCAGGAGATCAGCAGCATCGCGCGCGCGTTGAAGGGGCTGGCGCGCGAGCTCGACATCCCGGTGATCGCGCTGGCTCAGCTCAGCCGCGCCGTCGAGCTGCGCGAGGACAAGCGACCGCAACTCTCGGACTTGCGCGAGTCCGGAACGATCGAACAGGACTCCGACGTCGTCCTTCTGCTCTTCCGTCCGGAGTACTACCCCCAGTACCAGACCGGCGAGCACGAGGGCGTGGCCGAGGTGATCTGCGCCAAACAGCGCAACGGACCGACCGGCACGATCAAGCTGCGCTTCCAGGCCAGCACGATGCGCTTCGAGAACGCAACGCCGGATGTCGCCGAACCGATCTCCTTTACCTAGGTTCCTCGCCGGGCTCTTGCTCGCGGCGCTCGGCCTCGCGGCCGCGAACCAGGCGCAGGAGGAAACCGAGCCCGCCGACGTCGTCGTCCGCATCCTCGTCGAGGGAACCAGCCGCTACACCGACGAGCAGATGATCGCCGCGCTGGGGCAGCGCGTCGGCGAGCCGCTCGACTTCGCCGTGATCAACCGCGGGATCATGGCGATCTTCGACACCTTCCGCGCGCGCGCCACGGTCGACGTGCGCGAGGTGGAGGGCGGCGTCGAGCTGCGGCTCCGCATCAGCGAGCTGCCGCGCGACCTCGAGCCGCGCTTCATCGGCAACGTCGAGGTCTCCGCGGAGGAGCTCTACGAGTGGGCCCGGCTCGACCGGGACTCCGAGCTCTACCTCTACCAGGCTCCGCGCATCCGTGCGCGCCTCATCGACGCCTACAAGAAGGACGGCTTCTACTTCGTCGAGATCGACCAGGTGATCCGCGAGGGCGGCGAGACGCCGGAGGGGCCGGTCGCCCCCGACGTCATCTTCGAGATCCACGAGGGGCCGCAGGTACACGTCCGCGACGTGATCGTGGAGGGCAACGAGTCGATGCCGGACCGCGGCGCGCTCTTCTGGAAGGACGGACTCAGCGAGTTCGCCGACGTCGAGCTCACGCCGCCGCGGTTCTTCCGCATCTTCAAGGACGAGTTCGACGAGGAGGCGCTGAGGGGCGACCTGCAGGCCATGCGGGGCGTTTACCGCGAGCGCGGCTGGCTCGACGCGGTGGTGGAGCTCGACCGGCTCGAGTTCTCCGACGACCGGAGCTGGGTGACGGTGTACCTCCGCATCGACGAGGGACCGCGCTACCGCGTCGGCTCGCTAGCCATCGAAGCCTTCGAGCGGTTCGGCACCCCCGACGCGGACGGGCTCTACCCGGAGCGCCCGGCCGACCTGCTCTTTCCCGAGGAGGAGCTGCTGGAGCTCTGCGAGCTTCAGCCGGGCGAGTTCTACGAGACGCGCCGCCAGCGCCGCGACGCCCGCGCGCTGCGCGACTACTTCGGCGAGCGCGGCTACATCTTCCACCCGACGCTGCCCGAGCTCGACCGCTGGGAGTTCCTCGAGGGCGAGCTCGTCTTCGAGGCCGAGGACCCCGTCGTCCACGTGACCTACCGCATCGCCCAGGGCAAGCAGCAGTTCATCCGCGAGATCCTGCTTTCGGGCAACTCCAACACGCAGGACCGCGTCGTGCGGGGGCGGATCACCGTCGAGCCCGGCAAGATCGCCGACCTGGGCCAGATCGAGCGGTCGCGCGCTCGCATCCAGGGGCTCGGTTTCTTCTCCGACCAGCGGCCGGACGTGGAGCACAACGACCCGACGTTCCGTTTCCTGGCGACCGACGACCCGGCGTGGAAGGACGTCGAATACATCGTCGAGGAGACCAACGCCCTCGGCTTCAACATCTCCGGCGGCATCACGAGCAACTCGGGCCTGTTCGGGATCATCTCGCTGACGAAGCAGAACTTCGACATCTTCGACCCGCCGGATTCCTTCGGGGGGATGTTCGAGGAGATCGCCGAGGGCCGCGCCTTCCACGGCGCGGGGCAGAATCTGCGCATTCTGGTGGCGCCCGGCACCGACGCGTCCTCGTTCGAAGTGCGGTTCCGCGAGCCGGACATCTTCCGCCGCTATACCGACCGCATCGGCCTCGACCTGACCGCGCGCCGGCGCCTGCGCATCTTCGAGAGCCACGACGAGGAGCGCGAGGAATACGGCATCGGGCTGCGCTACCAGGTGGGGCCGGACTCGTTCGTGCGCACCGCCTACTTCGCCGGCGGGGTCGAGGTCGACGACCTGAGCCCCGGCGGCGAGCCGACCCTGGGGTCGCCGCTCACGGTCCCGGAGCTCCTGAAGGACCAGGAGGGCGAGAACGACCTCGCGTGGCTCGAGCTGGCCTACGAGTTCGGCGACCTCGACGACTTCTTCAACCCGCAGAACGGGACCACCTTCGAGTTGGCCAGCCAGGTCTACAGCGACGCCTGGGGGAGCGACTTCGACTTCGTCAAGGCCACCGCGCAGTGGCAGCACTTCGGCCAGTTCGGCGAGAAGACCGAGGACGCGCGGCCCGGCTACAAGCTGGAGCTCGGCATCGGCGTCGCCGCGCCCTTCGGCAGCACGGACGACGTGCCCTACAGCGAGCGCTACTTCCTCGGCGGCCAGCGGACCCTGCGCGGCTTCGACTTCCGCGGGGTCGGGCCCAACGAGAACGGCTTCCCGCAGGGCGGCGAGACCTACCTCGCGGGGACGATCGAGTACCGCCGCCCGCTGCTCACGACGGTCCAGCCGGGGAGCTTCCGCGAGATCGAGGTCGTCCGCGGCGGGCTCTTCTTCGACATCGGCATCCTGGACCCGGATGCGTTCGAGCTGGATCCGGACGAGCTCCGCGCCGCGGCGGGCGTGATCTTCGGGTTGACGGTCCCGCTCCCGTTCACGTTCAGCATCGGCTTCCCGGTCCGGGAGGGGGATGGGGACGACCCGCGGACCATCCAGTTCAACATCGGCTTCTGATCCGCCGCTTGACAGCGGGATCCCCGCGCCGGTAAGAAGGCTCGCGATTCCCGTCCCACCGCAGGCCAGTCCGCACAGTAGGAAGGCCAGGGAGGTCCCAACGAGGGGCTCACAACGATGATCACCCGCACCGCGTCCGAGATCGCTGAGATCTGCGGCGCCACCGTCGAGGGCGACGGCTCCGTCGAGCTGGTCGGCCCCGCACCGCTGGAGGAGGCCCGGGGAGACCAGGTCAGCTTCCTCGGGAACCCGATGTACCGGTCCGAGCTGGAGTCCACCCGGGCCGGCGCGGTGCTCCTGGCGCACGGCGTGGAGGTGGAGCGCCGCGACGTGGCGCTCCTGCGGTGCGAGAACCCGAACACGTCGTTCTCGCGCGTCATCGAGGAGTTCCTCGCGCCCGAGGCGCGGCCGGCTCCGGGCGTTCACGCCAGCGCCTTCGTCGACCCGACCGCGGAGCTCGGCGCGGAGGTCAGCGTCGGCCCGAACGCGACCGTCTGCGCGGGCGCGCGCATCGGCGCGCGCACGATCGTCCACGGCAACGTCTTCGTCGGGCCCAACGCGGAGATCGGCGAGGACGGCGAGCTGCACCCCGCGGTCGTGCTCGGCGCCGGCGTGCAAGTCGGCCGGCGCTGCCGCATCCACGCCGGCACGGTGATCGGCTCGGACGGCTTCGGCTTCGACCCCACGCCCGAGGGCTGGGTGAAGATCCCCCAGTGCGGGACCGTCGAGATCGGCGACGACGTGGAGATCGGCGCGAACTGCGCCATCGACCGCGGTCGCTTCCAGGCGACGAAGATCGGCTCGGGCGCCAAGCTCGACAACCTGGTGCACCTCGCCCACAACGTCGAGGTGGGGGAGGGAGCCCTCCTGATCGCCCAGGTCGGCATCTCGGGCTCGAGCAGGGTCGGGAAGCAGGCGATCCTCGCCGGCCAGGTCGGCGTCGCCGGCCACTTGAAGATCGGCGACGGCGCGCGCGTCGGCGCGCAGTCGGGCATCGGCAACGACCTTCCGCCCGGGACCGAGTGGTTCGGCAGCCCGGCGACGCCGAAGATGCTCTCGATCCGCTCGAGCGCGGCCCTGAAGCGCCTGCCGGACCTCCTGAAGGAGTTCAAGGCGCTCCAGAAACGCGTCGAGGAGCTGGAGGAGCGCGGGTGATCCGACCGCAACGGACGCTGCGGACCGCCGTCGAGTTCTCCGGGCGCGGTCTGCACTCCGGCGAGAACGTCCACGTGCGCGTGCTGCCCGCGCCGCAGGGCACCGGCGTGGAGTTCGTGCGCAGCGACCTCGACGACGCCCCGCCGATTCCGGCCCACATCCGCCACCACTCCACGATGGACCGCCGCACGCGGCTCGTGCGCGGCAGCGTGGAGGTCGACACCGTCGAGCACCTGCTCGCCGTCTGCCACGGGTTGGAGGTCGACAACCTGCGCGTCGAGCTCTCCGGCCGCGAGATGCCGGGCCTGGACGGCAGCGCCAAGACGATGGTCGACCTCTTCCACCAGGCGGGGATCACCGACCAGCGCGCCGAGGCGCGCGTGTTCCGGCTCGACCAGCCGCTCTACGTGCGCGACGGCGACGCGACGCTCGTCGCGCTGCCGGCCGAGAATCCGGGCCTGACGCTCCAGTACATCGCGTCCTTCACCGACCCCGAGGTCGAGGGCGGCTCGTTCCAGCTCGACGTGACGCCGGAGTCCTTCGCGCGCGACATCGCGCCGGCGCGGACCTTCTGTCTCGCCTCCGAGGTCGACCTCCTGCGCGAGGCCGGCCTCGGCAAGGGCGCGACGCGCGAGAACACGGTCGTCCTCGGCGACCCGCAGACCGTCCTGCGCATGCCGGAGGAGCCGGTGCGGCACAAGCTGCTCGACCTGCTCGGCGACCTGCAGCTCCTCGGGGCCGACCTGCACGCGCACGTGATCGCGACGCGGTCCGGCCACCACACGAACGCTGAGCTCGTGCGCCGTCTCCTCGACCTCATGGAGGAGAAGGAGACCGGCGGGCTGATCAAGCACGAGTCCGGGATGGACGTGCGCGAGGTCATGCGGATGCTCCCGCACCGCTACCCCTTCCTCCTGATCGATCGCGTGATCGAGGTCGAGGGCTACCAGCGCGCGGTCGCGATCAAGAACGTCTCGATCAACGAGCCGTTCTTCCAGGGTCACTTCCCCGACCAGCCGCTGATGCCCGGCGTGCTCCAGCTCGAGGCGATGGCGCAGCTCGCCGGCGTCCTCTTGCTGCGCAAGCTCGAGAACACCGGCAAGCTGGCGGTCCTCTGGTCCATCGACAAGGTCAAGCTGCGCTCGGCGGTCCAGCCGGGCGACCAGTTGCGCATCGAGGTCGAGACGGTGCGCATGAAGGGCCAGATGGGCCAGGTGAAGGGCACGGGCACCGTGTCCGGCTCCAAGGTCTGCGAGGCCGTCCTCACGTTCACGCTCATCGATTCCTGAACCTGCCCCAACCCGAGAAACCACACCGAATGGCGACGGAGATCCACGAGACCGCGGTGCTCTCCCCGGGCGCGGAGCTGGGGCGGGAGGTCACGATCGGCCCGTATTGCGTGATCGGGCCGCGCGTCAAGATCGGCGATCGTACGCGGATCGGTCCGCAGGTCGTGATCGACGGCGTGACGAGCATCGGCGAGGACAACGTGATCCTCGGGCAGGCGAGCCTCGGGGCGGCGCCGCAGGACCTGTCCTACCGAGACGAGCCGACGTGCCTCGAGATCGGCGACCGCAACACGATCCGCGAGTTCGTCACGATCAACCGCGGCACCGTGAAGGGCGGGGGGCTGACCACGATCGGCAACGACACGCTCATGATGGCGTGCAGCCATGTGGCCCACGACTGCGAGGTCCGCGACGGCGCGATGCTCGCGAACAACGTCCTGCTCGCCGGGCACGTGCTCGTCGGCGAGAACGCGATCGTCAACGGCGGCGCCGCCGCGCACCAGTTCGTCACCGTCGCGCGTGGAGCCTACGTCGGCGGGTTGACGCGCGTGATCCACGACGTGCCGCCGTACCTGATCCTCGAAGGACACCCGGCGCGCATCCGCAAGGTGAACGTCATCGGCCTGGAGCGCGCGGGATACTCCCGCGACCAGATCCAGCCGCTGCGCGAGGCCTTCCGCGAGATCTTCCGCACCGGCGAGCCGCGCAAGCGCGTGCTCGAGCGCCTGACGTCGCAGGCGGACCTCTCGCCGCTGGTGGCCGAGCTAGTGCAATCGCTGCAGGAGACCGAGCTCGGCGCCAAGGGGCGCTACCGCGAGTCGCGGCGGGACGATTACGCGCGGCTCGGCGAGGAGCGCATCCTCGGCGGGACGCCGGTTCGGTGAGGCGGCCGCTCAAGGTCGCGGTGGTCGGCGTCGGCCACCTAGGCAGGATCCACGCGAAGATCTACGCCGAGAACGAGGGCAGCGAGCTCGTCTGCGTGGTCGACGCGGACGGGAAACGGGCCGCGGAAGTGGCGAAGGAGCACGGCTGCCGCGGCTTCGACGACCCGGCGCGCATCCCCGACGACGTCGAGGCGGTCAGCGTGGTCGTGCCGACGATCCACCACGCGGCGGTGGCCGAGCCGTTGCTCGCGCGGGGCGTCCCGTGCCTGGTGGAGAAGCCGCTGGCCCACGACCTCGCGGACGCCGACCGCATCCTGGCCGCCGCGGAGCGCGGCGGGGCGGCGCTCGCGGTCGGGCACGTCGAGCGCTTCCAACCGGGCCTGCGGAAGGTCCGGGAGCTCGGCCTGCGGCCGCGCTTCATCGAGTGCCACCGGCTGTCGACCTTCAGCTTCCGCAGCATGGACATCGGCGTCGTGCACGACCTGATGATCCACGACCTCGACCTGGTGCTCGATCTGGTGGGATCCGAGGTCGAGAGCCTCGACGCGGCCGGGGGCGTGATCCTGACCGACAGCGAGGACCTGGCGTCGGTGCGCCTGGTGTTCGCCAACGGCGCGCGGGCCAACGTGACCGCCAGCCGGGTGTCGCTCTCGCCGATGCGGCGCTTCCGCCTCTTCTCCGCGAGCTCCTACGTCAGCCTGGACTTCACCAAGAACTACGGGCTGATCGTGCGCAAGGGCGAGGGCTGGGAGCGCGGGCGCGAGGAGCTCAAGACACACGACCCCGCCGAGCTGGCAGCGCGCCAGGACTTCATCACCGGCGACATGCTCGAGGTCGACGAGCTCGACCTGGGCGGCGACCGGCCGCTGCAGGCGGAGCTGGACTCGTTCCTGACGGCGGTCCGGGAGGGCGCGACGCCCGAGGTGACCGGCGAAGACGGCCGCCGCGCGCTCGCGCTGGCCGACCGCATCAAGGCGGAGCTGCACGCGCAGGCGTGGTAGGAGCGTGCCGGGACTCGGCGGTTTCTACGCCGAACTGCGCAAGGCTCCGGCGAATCCGGCTCGCGCGCGTTTCGTCCGTTGCCACCCCCCCGTCGCGGTGCTAGGTTCGACGTGGAAGCCGACCTGGCGGCGTTCGTGAACCCGACGAAGGTACCCCGAGCCTAACACGCAAGCCTTGGGCCCTGTTCTGTCGGGCGGCAACACCGCTCGGCGTTGGGCCCACCTGAACCTGCGGGTTCAGGGTCCTGTTCGGGCACGGCATCGCCGGGGGCTTCCTTCTCAATTCGCGCGCTTCCACCTTCGTGTCGTTCGACGGCGCAACTATCATCCGACCGTCCCCTCGTCCCGCAGCCATGAGGTCGGTGATGCGCGCAGCTTTGGTCCTGCTCCTCGGTGTCCTCGCCATCGTCGGCGTGATCAAGTTCTATCCCTCCTCCGAGGTCGAGGGCGCCGGCGAGGACTCCGCTGCGGAGGAAGAAGAGGCCCAGGCGGTGAAGTTCCTCACGCGCGACCAACCGGCCGACCCGCCGCCGGTGCCGGTGGTCGAGGAACCCGTCGAGCCCGCCCCCGAGCCCGCCGTCGAGTCCGTCTTCGGCATCGCCTGGGAGGAGCAGGCGACGAAGGCCGACGAGGCCGCGCTTGCCACGGCGCTTCTCTACGGGACGCCCGCGGACGTCGAGGCCGCGCTGCGGGATCGCTCGGATCTCGACGAGCCCGCGCGGAGGCTCTATCTGTCGTTCGCGGAGGCCTTGGCGGGGAACCGCGGCCAGGCGTTCACGCTGGCCAAGGGGCTGGACCAGCCCGACCTGCTGGGCCCCGAGGAGCGCCGGCTGCTCGAGGCCGCCTTGGCGGGCAGCGCGGCCGAAACGCGTACGGCTGCCGCGCCGACCAGGAACGCGACGGCGGCGGCGATGGAGATGCGGCTCCTCTGGCGCGAGGCGCACGCGCGGCTCGACGCCGGCGAGCACCAGACCGCCGCGCGCGCGTTTTCCGACCTCCTGGTCGCCGGGCTGCAGGCGCCGTGGGAGGCGCCGCGTGCCGCGCTCCTGGACTGGACCGAAGGCCTGCGCAAGGCGCAGGCGCGCCACCGCTGGGATCCGCGCTCGGACTGGGCGTCGGTCGAGATGATCGTTCAGCCCGGGGACACGCTCACGCACATCCGGAAGCGCTACCTCGCTTCGCACCCGGGGGGGCTCCTGTGCACCGGCCAGGTCGAGAAGGCGAACCGGCTCGTGGGGTTCCTGCAGGAGGACCAGAAGCTCCGCATCCCGACGGACCGCGCCCACGCGCTCGTGGATCTGTCCTCGCGCTGGATGCTCTACTTCCTCGGCGACGAGGTGGCGGCGGCGTACGAGGTCGGCATCGGCCGGGAGGGCGAGGACACGATCACCGGCACCTTCGCGGCCGGGGAGAAGCAGGAGCGGCCGACCTGGTTCCGGCGCGGCCACGCGCCGGCGCCGTACCCGGACAACCCGCTGGGGACGCGCTGGATCGCGTGGCTCCGCGACGGCCAGAAGACCGGCTACGGCTTCCACGGCACGTGGGAGGACGAGAGCATCGGGCAGGCGGCCAGCGACGGCTGCATCCGGCTGCGCAACGAGGAGGTCGAGGAGCTGTTCTCGATCCTGCCGGTGGGGGCCACGATCCGGGTCCAGGACTGATCTTTGGCGGGAAAGCTTTGTCTCTAACCGGCTTTCCAAAAAGAGGTTAGGGCGGTCTTTACGCGGGTCTGAGGAAAAGCCCGGCGCGGCGTTGACCGCCACCGAGGAATCCCTATCATCCTCGGCCCGGCCAAGGGGGCCCCCATGCCCGCTTGGCGCCCCAAAAACAGCCCATCGGCGGCGGCGTCGGAGGCCTTCCGGTCCCGTTGCGCCCTGACGGTGGGAGAGCTCCGCTCTTTGAAAACAAGGATTGGCTTTGAGAGAACTCGTGCGAGCGCAAGGTCGCAGCGCGTCTCCTCCGTCCGGAGGTGGCGTGGGGCGGCCGATCCAGAAGATCAGACTCGAAAACATCAACTGAAGGGTTTGATCCTGGCTCAGAGCGAACGTTGGCGGCGTGGATTAGGCATGCAAGTCGAGCGCGAAAACCTTCGGGTGAGTAGAGCGGCGAACGGGTGAGTAACACGTAACCAACCTACCCTTGAGATCGGGATAACCACTGGAAACGGTGGCTAAGACCGAATGGTCCCGGAGGAAGGCATCTTCCATCGGGTAAACGGCTTCGGCTGCTCGGGGAGGGGGTTGCGGCCTATCAGCTTGTTGGTGGGGTAACGGCCTACCAAGGCGATGACGGGTAGCGGGTCTGAGAGGATGATCCGTCACACTGGGACTGAGACACTGCCCAGACTCCTACGGGAGGCTGCAGTCGAGAATCTTCCGCAATGGGCGAAAGCCTGACGGAGCGACGCCGCGTGCAGGATGAAGGCCTTCGGGTTGTAAACTGCTGTCACGCTATAGGAAACGCCTTCGGGCCTGACCAAAGCGAGAGGAAGCACCGGCTAACTCCGTGCCAGCAGCCGCGGTAAGACGGAGGGTGCGAACGTTGCTCGGAATCACTGGGCATAAAGAGCACGTAGGCGGTTCGCTCAGTCCGAAGTGAAATCCCCCGGCTCAACCGGGGAACTGCTTCGGATACTGGCGGGCTTGAGGACGGTAGGGGTGAGTGGAACTCCAGGTGGAGCGGTGAAATGCGTAGATATCTGGAGGAACACCAGTGGCGAAAGCGGCTCACTGGACCGTCTCTGACGCTGAGGTGCGAAAGCCAGGGTAGCGAACGGGATTAGATACCCCGGTAGTCCTGGCCGTAAACGATGGGCACTAGGTAGGGGGGATTCCTATGGTTTTCCCTGCCGCAGCTAATGTGTTAAGTGCCCCGCCTGGGGAGTACGCTCGCAAGGGTAAAACTCAAAGGAATTGACGGGGGCTCACACAAGCGGTGGAGCATGTGGTTTAATTCGAAGCA
>JANQEJ010000120.1 GCA_028278425.1 Planctomycetota bacterium | reverse complement strand
TCGCGCTGATCGAGGGCGCGCGCGAAACCGCGGGCCCGAGCTTGACCCCGGAGCAGTTGCTCGAGATCAAGGGAAAGCTCGACACGGGCCGCACGATGGAGAAGTCGCGGCTCTGGGTGCAGGCCTATCGCGCCTACGCGCGGGTGCTCGAGATCACCGAGACCAGCATCTTCTCCGATGAGGCGCGCGCCGGCCGCGAGCGCAGCCTCAAGCACGCGCAGGAGGAGCTCGACCTCGCCTGGAAGTGGATGGAGGAGGGCCGCGTCGAGGACGGCTACGCCAAGCTGCTCGCGCTCAAGGAAGAGCTCGCCGGGACGCCGCTCGATGCTCCCGCGAAGAAGAAGCTCAAGGCGGCGGAGAAGAACAAGGCGTGGAAGGAAGGGATCAAGGCCTACAAGCGCAAGCTCGCGGCGGAGGAGATCTGGCAGAAGTGCCTGAAGGCCCTGGACGAGGGCAAGCAGAAGTCCGCCGAGCGGCACGCGAAGACGCTCTTGAAGAAGTACGCGGACACGCCGGCCGGCGAGAAGGCCAAGGCCCGGTTCCCGGAGCTCGAGGTCGAGTAGCGCTAGAGGTCGACGCGGACGACGTCCGACACGTCGCCGAAGCTGAGCGTCGCGAGGTCGAGGGAGAGGCCCATGGCGTAGAGCGTAAGCGGCGAGGGCAGCGCGGTGGGATCGGCGTCAGCGCGCCGGAGCCGTCGGCGGCCAGGGTCGCGGAGAACGCCCCCGCAAGGGCGACGTTCAGGCTCGTCAGCAGGAGCGGCGAGAAGGCCGACCCGAGGTTGCGACCGTCGCCGAACGGCAGGAACAGATCGCCGGGCGCGGGCGAGACGAGGAGCCACGCCTCGGGACTCCCGTCGTCGAAGGCCTCGAAGGCGGTCGGGGTCAAGGTCTGCGGGCGGAGGCCCCCGACGAAGGTGCCGACGGTGGCGATGACGTCGCCGGCCGTCCAGCCGGCGATGAGGTTCTGATAGCGGTCGTTGTAGACGAGCTCGACGGCTTTCCTCTCGTCCGCCGCGACCACGACGGGCGCGGCCTAGGTGAAGCACTTTCGTCATCGTCGCGCGGAGTGCCTACCGCGGTAGCTGTGCGTCATGGCGTTGCCCACGTCCGGCCGTCACTGCGAGCACCGGCGTCATGGCGCGAAGAGGAAGAGGCTTTGACGACGCGGGCTTGCCGGGAGGGGAGTGAGGAGGTCCCGGCCGCGTTGGACGGTGCTGCGGCGCGTGACGCAACGGCCGGGCTTTAAATCGTTTGCCGGACTCGAGGGGGCTTTCCCTGTACTGACTGAAGTGGGCCGCTTCGCTTCTGGAGTGAGAGCGTAGGGCACTTCCGAACCCTCGCCTCTGCGTGCTTTCGAGAGGTTCTACTTGAGCCATCCAATATTACTGCTATAAGTATCTCGTGACCAAGGCGAAGCAGCTCCACTTCTCTTCCCTCTGGCGCAAGAAACCGGGCAAGAAGAAGCTCGGGCGGCCGCCGAGGGAGGATTCGGGCGTTCCGCATCTGCGGCGGGAGGCGTTGGCCTCGAAGTATCCGGTGCACGTCACGCTCAAGACGCGGAGCGATCTGCCCCGCCTTCGCGCGATCGATCCCTACAACGCGATCTGTG
>JANQEJ010000306.1 GCA_028278425.1 Planctomycetota bacterium | reverse complement strand
TCCGCGGACGAGAAACTCGCCTTCGACGGTCATTCGGCGCGGCGCGATCAGCGCGACCAGGTCGTTCAGGATCCGGTTGACCACCGCCTCGTGGAAGTGACCCTGGTCGCGGAACGACCACAGGTAGAGCTTCAGGCTCTTGAGCTCGACGCAGAGCTCGTCGGGCGTGTAGACGACGCGCACCGTCGCGAAGTCGGGCTGGCCCGTCTTGGGGCACAGGCACGTGAACTCCGGCGTCTCCATCCGGACCTCGTAGTCGCGCCCCGGCTCGGGATTCGGGAAGGACTCCAGCATGGCCGGAGTCTACGCGAAATCACTCCTCGACCGTCCCGTCGCGCCCCACCCGGCGGCCGCGGGCGCGGGCGAGCGTGACGTCCTCCACGCGGTAGTCGAGCGTCCACGCCACCGGGCGGCCCATCGCCGCGACCCGTTCGGCGGCCCCGCGCACGCGCAGGTGCGCGTCGCCCAGAACCTCGACCGGAAGCTCGACGAGCTCGTAGTCCGCGAGCGAGAGCAGCGTGACGAAGAAGCGCCCGCGCTGCGCGGTAGCCTCGACCAGCTCCGTACGCGGGCGCTGGAAGAGCCAGTGCTCGCCGTCGATCGTCGGCTGCACGTCCAGCGCCTCGGGCTCTTCGAGAAGCCGCGCCTGCGTCACCGTGGTCAACCCGCCCTCGATCCAGACCAGGCGGATGAGCGCGCCGAGTCGCCACGCGAGCGACGACTCCAGATCGGCGACGAGCAGCGGCTCCGCGCCGGTCTCGAGCCAGACGCAGTCGCGCGCGCCGGTCGGGACCAGCGCCTGGGACGCGGCGCGCCAGTGGACGCGCCGTCCGCCGGTCGTGTCGGCCCCCGCGGTGGTCGTCACGACCAGCGAGGACACCTTCAGCGGATCGAGCTCGAGGTCCGGCGAGCGCGCATCGCCGCGCCAGGTGCGCTTCGGCTCGCCCGCCGCCGGAGACGAAAGGCGCACCGCCTGCCGCCGGCCGCCGCTGCGCACGGGCTCCGCGGGATTCGGCTCGAGCGCGTCCCGCGGAAACAGCACGACGACCCGGTCGCGGCGCATCGCCTCGAACTCGCGCTCGTTCGTCAGCGCGAGGAAGGCGCGCACGGAGAGCCCGATGACCGCGTCGCTCGTCGCCGGCGGTGAGCCGCCCGCGACCAGCGGGTGCACCAGGATCGAGAGCTCGTCCCCGAACGGATCGACGCCGCGCGTGCGCGCGGGAACGTCGAGCACCAGGAAGCGCGCGTCGGCGCCGTAGAGCTCCCGCGCGGCGGCGAGGTCCACCCTGAGCTCCTCCACCTCGTCGGCCACGTCGCGCCACGGGAGCCCGTTCGCGAGCGCGAGCACCGCGTAGACCGTCGCCGCGGTCCACGGGAAGAACCGCCGGCGCCAGCCGGAGAGCGCCGTGGACGCGAGCCCGAGCCCCGCGGCCATCACGGCGACGCCGGTGACGAGGACCCGAGCGTGCGTGTGCTCGGTCGGCGTCACGCGCGCGTCGAGGCCGACGACGAGCCCTCCGGCGAGCGCCGCGAACCAGAGGAAGAGGACCCATCCCCAAAGCCGCGGCGCCGCGCGGGCGGCGACGAGCGCCGGCTGCATCGCGAGGAGCAGCACCGCCCCCGCCAGCACCGTGCCGAAGAG
This sequence comes from Planctomycetota bacterium, assembly GCA_028278425.1. Taxonomy (GTDB): domain Bacteria; phylum Planctomycetota; class UBA1135; order UBA1135; genus JANQEJ01. Next base: position 12,926 of record JANQEJ010000306.1, on the reverse strand, counting down.
GCCGGTGACGAGGGTGTTCACCGGCAGGACCAGCACGCCGATCTTCTCGAACGCCGACGCCAGGCGCTCCGCCGTCCCGTCCGACGACGCGAAGCCCCGCAGGCTGGCGGCGATGCCGGGCGCGAGGCCCTCGGCCGTCCGCCCGGCTCGGAGGAAGAGATCGATGCACGCGGCGAGCCCGAAGAGAAGCAGCGTGTTCGCCCCGGTGCGCAGGCGCTCCCGGAGCGGACGGTAGCGGTGGGAGGAGTAGAGCTCCGCACCGACCAGGACGAGCGGCAGGAAGAGCGCGATCTCCCCCGCGAGCCCGGCGAGCCCGCAGAGCACCGCCGCGGCCACGGTGAAGCCGAAGCGGCGGTCCTGGCGCCCCTTGAGAAAGAGCGCCGCGCTCCAGCAGGCGAGCGCCAGGGCGAGGAGCTCGTCGTACCCGGCGAGGGTTCCGATCAGGCCCGGCGCGAGCGGGTGTACCGCGAGAAGCGGCACCGTGGCGAGCCCGGCCGCGGCGGCGTGCTCGCTGCCGGTCCACGGGAGGAGCAAGCGGCGGAGGAAGAGCCCCAGCCCGCAAGCGGCGGCGAAGAGAAGCGCCACGCCCTCGAGGCGGAGGACCAGGGCGGACACCTCCGCCCCCGGTCCCTCGAGGAGACGCGCGTGGGCGACGAGCGAAAGGTTGGACAGGAGCGAGGCGGTGCCGTCGACGCGGTAGACGTCCTCGAGCGAGAGCGAGCCGAACGGCACCGGCTCGACCGCGGCCGCTCCGGCGTCCGCTCCGGCGCTCGCGCGCACGAAGAGCGCCAGGTCCTCGCCACCGTGACCCGCACCGACGAGGGGCGCGTACGCCAGCGCGACGAGCGCCAGGGTCCCGAGGACGTAGGCGACCGGTTTCCACCCGCGGGGCATGGCGGGATCCTACGCGGCCGGAAGCGCGGGAGCGAAGCTCCACGCGCCCGGTGGCTCGGGCCGTCGGGAAGGGCGCCGGGGGCCGGGCTCTGGAACGACTCTACTCTTCGTCGTCTTCGTCGTCGTCGGACGGCGTGCTGGCGGGCGGGCCGTCGGACGCGCTGTCCCAGGCGTCGAGCAGCCAGTTCGGAAGCTGCTCGCAACGCTCGACCACCGCCCGGGCGGGGGAGTACGCCACGTGCGGGTCGAGCAGGGTGCGGACGATCAGGCGCTCGCCCTGGGCGACCACGGGGGCCACGACGTCGGGGGCGGCGGTGAGGTCCTCCCGGCTGGTCAGATACACCGGCACGAAGTAGCCGCGGCCACCGCCGTGGATCTGGCGCACGGCGATGCCCCGATGAAGCGACCATTGGATCGCGCCGGCGAGGGCGGCGATGCGCGTCACGACGGGCGCGCTCCCGAGGTAGGGCAGCCGCGTGCGGCGGTCGTCGTCGTCGAGGTCGCAGGCGATCACGACCTCGGCGCCGGGCGGCAGCGGCGGCCAGTCGCCGAGCGACGCCGGCAGGGGCAGGTCCGCGCAGCTCGGGCGCTCCCCCACCCAGTTGAGAACCCATGGGTTCTCGTCCGGCGTGCTGTTGCGCACGATGCCGGCGTAGATCGGCGCGCCGGTCGGCGTCACCAGATTCCCGGCGGTCATCACGATCTGATCGCCGTTCCAGACGTAGCGGCCCTGCTCGATCGCGAGGCGCACGTGAACGGCGAGGTATTTCAGGAGAACGAAGTCGTTCTGACCCCACTCCTCGTCAAGAGCAAGCTCCTTCAGCAGGCTGAGCCTTCCGCCGGGCACAAAGCAGAAGCGGAAGAGCGATTGAATCGACAGGTATTCGTCGCCGAAATCGTCGAGCAATGCCTCACGCGGGGGATGCGCGGACTGCTCGACTTCGAGGTCCATCGTCATGGGTACTTGTGTGGAGAGTGAGTTGCGAGCGCTTCCGGAGGAGGCAGGGGGGAAGCCTCCCATGAGCAGGCCGGACAGAAGCCCAGAGAGCGTCAGTCTAGCCCGGATGAGCGCCCAAGCGGCCCCTTACGCTTGGCGCGTCTATCCTAGCACGGGTAAAAGCTTCCTTAGAAGCCCCCTGTTTTCAGGAACGAAAGACCCATGCTCAACACCTTCCAGCCGCTCATCGAGGCCGCCCGCGGCCTCGACCTCGCCGACGCCGCCGCCGCCGAGGCGGAGCTCAACCGCCGACTCGACCCCGCTTCCGACGCCGCGCGCGCGCTGAACGCCTCCTTGGTGGCGCTGCTCGAGGAGGGGAAAATCGCCGAGCGCGGCGAGCTGCCCGTCAAGTGGGGCCGCGTGTCCAAGGCGGTGGAGGAGACCGCGGGCTTTTCGATCGACGCGGTCCACATGACCGCACGGGGCCCGCGGCACCGTCATCCGAAGGGCGAGATCGACTGGTGCGTCGCGCTCGAAGGCGAGCCGACCTTCGACGGCCGGCCGCCGGGGTGGGTCGTGCTCGGAGCGGACTCGGTCCACGTGCCGACGGTGGCGGGCGGCGCGATGCTGGTCGTCTACCTGCTCCCCGGCGGCGAAATCGAGTTTCTGGAGGGCTAGCGGGGGGTCCGCCCCGTAGGGGCCTCCGTCCCCCGCGGGCCGGCGCTACGATGTTCGGCCGCCCGATCCCCTCAAACCACAGGAATCGACAGTGATGAAAGCCCTAGCTCTCCTCCCCGCAACCCTCGTGCTCGGCCTGCTCACGCTCTCGCTGCAGGAGGTCAAGGACGTGAAGGCCCCCGCGAAGCAGGACGCGAAGGCCGAGGCGGTCGTCAAGGCGCAGAAGCCCTCGTACCCGCTCTCCACCTGCGTGATGAGCGGGGAGAAGCTCGGCGCGAACGGCGATCCGGTCGACCACGTCGTCGAAGGGCGTCTGGTTCGGCTCTGCTGCAAGGGCTGCATCAAGCCGGTCGAGGGAGACGCCAAGAGCGTCTTCGAGAAGATCGACGCGGCGGTGGTCAAGGCGCAGATGCCCGGTTACCCGATCGAGAAGTGCCTGGTCAGCGGCGAGCCGCTCGGCTCGATGGGCGAGCCGATCAACCACGTCGACGGCACGCGGTTGGTGCGCCTCTGCTGCAAGGGCTGCGTCAAGGGCTACAAGAAGGACCCGGCCAAGCACCTGGCCACGATCGACGCGGCCCTGATCAAGAAGCAGTTGAAGACCTACCCCATCGAGAAGTGCCTCGTCAGCGACGAGCCGCTGGACGCGATGGGCAAGCCGGTCGACATGCTCTACGGGACGACGCTCGTCCGGCTCTGCTGCAAGGGCTGCAAGAAGGGCTTCCTGAAGAACCCGGCCGAGTACCTCGCGCAGATCGAGAAGGCCAGAAAGCCCGCCAAACGCGGGCACTAGTCGCTCGGGCGTCCCGGGGGGTGCGCTCGGCCGCTGCGTCGCGCCATGCCCCGTCACGTCTCCAATCCCCCCAACCCCTGGGAGTCCACCGCCGTCGAGTGGATCGGTCCGCCGCCGGCGGCGAAGCTCCAGGTCTTCGAGGAGGAGGCGAAGTCCGTCCTCAACGAGAACCGGAGCCCGGACATCCCCTTCCGCTATAGCGTCAACCCCTACCGGGGCTGCTACCACGCCTGCGCCTACTGCTACGCGCGGCCGACGCACCAGTACCTGGGCTTCGGCGCGGGAACGGACTTCGACACGAAGATCGTGGTGAAGACGAACGCCGCGGAGTGCCTGCGCCGCGGGTTCGCGCGGAGGGGCTGGGCGGGCGAGCCGGTCGTGTTCTCGGGCAACACGGACTGCTACCAGCCGCTGGAGGCCTCCTACGGGTTGACCCGAGCGTGCCTGGAGGTCTGCCTGGAGTTCCGGAACCCGGTGGCGGTGATCACGAAGTCCGCCCTGATCCAGCGCGACGTCGACCTCCTCGCGCGGCTCGCGCGCGGCCCGGGCGCCGCCGCCTTCGTCAGCATCCCCTTCGCCGACGAGAAGACCGGGCGCCGGATCGAGCCGGCCGCCTGCTCCCCCCGCCACCGCTTCGCCGCGGTGCGCGCCCTGGCCGAACGCGGCGTCCCGACCGGCGTGGCGATCGCGCCGGTCATCCCGGGCCTCAACGACGCGCACATCCCCGCCGTCCTCGAGCGGGCCGCCGAGGCGGGCGCGCGCAGCGCCTTCCTGACGATGCTGCGGCTGCCGGCGGAGGTGCTCCCGGTCTTCCGTGAACGGATCGAGCGGGCCTTCCCCGAACGCGCCTCGAAGATCTTCTCCGCGCTGCGCGAGGTGCGCGCCGGCAAGCTCAACGAGGCCTCCTTCGGCGCGCGCATGCGCGGCACGGGGCCGCGTTGGCGCGCGATCGAGCGGCTCTTCGAGATCCACCGCCGCCGGCTCGGGCTGGGAAGCACGAACGGCGTCGAGGAGATCGAGCCACGGCGCCCGCGGGGCGAAACGCAGCGCGGCCTCTTCGACGAGCCGCCGGAGGGGGCGGGCCGTTAGCCGTCCTGTTCGGGAACCTCGACGTCCTCGGGGTCGGGGGTCTCGACGTCGTCGGGGTTGGGAACCTCGACGTCGGTGGTGTCGCTCTCCTCGCCTCCGCAAGCGGCGGTGAAGGCCAGGGGCAGAACGGCGAGGGCGGCAAGCGTGGGAATGCGCATGGGTCGCTTCCTTGGAGTCTTGAGTGGACCGAGCTGGGGTCAGCCTGGGAAACGGAAGAGGCGAAGTCCAGGGGGCACGGACGCGAGGACGCCTGTTTTCGCCATGGAGCGCCCGCCGGCGGCCTGCGCCGCGGCCGTCAGTCGGTGCCGTCGGGGCTCTTCTCCGCCTTCTTCTCGGCCTCGGCGGCCTCCTGCATCGGGTTCCTGCGGTCGGGGTCTTTCGTCAGCTCCAGCTTCTCCTCGACCGGAAGCCGCGGGTAGTGGTTGTTCGCCAGGTCGACGTCGGCGGTCTCCAGGTGCGGATCGAGGCGGATGCGCTCGATCGTCTTCTCGGTCATCACGAGCTTCCCGACGCTCGCCGCGTTGCGCCGCCACACCTCGGCGGGGATGCGGATCTCCTCCGCCGTGCCGTCGGTGTAGCGAACGTCGAGGATCACCGGCATCACGAGCCCCCCTCTGTTCGCGAGGTCGATCACGTAGAAGTTGCGCGTCAGGCCGAGCAGCTCGCGCTCGTCCTCCTCGAGGTCCTCGACGAGCGCGAGGAAGTCCGCGACGTCGTTGTCGGTGACGTCGAGCTCGTCGTACTCGTTGTAGAAGTCCTTGAGCTCGGGGAAGACGTCGGCGCGCTTGGTGATCGACCGGTTCCGTTGGGCCGCCAGCGTCGCGGGCTCCTCCGCCCGCTCCTGCTTCCTGCGCGCCTTCTCGACCTCGGGGGCGCGCGTGTCGATCGTGTAGAGGCGCAGGTTCTCGATCGAGAGGTCGGTGTGGTCCGTCGTGTAGAACCAGCCTCGCCAGAACCAATCGAGGTCCACCGAGGAGGCGTCCTCCATCGTCCGGAACAGGTCGGCCGGCATCGGGCGCTTGAACCGCCAGCGCTCGGCGTACTGCTTGAACGCGAAGTCGAAGAGCTCGCGCCCCATCACGGTCTCGCGCAGCACGTTCAAGGCGGTGGCGGGCTTCGCGTAGGCGTTGCTGCCGAACTGAAGGATCGACTCGGAGTTCGTCATGATCGGGACCGACTTGGGATCGCTCATGTACTCCACGATCTTCTTCGGTTCCCCGCGCCAGGACGGGTAGTCCTCCTCCCACTCCTGCTCGGCGAGGTACTGCACGAAGGTGTTCAGTCCCTCGTCCATCCACGTCCACTGGCGCTCGTCCGAGTTCACGATCATCGGGAACCAGTTGTGGCCGACCTCGTGGATGATCACCGAGATCAGGCCGTACTTCGTGCGCGCCGAGTAGGTGCCGTCCTCCTCCGGCCGCGGGCCGTTGAAGCAGATCATCGGGTACTCCATCCCGCCGACCGGCCCGTTGATCGACCAGGCGACCGGGTAGGGGTACGGGAAGCAGAACTTCCCGTACGCGTCGAGCGTGTGCGCGATCGCATGGGTCGAGTACTTGCTCCAGAGCGGCTCGCCCTCCTTGGGATACGCCGACATCGCCATCACGGTCCGCCCCTCCACGTCGTGCCCCATGGCGTCCCAGATGAACTTGCGCGACGAAGCGAAGGCGAAGTCGCGCACGTTCTCCGCGTGGAACACCCACGTCTTCTTGCCGTCCGGCTTCCTCGTCTCGTTCGCCTCCGCCTCCTCCGGCGTCACGATGAAGACCGGCGTGTCCGCGTCCGCCGCGCGCGCGAGCCGCTCCTGCTGCGTGGGCGTCAGGACCTCGTCGGGGTTCTGGAGCACGCCCGTCGCCGCGACGACGTGGTCCTCGGGAACGGTGATCGCCACCTTGTAATCGCCGAACTCCAACGTGAACTCGCCGCGCCCCAGGAACTGCTTGTGCTGCCAGCCGGTGACGTCGGTGTAGGCCGCCATCCGCGGGAACCACTGCGCGATCTCGTAGAGGTAGTTGCCGTCTTCCTCGAAGAACTCGAAGCCGGTTCGGCCGCGGACCTTCCGGTGTTCGTTGATCGAGTAGTTCCAGTCGATCGAGAAGGTCGTCGTTCCGCCGGTCGCCAGGGGCTCGGCCAGGTCGATCCGCATCATCGTGCCCACGATGGTGTGCGCAAGGGCCTCGCCGGCTCCGTCGGCGACGCGCGTGATCTGCGCGCTTCCGTCGAAGCTCTCGCGGGCGAGCAGGCTGCCGATCGAGCGGTAGGACGGCTGGTCGAGGTTCGCCTCGGCGATCAGGGCGGCGTGGGACTCCGGCGAGTAGATGTTGGGGTCGATCTGGACCCAGAGGTACGGAAGCGTGTCGGGGGAGTTGTTCGTGTAGGTGATGGTTTCGGAGCCGTAGAGGTGCTGGGTCTCGTCGTCGAGCTCGACTTCGATGGCGTGGTCGGCGCGCTGTTGCCAGTACTCGTGACCGGGGGCGCCGGAGGCGGTGCGGTAGGCGTTCGGGGTGGGGAGGATCTCCTCGAGTTGGCGGAACTTGTCCTCGTCGGTGTCGCGGCCGGCTGTGGAGACGCCGGTGGCGAGGAGCAGGAGGAAGGGGACGGCGAGGCGGGGGGCGGGGAGATTCATGAGGCGCATTCTACCGGTGCGCCTTTGAGAGCCACAGGCGAGGTCCATGGTTTGCCGTTGGTGAACGCGGTGGCGGTCTGAGAGTGATGAGGAAGAGGCTTTGACGACGCGGGCTTGCCGGGAGGGGAGTGAGGAGGTCCCGGCCGCGTCGGGCGGTTCTGCAGCGCGGGACGCAACGGCCGGGCTTTAAATCGTCTGCCGGACTCGAGGGCGTTTTCCTGTACTGACTGAAGTGGGCCGCTTCGCTTCTGGAGTGCGAGCGTAGGGCACTTCCGAGCCCTCGCCCCTGATTCTTGTGAGGTTTTTCCTTGCGTCATCTCCTATTTCTGCCCATAATCTTCGTGTGAAGCAAGGGCGACAACTCAACTTCTCCAGTATCTGGCGCAAGAGGCCGAGCGAGAAGAGACGCGGGCGACCGCCGAAGGAGGACTCCGGCGTTTCGCACAAGCGGCGGGCGGCGTTGGCTTCGAAGTATCCGGTGCACGTCACGCTCAAGACGAGGATCGACCTTCCCCGCCTGCGGGCGATCGATCCCTACAACGCGATCTGTGGGGCCTTCGACAAGGGCAAGGAGCGCGCGGGGAGGCTCGCCAAGGGCCACTTCCGCCTCGTCCACTTCTCCGTGCAGAACGATCACCTTCACCTGATCGTCGAGGCCACGGATCGGCTGGCGCTGTCACGCGGCATCCAGGGCCTTTCCATCCGCATCGCGAGAGGCCTAAATCGCCTCTGGGGCCGCAAGGGCAGCGTGTTCGCGGACCGCTACCACGACCGCATCCTCCGCTCCGCCCGCGAGGTGCGAAACGTGTTGAGCTACGTCCTGAACAACGGCCGCAAGCACAAGCGCCGCATCCCGAGGGGCCAACCCGACACCTTCAGCTCCGGCCACTGGTTCGACGGCTGGAAGGACTACACCCCCGACGATTGGCTCGGCCCGATCGTCTCGCCGAAGACGTGGCTCCTAGGGAAAGCCTGGCGACGCCACGGCCTGCTCCGCCTCGCCGAAACGCCTGGAGGTCCCTAACCCTCTCACCTCGCGAGCGAAGCGGCCCACTTCAGTCAGTACAGGGAAAACGTCCTCAAGCCCGGCAGACGATTTAAAGCCCGGCCGTTGTGTAACGCGCTGCAGCACCGCCCGACGCGGCCGAGGCCTCCTCAACCGCTTCTCGGCCCACTCGCGTGTCGAAGAAAGGCCGTTGCGTGTCAGGCAGGCAAACGCCCCGACCGCGCCTCACTCAAACAACCCCGGCAAGACCTCGACGAGCACCTCCCGCATCAACACGTTCCGATACGCCGACGTTTCCAACCCCGTGGGCCGGCGCTCCTTCAGCTCCTCCCGCAACGCATCCCTCACGTCGTCGAAGGGCACCACAACCCGCCCAATCAGCTCGAACACGAAGAACGAGAACCCAACCTGCACCGGCGCCGTGACCCCGCCCGGTTTGAGCGCTTCGATCGCCCGAACCACATCCGGTCCCAGGCTCCCGTACTTGAACCCCGCGGCCGGCTTCCCCCCGTTGTCGCGGGAACCCGGATCGCTCGAGAACTTCCTCGCGAGGGACGCGAAGTCCTCCCCGTCCTCGATGCGCTCGACCACGTCCTCCGCTTGCGCGCGGGCCGCGGCGATCGCTTCTTCGATCAGGCGCTCCTTCTCCTCGGGCGGAGTCTCGAGGGGCGTGTCCGGTGGCGTGGGCTCGATGACGATCATGCGCAGGTCGAGCGACACGCCGCCCTCGCCGTGTTTCTCCGTCCAGGCGGCGCGCACGGCGTCGTCGGTGATGACACGGTCCTTCTTGACCATGTGCTCCGCGATCATGTCTCCGCGCGTCTTGAAGGACATGTCGCGTCGATACGTCTCCAGCGTCCGTCCGCGCCCGAGCACCTGGCGGCTCCACTTCTCGCGGTCCCCCTTGAAGTAGTACTCGACCATCGCGTCGATGTCGGCGTCGACGCGGCGCAGGACGTCCTCGTCGCTGAAGGCGAGACCCTGCTTCGCGCCGACCCTCGCCAGGACCCGATCCTCGGCGAAGCGGCGCGCCACGAGCTCGCCCTGGGTCCGCGCGAGCCAGCGGGCGAGCTCCGCGCGCGGAACCGTCTCCGCGCCGATGCGGAGCACCGGCTCGTCCGCGGGGCGACCGACCGCCTCCGCTTCCGGGCGGAGGTAGGCGGCCGGCAGGACCTCGAACTCGACGCCTTCCCAGAGGCGGTTGAGCACCGCGCTGGTCTCGTCCGACTCGGGCCCGCGCTCGATCAGGACCCGGCGGAGCTCGTCTTCCACCTGCTCCAGCGGGGTGACGGTGAGCTTGCGCATTTGCACCAGCCAGTACCCGCCGCGCACGAAGTGCGGCTCGGAGACCTCGCCCGGGGGCAGCTTCGCGAGCTCGTCGAGCACCGCATCCGGCCAGAGGACGGTGTCGAGCCCCGCCGCGGTCGCTCCCCCGCGCGCGCGGGTCTCGGCGTCCTCGCTGTGGACCGCGACGAGCTCGGAGAAGCTCTCGCCGGCGTGGACGCGGTCCCGCAGCTTCGTCATCTCGGCGCGCAGCTCCTCCTTGAGCCGCTCTTGCTGCTCCCTGCGCTCCTGGGCCGTCGCGCCGGGGACGCTAGGGACCGTCAGGCGCTTGAAGAGGAGCAACACGTCGAAGTTGCGGCCCTTCTTGCCGTAGCGGTGGTTCCACTCGCGCTCCAGCTTCTCGCGGGGGATCACGCGGTCGTGGGCCGCGACCGCGCGCAGGAGCTCTTCGTTCTCCACGGCGATCGTGCGCTCGGTGATCCGGCCCTCGGGAGTCCGTTGCGCCGCCGCGAGCTCCTCCACCCACTTCGAGCGGTCGCCGCGATACACCTTGTCGACCCGGAGCTGAATCTCGCCTTCGACGATCTCCTTCACGCGGTCGGCGACGTCGTCCACGCCGAGCGCCGCCGCTTCGCGGCGCACGAGCCGCTGCTGGACGAAGGCGTGCGCGAGCGTCTCGGCGCGCAGGCGAACGAGCCAGTTCTCGAACTCCGCGGCGGAGACGGGCTCGCCGTCGATGCGCAGGACCGGACGCGAAGCCGGCTCCTGGGCGGGTGCGTGGGTCGCGAGAAGGGCGAGGAGCGGCGCGGCGAGAAGCGGAGGTCTGGTCACGGGACTCGATCGTTGGCGGTCAAACGGCGCGCGCGGTGTCGTCCGCGTCGCGGAACTGCATGGCGTAGAGCTTGGCGTACAGCCCGCCCTGGGCGAGGAGCTCCTCGTGGGTGCCCGACTCGCGGAGGCGGCCGTGGTGCATGACGAGGATACGGTCCGCGCGCCGCACTGTTGAGAGCCGGTGGGCGACGACCAGCGCGGTCCGGCCGCGGAGGAGGTTGTGGGTCGCCTCCTCGATGCGGGCCTCGGTGGCGGAGTCGACGCTCGAGGTCGCCTCGTCCAGGATGACGATCCGCGGGTTGCCGGCGAGCGCCCTGGCGATCGCCAGGAGCTCCCGCTCGCCGGTGGAGAGCGTCACGCCCCGCTCGGCCATCTCCGAGTCGAGGCCGCGCGGCAGGCGCCCGACGACGGCGTCGGCGCAGCTCACGGCGAGCGCGCGCGCGATCGACTCGTCGCCGGCGCGTTCGCGGCCGAGGGAGAGGTTCTCGCGGACGCTGCCGGTGAAGAGGAAGTCCTCCTGCTGCACGAGGCCGACGCGGTCGCGGAAGTGCTGCTCCTCGAGCTCGGCGAGGTCGACGCCGTCGATCGTGATGCGCCCCTCCGTCGGGTCGTAGAAGCGCAGGAGCAGGTTGACCAGCGTCGACTTGCCGGCGCCGGTCGCGCCGACGACCGCGACGGTCGCGCCGGCCGGGATCTCGAAGGAGACGTTTTCGACGACCGGCTCGTCCTCGCGGTACGCGAAGGTCACGTCCTCGAAGACGACGTGCCCGCGCAGCGGCTCCGGCCGCGCGGGCTCGGCGGCGGCCGCGACCTGCGGCTCGGTGTCGAGGATCTCGAACACGCGCTCCGAGGAGGCGAAGGCCTGCTGCATGACGTTGTAGCGCTCGCCCAGCTCGCGGATCGGGTTCAGGTAGTGCTGGAGGTAGAACCAGAACTGGAAGAACACGCCGAACGAGAGCGCCCCGGCCGCGATCGAGAGCCCGCCGTTCCACACGATCGCGCCCTTGATCACGAGGGTGATGAACTCGATCGAGGGGAAGAAGAGCGCGAAGAGCAGGATCGTCTGGAGGTTCGCCTTCAGGTAGGCGGCAAGGTGCCCCTGGAAACGCTCCGACACGCGCCGCTCGCGGCGGAAGACCTGCACGACGCGGATGCCGGAGAGCACCTCCTGCAGGTAGCCGTTCAGGATCGCGAGCCGCGCGCGCACGGTGCGGTGCACGCGGCGGGCGCCGCCGCGGAACCCGAGGCTCGTCAGAACGAGCAGCGGCGTCAGCGCGAGGACGAAGAGCGCGAGCTCGACGTCGAGCCAGAACAGGAACCCGAGGATCACGAAGATCTTCAGGAAGTCGAAGGCCAGGACGATCAGCCCCGAGGTGAAGAGCTCGTTCAGGTTCTCGATGTCGCCGGTGACGCGCGTGACCAGGGAGCCGGTCGGGCGCCGGTCGTACCAGGCGAGGTCCATGCGCTGCATGTGACCGAAGAGGTGCGTGCGGAGGTCGTGGATCACCGCCTGCCCGGTGCGCCCGAGCTGCGCCACCTGGAGGTAGCGGAAGAGGCCGGCGAAGAGCACGAGCCCGAGGTAGAGGACCGCGTGCCTGGCGAGGCCCTCCAGGTACGGCGAGTTGTCGACTTCCCCGGCGCCGGGATCCAGGTCGACCGCCGCCATCACCGGGCCGTCGATCGCGCGCCGCAGCACGTACGGTGCGGAGAGCTCGAGCCCGAAGAGCACGATGATCACCAGGAAGCTCTGGAGGAAGAGCAGCTTGTGCGGCTTCGCGTAGACGAGCAGCCGCTTGAGCAGCGCGGTGTCCCACGCCTTCGTCGCGACGAATTCGTCTCCGAGATCCTTGCGGCGGGCGCTCACTCGAGCTCCTCCAGCTCCTCCAGCGCGCGCTGGCGCTCCCAGGTCTCGCGGTACCAGCGCGACGTCTCGAGCAGCTCCTCGTGCGAGCCGAGCGCGTCGACCCGACCCTCGTCCAGGACGAGGATCTGATCCGCCTGGCGCACGGCGGACAGCCGGTGCGCGGCGAGGATCATCGTGCGTCCGCGGCCGGCCTCGTGGAGGTTCCGGATCAGCCGCGCCTCGGTCTCGGTGTCGACCGCCGACAGGCAGTCGTCGAGGATCAGGACGCGCGGGTCCTTCGCGAGCGCGCGCGCGATGCACGTGCGCTGGCGCTGTCCGCCGGAAAGCGTGACGCCGCGCTCGCCGATCATCTGCTCGACGCCGTCGGGGAAGGTGGCGACCTCCTCGGTCATGCACGCGCTCTCGATCAGCTCGGCGAGCTCGGCGTCCGCGAGCTCCTCCGAGTCCGCGCCGAAGGCGACGTTGTCGCGGTAGGTCTCGGAGAAGAGGAAGCTGTCCTGCGGCACGTACGCCATCGCGCCGCGGAGCTCCGCGAGCGCTAGGTCGCGCACCGGCACGTCGTCCAGCTTGATCTCGCCGCGCGCCTCGAACATCCGACCGAGCGGTCGTTGCTGTGCAGCTTCCCCAGGACGGGGGAGGCCGGAACGTCCCCGAGCTTGCCGGTCGCAACGAACGACGGCCCCTCGGGCGTGAACATGAACCCGACCGCGAGGCCGCTCGCAGGATCGACCGCCGTCATCACCTCGCGCAGGAAGCGCTCCAGCGCGACGCGGTCCTCGCCCTTGATGCCGCAGTGCGCGGCGATCCGGCGCCGGACAAAGCGCGCGAACTCCGTCGGCGGCAGCGTCGTCTCGATGCGGATGGCGAGGTAGTTGGGGAGGTAATCGATCAGGCCGCCGGCGCACTGCGGCGACTGCTCAAGCA
>JANQEJ010000084.1 GCA_028278425.1 Planctomycetota bacterium | reverse complement strand
ACCTCCTTCAGCTGCATGCGGGCGGCCGGGCAGTAGACGGCGATCTCGATCTCGCGGCCCGTCGCGAACCGCACGAGGTCGGCGATGCGCGCCTCGACGTCGGCCCGCGCCGCGTGACGCCCCCGGGCGAAGAACTGCCCGACCAGCCCGGCCTGGACGTCGGCATTGTCGTAGCGGGGGAAGACACACGCGCGCTTGAGGAGGCGCCGGTTGCGGAAGCGCTCGACGAGCGAGTGCACCCGCTCGGACACCTCCGGCGCGGCCCGCTCCGACGCGCGCTCGAGCAGGTCGAGCAGGGACGCGTCCGTCTGGTCGTAGAAGTCGGCCTCCTCGAGCACGCCGGCGACGAGGCACGCCTCGACGGCCCGCGCGACCAGCGCGCCGGCGGAGACCTTCGCGTGGTGGTAGTACACGCGCTCCGAGAAGTAGTAGCGCGCCTCCAGCATCCGCACGATCTCGCTGAGGATGTCCTCGCGCAGGAGGTCGCGCTTCTCCAGGTCGATGAAGAGGTTGCCGCTCTCGCGGTCGACCTTGAAGTAGCTCCGGATGCGGGGGTCGACCTCCAGCTTGAGCCCGGTGAAGTACGCGTCGCGCGCCAGGTAGTCGAGGATGTCCGAGCAGATCGTGTCCGCGAGGATCTGGGTCCAGTACGGCGGAACGCGCCGGTCGCGGCCCTCGCGCTCGGGCAGCAGGATCTCGAGCACGTCGGCCCGCACGCCCAGCTCCTCGAGCAGGCGCCCCAGCGCCGTTCCCGCCCCCAGCATGCGCTCGTAGCGGTACGCGGAGTCGTGGCGGTGGAAGAGCCCGGTCTGGTCCTCGACGTTGTGCCCGAAGGGGATGTGGGTCACGTCGTGAACGAGCGCGGCAATGCGGATGACGCGCGCCTCCTCCTCGCCGATGCCCAGGAGGCCCCGCGGGTCGAGCTCGAAGTTCAGGTTGACGGCGTCGATCACCCCCTGGGTCACGTGCAGGGTGCCGATCGAGTGATCGAAGCGCGTGTGCACGGCGCCGGGGTAGACGAGATAGGCCGTTCCGAGCTGCCGGACGCCGCGCAGGCGCTGCATCTCGGGCGTGTCGAGCACGGCCACCTCCTCGTCCGAGAGGTAGACGTCGCCGTGCACCGGGTCGCGCACGACCGAGAACTTCTTGCGGGCGGCCATGTCCCTGCGAAAACGGCGCGTCCGGTCGTCGACCGGGCCGCGCCGTTTCAGGGTAGCGGTCGTGGCGCCCTATTTCCGGGCTTTCACGATCTTCGCGACGAGCTTCTCTCCGTCCTTGCGGAAGGGCTTCTCGCAGCCCGCGCAGCACGTGCGAACGAGCTGCGTGCCGTACAGGAAGTCGTGACCGTCCCCGAGCGGCTCGCCCGACACCGGGCAGCTCTTCAGCGGATAGGACTTCTTCTGGGTCTCGATGAGGGCGGCGTCGATCTTGGCGAGGAAGCGCTCGGGCTTCCTCGCGAAGCCCTTCTTGCACCCGTCGCAGCACAGCTGCACGAGCCGCGTCCCGTGGACGACGTCGATCGGACCGCCCATGGACGCGAGGCCCTCGCCGCTGACGACGCACTTCTTCAGCGGGTACGTCGGCTTCTGGGCGGCGATCACCGCGGCGTCGATCTTCGCGACGATCTCGGCGGGCTTCTTCCTGAGCATCTTCTTGCAGCCCTTGCAGCAGAGCCGCACGAGCTTGCCGTCGTGCACGATGTCGATCGGCTTGCCCATGGCGTGCAGCCCCTCGCCGCTGACGACGCAGTCCTTCAGCGGATAGGACGGGAGCTGCGCGGCGACGACCGCGGCTTGATCGACCACGGCCGCAGCGTCCCGTTGGGGGTTCGCCTTGTCGGCCTTGTTCCCCTTCTGTGCGGACGGGGTTTCGCCGACGGCGATCACGGCGAGTACCAGAGCAGCGGCGAGGCTCGACAGGGTCTTGACTTTCATGGCTGGCTTCCTGGGATGCGTCGGCGGAGCGTGCGTCGCGAGAACGCAGCTCGACAGAATAGGACGGACGAGCCATCGAAGGAACCCGCGAAGCCCCCGGCCTCCTCGAACGACTGTGGCCACCGCCGCGGTCGGTGGAGCACGTCCGCGGCACCGTCCCGCCGGGGCCGTTCTCCCCGGTGGAGAGCGCCAACGGCGCCTCCGAGGCCTGGGCCCGCGCACAGGACCTGTTCGGTGCGCGAACGCGCGCCGAACACGAGGGCGCCCCGGGAGTCCCCTTCAGCGCCCGGATCGAGCGGTCGGCGGCGCTCGGCCGGGACGAGTACCGGCTCACGCTGGCCGAGCCGCGGTGCATCCT
>JANQEJ010000295.1 GCA_028278425.1 Planctomycetota bacterium | reverse complement strand
CGTTGGAGAGGTCGAACACCGCGCACTCCGCCGGCAGCTCGAGCGCGCGGTGCACGACCGACGCGGTCGCCGGCTCGAGGAAGTCGCGGCAGACCGCGGCGTGGATCAGGCAGCCGACGCTCCCGCGCTCGACGCCGGAGCGCTCGAGCGCCCGCGCGCCCGCGCGCGCCGCCGCCTCGGAGGGACGGGTCCCCGCCGGCCAGAAGCGGCGCTCGCGGATGCCGGTCATGAGCTCCAGTCGCCCGGCGCGCAGCTTCAGGCGGTCGTAGACGGGGGCCAGCCGCTCCTCGAGCGCCTCGGAGGTGACGACCTCGTCGGGGAGCGCGTGGGCCACGCTCGCGATCCTGACCTGGGTGAACTTCACGGTGCGGGCGCGGCAGGGTAGGGATCCGGTTGACGGAATCCAAGCGGGGCGGGCACCCTGGACCCTCCGATGGTCGCCGAAGCGCCCTCGATCCTGCACGTCGACATGGACGCCTTCTACGCGTCCGTCGAGGTGCGCGACAACCCGTCCCTGGCCGGCAAGCCGGTCTGCGTCGGCGGTCGCGCGGATCGTCGCGGCGTGATCTCGGCCGCGAGCTACGAGGCGCGCAAGTTCGGCGTGCACTCCGCGATGCCGACCGCGCGGGCGCAGGAGCTCTGTCCGGACCTCGTGCTCGTGCCGCCGGACTTCGACCGTTACACCGCGGCGAGCCGCAAGATCATGGAGATCTTCCAGCGCTACACGCCGCGGGTGGAGCCGCTCTCCCTGGACGAGGCGTTCCTCGACGTCGCGGGCTGCGAGCGGCTGCACGGCGACGCCGTCGCGATCGGCAAGGGCATCAAGAAAGACATCCTGCGCGAGACCCGGCTCATCGCGTCGATCGGCGTCGCGCCCTCGAAGTTCCTCGCGAAGCTGGCCTCGGACCTCGACAAGCCGGACGGCTTCCGCGTCATCCGCGCGGACGAGGTGCGCTCGGTGCTCGACCCGCTGCCGGTGTCGAAGATCTTCGGCGTCGGCCCGCGGACCGCGAAGCGACTGGAAAGCCTCGGCGTGACGACCGTGGGGGACCTCGCCTCGCGCGAGCGCGTCGCCGTGCTGCGCGAGTTCGGCGCGAGCGGCGCGTGGATCTACGACCTGGCGCACGGGATCGATCCCCGGCGGGTGACGCCGCGCCGTCCCGAGAAGTCGCACGGGATGGAGCGCACGTTCCCCGAGGACGTCGACGACCGCGAGGAGCTGCGGCTCTACCTCTACGAGTTCTGCAACGAGGTGTCGTTCGACCTGCGCAGCCGTGGACTGCGCGGGCGCACGATCACGCTGAAGGCGCGCTTCTGGAACTTCAAGACCGTGACGCGTTCCAAGACGGTCGAGTACCCGACCAACATCGGCACGCGCATCTACGCCGTCGCGCGCGAGCTGCTCGACCGCGTGCCGCCGGGGCCGCTGCGGCTCCTCGGCGTGACGGTGTCGGGTTTGGAGGACGTCCGCGACCCGGTTCAGGGGACGCTCTTCGGCGACGCCGCCGGCGAGGGCGACGTGCCGCCGTCCGACGCGCGGCGGGAACGCACCCAGGAGGCGATGGACAAGCTCCGCCGGAAGTTCGGGCGCGGGACGGTGCTCCCCGCGAGCCTCCTCGGCCGCGGGCCGACCGAGGGTCGCGACGGGACGGGCGCCTAAGCCCCGCTCCCACAACGCTTTCCGACAGACACGCTGAGAAAGCGGAAACATCGGTCCCTACTGTACTAAGTGAACTAGTACAGTCGTACACCACCCGATGCTCTTCCAGGTCGATCCCCTCGCCGCGCAGCCCATCTTCGAGCAGCTCGTCTTCCAGGTGAAGACGGCGGTGGCGCGCGGCGAGCTCAGCCAGGGCGACAAGCTCCCCTCGGTGCGCGAGCTCGCCAAGGAGCTCGCGATCAACCCGAACACGGTCTCGCGTTCCTACCAGGCGCTCGAGACCGAGGGGGTGATCGTCCGGCGGCAGGGGGCGGGCTGCTACGTCCGCGACGGCGCGTCCGCGCTGCGCGACGAGGAGCGCCGCCGGCGCCTGGAGGAGCTTCTCTCGCGGTCGGTGACCGAGGCCTACCACCTCGGTTTCGACGGCGAGGAGATCAAGAGCGCGCTCGACGCCTGCCTGCGCGAGGTGCGCTTCACCAGGAGTGACGCAAAATGACGAACCCCATTCGGTTCCGCGACGTTCACCGTTCGTTCCGCGGCAAGGAGGTCCTGCGCGGCCTCGACTTCGCCGTCAAGCCCGGCGAGATCTACGCGCTGCTCGGGCGCAACGGCGCGGGCAAGACGACCGCGATGCGGATCCTCCTCGGCTTCCTCCAGCCGATGGGGGGGAGCTCTTCGGTGCTCGGCGTCGACTCGCTCGCGCTCGGGCCCGAGGACCGCGCGCGCATCGGCCTCGTCACCGAGGGGCACAAGCTCTACGGCTGGATGAAGGTGCGCGAGGTGCTCGACTTCGAGGACGGCACGCGCAGCCGCTTCAACCGCGCCTACGCCGAGCACCACCTGCGCCGCCTCGAGCTGCCGTTCGACCGCCCGGTGAACAAGCTCTCGCGCGGCCAGCAGGCGACGGTGGCGCTGCTCGTCGCGATGGCCGGCGAGCCGGAAGTTCTCGTCATGGACGATCCGGCGATGGGGCTCGACCCGGTCATGCGGCGCGAGTTCCTCGAGGCGATGATCGACCTGCTCGGCCAGGAGGGGAAGAGCGTGCTCTTCTCCTCGCACATCCTGACCGACGTCGAGCGCATCGCCGACCGCGTCGGCATCCTGCACGAGGGCAGCCTGATCGTCGACGCCACCGTCGAGGACCTGCGGCGGCGCGTGCAGCGCCGCTTCGCGCGCTTCGACGGGCCGTCGAAGCCGGCCTTCCACGACCTGCCGGGCGTGCTGCGCGTGCAGCTGCGGCGCGGCGGGTTCGACCTCCTGCTGGTCGACGTCGACGATGCCGACGAGCGCGTGCTCCGCGAGCGGGCGACCCAGCTCTCCGACCCGGCGGTGCCGACGCTCGAGGACCTCTTCGTCGACCTCACGTCGCGGACCGCCGAGGTCGCGCTCGTGGAAGGGGAGGGCTTCTGATGAAGGCGCTCGTTCGCAAGGAGCTCTACGTCGTCTGGATCCTGGCGATCGTCGGCTTCTTCAACATCTCCGGGAACTGGTTCGTCCGGCAGCTCGTCGAGTGGGACCTCGACGACTCGCTCTACGCGCCCGCGCCGCGGTCGATGTCCATCGCGATCTTCGTGATGAGCTTGATCGCCGGCACGGTGCTCGGCTACGTGCAGGTGGCGGTCGAGCGCGGAAACAACACGGTCAGCTATCTCGTGCACCGCGACCTGGCGCTGCCCCGCATCCTCGGCGCGAAGACGCTCGTCGCGTGGATGTTCTTCGCGGTCGTGCTCGTCGTGCCCGTGCTGCTCTACGGAGTCTGGGAGAGCACGTTCTCGCCGCTGGGCGCCCTCGTCCGCTGGGAGCGCGTGCTCGAGCTCCTCGTGCTCGCCGCGCTCGCCCCTTCGGCGCACGGGCTCGGCATGCTGGTCGGGACGCTGCGCCAGAGCATCGCGGGGCAGGTCTTCATCCTGGTGCTGGCGGCGTGCGGCTTCGCCGCCTTCTCCCTTACTCTCCTCTCGCTGCCGGTCGGCTCTCCGGCGCTCGGCCGGTCGATCGTCGTCGGCGTGCACTTCGCGCTGGCCTGGGGGTTCCTCCGACTCGCGCGCGCGAACTTCCTTCGCGGCGGCGACCCCGACCGCGTGCCCGAGCCCAAGGCCCTGATCCCCCTGGCCGTCCTCGGCGTCGTCTTCGTCGTGTTGCCGGCGCACGCCCTCCTCTCGATGGTGGAGCCCCTGACGCGCCGCGGCCGCGTGACGGGCTGGCCGACGATCGCGCGCCACGAGAGCGGCCGGATCGCGCGGGTCGTGCGGACGGAGGCCGGCGCCTTCGAGGTGGACGCCGACCGGCGGCGGCTCTCGAGCGAGCCGCTTCGGGACTTTCATCTCGACCGCGTCAAGGACACCGCCTGGACCCGCGTGTGGAGCCCCGACGGGCACGAGTGGACCGACCTCGAGCCGCGCGCGCACACGCCGCGCTCCGGCGGGGGGCTCGCGACCGCTCCGTACTGGATCTCGATCGCGCAGGCGAACCTGACCGACCCGCGGCGGCCGCTGGTCGAGGCCTCCGTCGCTCTGTACTGGGACGTGGAGGCGGGCGTCGTCCACGCGGCGTATCTCCCGACCGCCGTGCCGCACCTGCGCACGTTCGAGCACGCGCTGCCGGAGTCGCTTCCCGTCGAGGTCGAGTTGGACCTCGACGCCGGAGTTGCGCTCGCCGAGTCGCTCGAGGGCATCGCCGACTTCACCGCGTGGGAGGCCGACGCGGAGCCCCATTACCTCGCGTACGCCGCGCGCGTCGGACGCTTCCTGCGCGTCGCCGAGTCGACCGAGGGCGCCGTCGGTCTGGAAGCGGCCCGGGGGCTCGTCGAGGTGCGCCCGGTCGTGACGGGCTCGGACCGCCTCGCGCCGGCGGTCGAGATCCGTGACGGCAGGACCGACGAGGTCCTGCTGGTGCACCGCTACGGCCCGCGCGGTTGGTGGGAGTGGGGCTGGACCGGAGTCGTCACGGCGATCGCGGTGGCGAAGGCGCCCGTCGTCGTGCTCGCGTCCGCCTTCGAGGGCGACGTACACGATCCCTCGTTCGGGATGATGAGCGAGCCCATGGTCCGCGGCTTCGCACGCCCCGAGCTCCTGCTCGCGAACCTCGCGCTCGCCGCAGGGCTGGCCTTCGCCGTGACGCGCACGCTGCGCCGCCGCGGCGCGTCCAACGCGCGCGTCGCGGGCTGGGGAGCGGTGACGCTTCTGCTCGGACCCTGGGGCGGGCTCCTCTTCCTGAGCTTCGAGCCGCTGCCCACCGTGACCCCGGAGACCGCGCCGCGCCCCGCGGCGCCGCGGCTCCTCATCCAGAGCAACGGAGCGTAGCGGTGAGTCTCTTCAAGAAGGAGCTGCGCGAGAACGTCGCCTTCTGGACCGTGGCGCTGATCCTCTTCCTCGGCTGGTTCTTCGACGAGGACGTCGGCACCGCGCTGCTCGCTCCGGTCGCGAGCCTGCAGTGGGGCGACGTGCTGCTCGTTCACGTGGCGCTCGGCGGCGTGCTCGGCTTCGGCCAGCTCGCGCGCGAGCGCTGGAACGGAACGCTGCCGTACCTGCTGCACCGCGGCGTCGGCGCCGGCCGGATCCTGCGGACCAAGATCTTCGCCGGCTGCGCGACGGGTACGGGGATCACCGCTTCGGCGATGCTCCTCTTCGTCGCGTACCAGCGCCTCTTCTCGCCCGCCGGTGCGATCGTGCAGTGGGGACGCGTCCTCGAGTACCTGGCGATCGGTACGACGCTCTGGTCCGCGTACGGGATCGGCGCGCTCGCCGCGGCCCAGCGCGGGGCGCTCCCGTTCCGGATCGTGCTCGCGATCGCGGGCCTCTTCGGGCTCGGCTTCGGCGTCGTGGCGCTCTTCTTCGCCGACGTCGGAAGCTCGACGGCGGAGCTCGTCTGGTTCCCGCTCCTGCAGGTGGCGCTCGCCGCCGCCTTCCTCGTCCAGGTCCGCTGGCGCCTCGACTGCACGGACGACGAGGAGCGCGTGCTCCCGCCGCGCGAGGCGATCGCGCTCGGCGTCAGCGGCCCGCTGCTCCTCGCGTTGCCGCTCACCGTCGGCACCGCCTTCGCCCGCGGCACGCTGCGCCACGAGATCGAGAGCTCGTTCGACACGCTCGCGTACAGCAACAAGACCGGCGAGGTGCGGCCGCTCAGCGCCTTCCGCGACCACCCGGGCTTCGGCACCGGCGAGGTGCTCGCGATCGGCGGCGGCGCGCGCCGTTCGTACGAGGACGAGCTGGCCGACCCCGCGGCGATCGAGCCGCCGCGGATTCCCGCGACCCTGGGCGCGCGCTGGGCGCCGCTCTACCCCTCGTTCCAGGGCTACCACCGCCTCGGCGTCGAAGTCGCCGGCGGCGTGATCTCCCACGAGGCCTGGCTCGACGTCGAGCTAGGCGACGTGCACACCTTCGCGTATCCCGGCGGCTTCGTGCCGGCGGGATACGTCGACCTGGAGCTGGCCGCGCGCTCCGGCATCGCGGCGCCGCGGCACGACGTGCTCGCGAAGCCGTCGCAGCACGAGCCGTTCTCGCCGCGCACGCAGCTTCTGACGCCGCCGCCGCTGCCCGGAGAGATGCGCTCGCTCGCCGCCAACGTCGCGCTCTTCGACCCCGACGACCTCACACTCTGGACGATCCGCACCGAGCTGGAGGGCCCGAAGCTGGAGCAGATCCACCCCCCGGGCGGCGCGCGCGTCGTCGGGTGGGAATGGTGCATGGAGCGCGAGCTCGCGAAGCGCGGCTGGTTCTGGCGCAACCGCCTGGCGCTCCTCGGCGAGGACGAAGCCTGGCTCTGGAACGGCAGCAAGCTGCGTCCGTTGTCGGACTTCGCCGATCTCTGCCTCGCGAGCGAGGCGCGCGACCGCGCCGAGGTCCTCGTGCGCGTGAGCGAGCCCGACCTCCTCACGCCGCGCGTCGAGGCGGTGTCGGGAGCGACCGGCGAGGTGCTCTTCTCCCACCGGCAGGAGCCGAGGGGAATCGCCGGCCGCGTCTGCGCCGCGTTCCACCAGGCCTTCGCGCTGACGCGCGCGCCGGCGGTGACCGTCGCCTCGTTCCTCGCACCGGCGCGCGTCGAGCTCCAGGAGGGCGACATGCTGCGCGAACCCTTGTTTCAGAACGGCTCGCGACCGCTCCTGCTGCTCGGACATCTGCTCCTCACGGCCGTCTTCGCCGCGGCCATCGTGCGGAACCTCCGGAGCCGCGAAGCCGGCGGCGCGCGCATCGCCGCCTGGCTCGTCGGCCTCGCCCTGGTCGGCCCGTTCCTCTATCCCGTCTTCCGCATGGTCGAGCCGCGCCGGCTGCGCGCCGGCGAGCGCAGGGCGCCCGCGCCGGAGCTCCTGATCCGCACCGCCTGACGGACGGCCGGCCGCCGGATCGGCTCAGCGCCCGGTCGCCGCGGCGTCCAGCGGGAGGCGATCGAAGCTTCCGTGCAGGACGAGAGGCCTCGGCGGCCAACCGAGGGGCTCCCCCGTGTCCGCGTCCTCGCAGCGCGCCAGCTCGACGTCGAAGCTGCCGGCGAGCTCGCCGGACCCGGCCAGCACGGTGGTGCTGAGCGCGCCGACGGCCGGATCGCCCGGCCGGCCGCGCACCTTCCGCGGTTGTTCCTCGAACAGGAGCTCGAAGACCACCTGGGTCTCGGGGGTCACCCGCCCTTCCGCGTCGACGACCAGGACCAGCTCCCAGTCGTCCGCGCGGAGCTCGAGGCGCTCCGGCCCGACGCTGCCGATGGAGGCGCCCGGGCTCGTCGACTCGAACCCGAGGTGCGCCTCGTGCCCGAAGAGCTGCGGCGGCAGGATCCCGCCGAGCGGCAAGCCGAAGCGCGGCCGGATGATCTGCACCACGAACGCCGGGCCCGACGAGGACCCCGGGACGATGGTGGGCACCGGACGGTCCGGCCGGTACACGACGAGGGGAAGGCACACCAACGCGGCAAAGCCGGCCAGGAGCGCCAGCGGCAGGAGGATTCGCGACGGCTTGTCGTTCAGGGACGGCATCGGGCGGGACGGCGCGGCGCGGTCATGCGGCTAATGCGACCCGAAGAACACCGACAGGAAGTACGCCGCGAAGCTCCCGTCGAACGTCTGTCGCTCGCCGAGCCAGGCGACGTCGACGTTGCCGTCGCTGTCCAGGTCGCCGACCACCAGCGGTCCGCCCGTCTTCTGGCCGCCGATCGCGGGCTCGCCGCCCACGAGCACCTCGGGGCGTTGGACGAAACGTCCCGGGCGCACCTGGTCGTGGATCGCGATGCCGCTGCCGGGGAGGACGTTGAACTCGGCGAAGACGACGTCGGCGTCGCCGTCCTCGTCGAGGTCGGCGAGCGCGAGCCCGCCCGTGCCGGTGGAGCCCTGCGAGAGGAGGAGCAGGTCCGCGTCGCTCCCCGTTCCGCCGGGACCGAAGCCGCCGGAGTCGGTCTGGTAGTAGAGCGCCGTGCCGTGGGCGAAGCCCGACGGGTCGAAGCCCGCGACCGCCACGTCGGGGAAGCCGTCGCCCTCGACGTCGGCGAAGCGCACGAAGGTCGGCCGCTCCAGCGCCGTCAGCGAGTGCTGCGGCACGCCGCCCGCGCCGAAGACGCCGGGTGACTCCTGGAGCAGGATCTGCACGACGTCGCCGCCGGTGTCCGCCACGACGAGGTCGAGCACGCCGTCGCCGTCGAGGTCGACCAGCGCGGACTCCTCGGGCCGCTGCAAGCCGGTGACGGTGAGATCGGGCCGGGCCGGATCCGGCACCATCCCGCCGCCCGTGCCGAAATAGAGGCCGACCTCGGCGCCGCTCCCCGACTCCCCGCGGTAGGTGACGGCGACGTCGGGAATCCCGTCGTCGTCGACGTCGCCCACCGCCGCGGAGGCGGGCCGCGTCCCGGTGGAGGAGGTGAGGACGAGGTTCGCCTGGGTCGGGTCGCCCTGCAGGCCGAACGTGCCGTCGGTCGTCTGCGTGAACAGGCGCACGCGGTCCGCGTCCAGCTCGGGAGCGAGCACGTCGACGCGTCCGTTCCCCGTCCAATCGGAGAGCACCACCGCGGTTCGTTCCGTGCCGGAGTCCGGCAGCTCCGAGGTGAACATCGGCCCGAGGGTCGAGGGGTCCGAGCTGAAGAAGCCGGTCTGGCTCTGCTCGAAGATCGTCACCGTCTCCCCGCCGTTGTTCGCGGTGACGAGGTCCACGTCCCCGTCGGCGTCCACGTCGGCGGCGGCGATCGCGCCCGGCTCGGCGAAGGGCGGGTTGGTGGAGCCGAGCGAGATCGTGGCCCCGTCGAGGAAGAGGTCGCCGGACGGCTCGAAGAGGCCCGGCGTGGCGCGCGGGAAGTAGGCGAGGCCCCCGAGCGCGCCGCCGTCCGGGTCGCCGAAGGTCACGGCGACGTCGAGCTCGCCGTCGCCGTTCAGGTCGCGAGCGACGGTGCCGGTCGGGCCGCCGCCGGCGACGATCGGCTGCGTGGCGAGGTTCAAGTCCGGACCCTGGAAGAAGGACCCGTTCAACCCCTGCAGGAAGATCGCGACGTTGTCGCTCAGGATCTCCGGCTGGCCCGGATCGGCGTTGTTCGTCAGCACGAGGTCGAGAAACCCGTTGCCGTCGACGTCCGCCGCCGCAATGCCGGTCGGGCCGTTGGTGAACGGGATCTGCCCCTTGACGTCGTCGGGCAACAGCGGGCCGCCGAGGAACTGGACCGACTGGTAGAACAGCGCGAACTGGTTGTCGTCGTGGCTCACCGCCACCACGTCGAGGTTTCCGTCGCGGTCGAGGTCGGCGAGCACGAGGTCGCGCGCGTCCGCGAGAACCGCCCCGGTGCCGAGCGTCGCCGTCGGCACCGCCGGATCACCGTCTCCGAAGACGAGATCCGACTTCTGGTGAAACAGCGTGACGTTGCCGGTTCCGCGGTTGGCGCTTGCGAGATCCACGCGCCCGTCGTCGTCCAGGTCGCCGGCCGCGACCGCCGCGGGCTGCGGCGTCGCGCCGGTCCCGCCGACCGAGAGCGGCGCCGTGGGATCGCCGCCCTCGCCGAAGAGGCCCGGTGCGGTCTGGCGGAACACGGCCAGGTCGTTCCCGTCGGCGTTCGCGCTCGCGACGTCGAGGTTACCGTCGGCGTCGAAGTCCGCGAGCACGAGGTCGCGCGCGCCCAGCGTCGTGGTATCGCTGCCGAGGACGTGGTCCTCGACGCCGAAGACCTCGGGAGCGGTCTGGAGGTGGACCAGGATCCGCTCCGGCGCGGCGACGCTCACCGCGACCAGATCGGTCCGCCCGTCGGCGTTGACGTCGCCGAGCTCGAGCGCCTTTCCCGTTCCCGCGGGGTCGAGCGTGGCCAGCGTCGCGGGATCGAAGCCGGTGTCCGCCTGAAGCGACACGCGCAGGTCGCCGAGCGCGCCCAGGGAGGTCGCCGCGTCGTGGCGTCCGTCGCCGTTCACGTCGGCGATCGCGAGTCCCTGCGGGTCGACGAGCTCGACGAGCTTCGGGTCGGCGTCCGAGGTGTGGCGGATCTCGACCGGCACCGACGTGGCCTGGGCGAGCCCGACGTCGGCGTCGAGCCCGGCCGCCTTCAGGAGCACGCCGCCGCTGCGCGGCACGTCGCGCGGTGTGTCCCAGACGAGCACGTCGCGGGCGCCGGCCACGGTGGCCTGGACCTGGCCGCTGAAATCCCTCAGCCGCCAGGTGTGCCGCGCCGCGAAGTCCGCCGCGGGGGGCGGCTCGAGCGGCGTCGCGAGGGTGACCTCCCGCGCCGCGCTGTCGTACGAGGTGACGTCGCGCCGCTGCGCGACGCCGCCGGCGACCGAGAGCTCGTTCGCGGTGGTCTCCACGACGACGACCAGGCCGTCGCCGCCGGCCGCGAGATCGCCCGCGGCGTAGGGCGCGCCCAGCGTGAAGAGCTCGCCGCCCGCCGCGCCGTCGAGGGCCATGCCGACGAGCGCCTGCGCCCCCCCGCGCCCCGCGTCGTCGGCGAGGACGAGCAGGCGGTTCGCCATCGGATCGTAGGCGAGCGCGCCGGGCCGGAGCAGGGGACCGTCTACGACCAGCGGCGTGACCGCGCGCGTCCGGACGTCGACCGCGAGAACGCGGTCGGCGCCGCGTTCGGCGACGAGAACGCTCGCCGGACGCCGCGGATCGACGAGCACCCCCGCCGGGTCGGAGAGCGGCGTCGCCGGCGGCGACAGCAGACGGGTGAAGCGCGGCTCGCCGTCCACCGCGCCGAGCCCGTACTCGACCCGGATGAGCGAGGAGCCCGCCGTCACCGCGGCGGTGTTCGCGCCCAGGCTCGCGAGACCGCGAACGGCGCCGAGCTCGACCGAACCGTCGTCGGGCGCGATCGCCACCGTCGTGACCGCGGACGCGTCGGAGCTGGCGCGCCGGATGCGCCAGACGCCCGACGGGAGCCCGTCGGCGATCAGGAGCGAGTCCGCGGACTCCCGCGCCAGCGCGAACGGAGTCCCGTCGCTGAGCAGGGGGAGGCTGACCTCCTCGCCGGTGGCGAGGTCCACCTGGCGCAGGCGCCATTGCGTCGCCGACGCCGCGTCAAGGACGAACGCCTCCGGCCCGGACCCGATCGGCACCACGCCCACCGGCGCGTCGAGGGTCGTCGGGAAGGTCCACTCCGGCGGCGCCGCGCGCGGCGGCGCCGGGCGCCGCAGGAGCTCTAGTCTGCGGCCGGCGACGCCCTTCGCGACCTGGGTCGTCCCGATTCCGTCGCCAAGCTCGGGCAGGCGCAACCGCGCGGGATCGAGGAGGCCCCCGGTGTCGAACACGCGCAGGGGCTCGCCCGTGACGGCGATCGGAAGCTCGCTCACGACGTTGAACTTGGCGCGCTCGTTCGGGTCGCCGACGATGGCGATGATCTCGTCGGTGCTCTTCGAGAAGAGGTCGGGGAACGGCTGGCCCTCGAACGCCCACTGCACGACGACGTTGACGGCGTCGCCCTCGAAGTCGCTCACCGTGATCGGGATGGGGATGCCGAAGCGGGAGTCGGGGTTGCCGACGAGCTCGTCCGCCGCGATGACGACGACCGGGGGCACGTTGTTGTCCAGGTCGAACATCGGCGCCTGGAACGGGGCGCCGCAGTCCATGCACGGCGAGCCGCAGTCGTCGATGCCGAGGCTGCAGGTGTCCTGCACGAGCTCCTGCGGCGTGAACCGCATGAGCACGGACTCCTCGGCCTGCGGCTCGTCGACCGCCGAGTTCCAGAAGAAGGTCAGGTCAACCGCCGTCACGCCGGCCGCGACGGTCTCGATCGGCTGGCCTCCGAGCGGCGTGGCGGGGACCCAGTCGCCGTCCTTGAAGTACTCGCCCTTCACGGAGACCTGGTCGCCTTCGAGCACCGGATCCAGCGTGACGACGATGGGCACGAGCCCGCTGACCTCGACCGTCGGCACCACCGCGTTCGTCACCTGCGGAGGCTCGTTGCCGACCTCGGGGATGACCACCGTCTCGCACGAGCTTCCGTCCGCCGTGCAGACGCGGAACTCGACCAGCTTCTCGGACGCGGTGTCGATGTCGTCGTCGAAGTTCCAGAACAGCTTGTACTTCGCGGGCGGAAGGCCGCTCAGGTCCGGCGTGAAGCTGCAGATCTCGTCGCCGCAGACCGAAGCCTGCTGAAAGTCGGCGTCGGAGGTCGTCTTGTACTCCACGCGGACGGCCGCGCCGGCGCCGGTGAGCTCGAACCGGAAGTCGAGCGCCTCGTCCGCGTCCTTCGGGTTGCCGTCCTCGCCGACAACCAGCCCGGAGACGGCCGGCGCGCCCGACGAGCCGCCGCCTCCGCCGCCCAGGGAGCCGATGCCCGCGGCCCCTCCGAAGCACCCGCCGAGGGCCGGCGCGGCGAGCAGGGCGAAGAACGTAAGCGGGCGCGGGCAGAGCATTTGTGACGAATGCGCGAACCTCCAGCATACTGGACAGGATCGCGACCGCGGCCCATCCTGGGATTTGCTCGCATGTCCATACCCGCAACCTCCAACCTCGAAGAAGCCCTGGTCGAGCGCATCGAGCGGGACCTCGAGCGCTCCGGGGGGAAGCTCGGCGACCGCTCCGAGCTCGTGCGGATCGTCCGCGACGAGCTGCGGGGAAGCGACCTCCACCGCGACGAGGAGGCTCTGATCGAGCAGTGCTTCGCGGACGAGATGACCCCCGCGCAAGCCTTCGAGGAGCTGGTCAACGCGCGCGTTCAGCGCGCGATGTCGAAGGGCCGCGCGACGGCGTCGCGCGAGGCGGGCGTCGAGATGGACCCGCTGCGCTGCGTCGTGCTCCAGTCGCGGGGCAAGACGCCGGCGGAGGACGGGGACGGGACCGTGGGCGCGGACCCGGTCGACACGCTCACGCGGACGCTCGGCGGCGCCGACTTCGACGGCGACCCGCTGGTGCTCGCGGACGCGCCGACGTGCGACGTGCTGCGGCGCGAGGGCACGGTGCAGCTCGGGACGCGCATCGTCGACATGCGGGTGGTCGACGAGGACTCCGACACGGCGACGCCCACGGTGGCGACGCCGGGCTTCCTGCGCGTGCGCGAGATCCTCGGCGGGCTCGACGACGTCGTCACGACGCTCAGCGGGCAGTTCGACCGCCGGCTGGAGCAGCGGCCGGAAGAGCCCGTCGCCGACCGCAACATCGGACGGCTGGTCGGGGGGAAGTACC
Source organism: Planctomycetota bacterium (assembly GCA_028278425.1). Classification (GTDB taxonomy): domain Bacteria; phylum Planctomycetota; class UBA1135; order UBA1135; genus JANQEJ01. The sequence goes on along the minus strand of JANQEJ010000295.1, from coordinate 15,012 downwards.
GCGTGCTCGACCTGCTCGGCCGCGGCGGCTTCGGCGCGGTCTACAAGGCGCGCGACGAGCTGCTCGGCCACTCGGTCGCGATCAAGATGCTGAATCCCTCCGCGTCGCGCAGTGCCGCCGGGACGTGGTCGTTCATGGAGGAGGCGCGGCGCGTCATCCGGCTGAACCATCCGAGCGTCGTCGACTGGAAGGTCTTCGACCAGACCGAGGACGGCACCTTCTACTTCGTGATGGAGCTGCTCGAGGGCGAGGAGCTGGCCGCCATCCTCGACCGGGAGAAGCAGCTCGCTCCCAAGCTCGTCCAGGAGATCCTGCTGCAGGTGCTCGACGCGTTGCGGGCGGCGCACCACCTCGGGGACAGCGAGTCGGTCCTGCACCTCGACCTGAAGCCGCAGAACGTCTTCGTGCTGAAGACCGAGGGCGACGCGGTGCGCATCAAGGTGATCGACTTCGGCATCGGCCAGTTCCTCGGCACCGAGAACCGGCGCCAGGCGCCGGACGAAGAGCCCGCCTCCGAGCCGCTGCCCGACTCCGACCCGCTCGATCCCGACGACGCCGGGACCCACTCGATCCGCACGACGGCGGTGGCGGTGCCCAAGGGCTACTTCCGCGGCCGCTCGGTCACGCGCTCGACCGCCTGCACGCCGCAGTACGCCTCGCCCGAGCAGGCCGAGCACCTCCTGATGGAGCGCGAGATCGTCCCGCTCGACGGGCGGTCGGACCTCTACTCGCTCGGCGTGATGGGGTTCCTGATGCTCACCGGCGAGTATCCCTACCCGCGGCCGACGAAGCGCATCGACTGGCTCGTGCTGCACCGCGACTTCCCGCCGCGCCGCGTGCGCTCGGTGAACCGCAAGGTCCCGAAGCCCCTGGCCGCGTTCATCGACCAGTGCCTGGTGAAGAACCGCGACAAGCGCTGGAAGGACACGCACCAGGCGTACGAGGCGCTGCGCCGCGTCGTGCACCCCTCGGTCGTCAAGCACGTCGTGCAGGCGGTGGTGCTCACCCTCCTGCTCGGCGGGCTCGCCTTCGGCGCGTACGTCAAGATGAAGCCGGCGGAGGCCGCGACGCACCGCGTGCTCTTCCTGGACGAGGACGGCGCGCCGGCGGGCGAGGTCGACGAGACGGTCTACCTCGGCCAGAACAAGCCGCGGGTGCACTTCGCGCTCGCCGGACTCGAGCAGGTGGCCGACGTCCTGCCCGAGGTGCGGCTCGTGAACCGGCCCGACGCCGAGGGCGTGGTGCTCGCCGGCTGGACCGTCGACTGGAAGGGCGAGGGGCAGGTCGTCGTCAGCGCGCCGCTCCAGAGCCCGGAGGAGACGCACACCGCGTGGCTCGAGCTGCGCCTCGGCGCCGAGCGCCGCTACTCGACGGCGATCCCGCTGCGCTGGCTCGGGCCGGGCGCGTGGGAGCTGCGCGCGGCCGGCGTCGAGGGGCTGGCGGCGGGCACCGTGCTCGATCCGGCTGGCCAGGAGCTTTCGATCCAGGTCGACGGGCCCGCCTGCGCGGAGGTCGAATCCGTCACCGTGACGTACGACGGCAAGCCCGAGCCGGCGACGCTCGTCGGCGGCGGCGACGACGGCACCTGTCGCTACACGGTCGGCCTCGACGAGTGGGTCTTTCCCCACGGCGACGCCGCCTTCGAGGTGCGCGTCGAGGACCGCTCCGGGTGGTCCGTGGACTCCGCGCTGACGATTCCGATCGACCCGCGACCGCTGGCCATCGAGAGCGCGGGTCTGCGGCGCCCGAAGCGCGACGGGAAGTTCGTCGTGTTGCTCGACGCGCCCGTGGCGCTCGAGGTCGAGCTGAACCGGCCGAGCCACCTCGAGGTTCGCGTGCGCGACCCGGTCCGTCCGGAGCCGATCTTCGAGTTCGCGGGCCGCGTCGCGGCGACGCGGTCGATCGACCTGGGCTCGCTCGCGCACGAGGGGCAGGACTACGAGGGCGTGATCGAGATCGAGGCGAGCGACGGGGACGGCGTCCTGCACGCGCCCGGCTCCGGTCGCGACACCGCGTCGACGAAGCTGCTCTACGAGTACACGACCGAGCGCGCGGCGTTCCGCCTGTCCGTCGACGGCGGCCCGTCGCCGCGCTACACGAGCTCGCCCACCTGTACGCTGCGCGTCGACCGCGACTCGGCGTTCCCGATCGAGGTCCGCGTCCGCGCCGAGGAAGCCGGGGTCGTCCTCGACAAGCGGAGCCACGTCTTCGAGAACCCCGCGGACGCGGACGAGGAGTTCACGCTCGAGCTTCCCGCGGACGGGGAGTACCGGATTCACGTCGACGGGCTGCGCTACGTCGAGGGCCAGACCGGCGATCACGCGGAGAACGTCGATTCGGTCGTGGTCGTGCTGGACCGCTCCGCGCCCGCGGTCGAGCTGACCGGACCGGAGAACCTGACCGTGACCCGGGCGGCCGGTCCGCCGCCGACGCTGGAGCTCGCGGTCAAGGACGAGTCCCCGGTCGACCTCGTCTGGACGCTGGAGCACGAAGACCGCGACGTCCCGCTCGAGGGCTTCGCGCTGCCCGCGACCGTCCGGCCGGGCGCGCGTCTCGAGCCGACGCTGCCGGCGGTCTGGCTCGACGCCGCGCGCGGGCGCGACGGCGCCTACCGGCTCACCGTGCGGGCGACCGACCGCGCCGGCAACCCGGCCGGGGAGCGCTCGTTCGGATGGACCGTGGCCGTGGACCGGCCCGAGGTGCGCATCTTCGACCCCGACGCCGACAGCCCCTGGCGTCAGATCGACGGCGCCTTCACGGTCCGCGCCGAGGTGATCGACGCGAACGCGATCCGCGGCGTCCGGGCGGAGCTGGCGTCGAAGGTCGGAGCCCTGCGGGCCGAGCTCGCCGAGCTCCGCCTCGTCGACGGCGCCTACGAGGGCTCGTTCGAGCTCGGCACCGCCTGGTCGGAGAAGGAGGTCGAGCTGCGCGTCTACGCCACCGACGTCGGCGCCACCGGCGCCGGCATCGTCGAGCTCGCGCTCGAGCCCATCCGGCCCCGCCGCCCGCCGCGCGTCGTCGCCGAGGTCGACGGCCGGCGCGTGGGGACGATGTGCTACGTGAGCGGGCACGACGACCGTGACTACCTCTTCCGCGGCCGCGGCGACGACGAGGAGAACGAGACCTTCGCCGCCGCCGGGCTCGAGGACTTCACGACGCGGGACCGCGAGCTCTCGTGGAAGGTCGCCTACGGACGCGTGGCGGATTTCTACCTCGACGCCGACGAGGTCAGCCGCGCGCAGTACCTCGCGTTCCTGAACGACGCGGGCGGATACCTGGATCCGTCGCGGTGGCCGGACGGCGACGCCCCGGACCGCGCGCGGCGCGACGGGCTGGCGGCGACCTTCTCCAGGGACGGCGACCTCCCGGCCACGGGGCTCTCCTGGGCCGAGGCGCAGGCCTATGCGCGCTGGGCCGGCCTGCGCCTGCCCTCGGTCGTCGAGTGGGAGTACGCCCTGCGCGGCGGGCCGCAGGGGCGGCGACCCTACGCGTCGTGGGACGGCGCGCGCTCGGACGCGCCCACGCCCGACGAGATCAGCTACGCGCCGGACCTGATGACCGACGGCTCGCTGTGGCCGGCCGGGCGCGGCGCGGACGAGACGCCCGACACGGGCATCCGAAACCTCTCCGGCAACGCGGCCGAGTGGACGGCGACGCCGTTCTACTTCCAGAAGCGGCAGCCGCCGGACACGCGCGAGCACGCCAAGGCGCACCGCGCGCTCTTGCTCGCGCCGTGGTCGCACGACGGCTGGGACACCCTGCCCGAGTACTGGATCGCCGGCGGCTCCTACAAGAGACACCGCTTCCACTTCGCGGTGGCGCGCCAGGAGGAGCGCGACGCGACCTTCGACGACGTCGGCTTCCGCTGCGCGGTGGACGCGCCGCGCGTCGAGCAGGGCCTAGGCGCGACCGGGGACGCGCGCCTGCGGTTCCGCGAGGAGCGTTGAGCGCGTCGGGTAGGATTGGGGGTTCGGTTCGATGGGACAAAACGCCGCCATAGTCCTTCTCGCGGCCGCCGCCGCGGGCTGCGGAGGCCCCGGCGTCGCGCTGGAGCCGGTGCTGCCCTATCACGTGGCGGTCATCCCGACCGAGACCAAGCGGAACGGGAATCTCCCCGGCGGGGAACTCGACGGGGACGCGCCGCGGCTCGACGTCGACGAGCACGCGATGTCGACCGCGCTCGCCGAGGCCCTGCGCGCGGGCTGCTTCGCGCGCGTGACGCTCCTCGATTCTCCGCCGGACGGCGCGAGCAACAAGGAGAGCGAGGCCTTCTGGCTGCGCTCGGCCGAGGCCGAGGGCGCGGACCTCATCGTGACTTCCACGCTGGAGTACTGGCCCGATTTCGAGAGCGAGATGGTGCTCGAAAAGGCCACCTACGGGACGCTGGTCCTCCTCCTGGCCGGCCCGGCCTCCTACATCGTCGACGACCGCATGTACCAGGCCCGCGTCGAGCTCGTCGGCTCGTTCCGCGCGCTCCGTCCGGGCTTCCCGCGCGAGAGCTTCGCCTCCGCGACGCGCCGGCTGAACACGGTCCGCGCGCAGTTCGACGGGGCGACGCTCGACCTCGTCGACCGCGCGGGGGGAGACCTCGCCCGCTACGTGCCGACGATTCTGTTCCCGCCCGCCTTCTTCTCGGCCGACTCCGATCAGGCGGCCGCGAGCCTGTCGGCGAAGATCGTCGACCAGGTGGCCGCGAACTTCCGCGACCGCATCCTCCTTCAGCAGGACGATCTGCTCGTCGCCGACGCGCTCGGCGACTTCTGGTTCGAGCCCGACGAGAGCCGCATCGCCGCGAGCGCGGACGGAACGTACCGCCTGAGCGGCACGGTGCTCCTGCGCATGGGCGGCGGCGCGGACGAGATCCGCCGCGTGCGGCTCTTCGTCGGCGAGGACCGCATCGACGTCCCGCTCGGCGCCCGCGAGGTGGACGAGGCGCGCAGCCGCCGCTTCCAGGAAGCCGTGGTCGCCTTCCCGATCGAGGCGACCTTCCGCGACGACGACGGGACGGGCGTGGCCCGCCTCCAGGTCGAGGACGAGAGCAGCGAGCGCCGGATGCGCACCTTCACCCTGCGCTTGCACCCGCCGGGCGAGGAGTAGTCGTACGGCACCGTACGACTACGGATGCCGCACCGGGTCGAGGCGCCGCGCCTCGGCCCGCCAGCGGCGCGCGAGGTCGCCCTCGCCGAGCGCCGTGAAGAACTTCGCGAGCGCCGCGGCGAGCGTGGCGTCGGGGTGCACGGCGTGCGCGCGCTCGACGTCGCGGACGAACCCTTCGCGGTCGCCCATCGCCTCGCGCAGGACGGCGCGGTCGCGCAGCGCGCCCGTGGCCAGCGGGTGCTTCTCGATCACCGCGTCGAGCAGCGCGAGGCCCTCCTTCGGCCGGTTGAGCTTGCCGCACAGGAACCCGAGGTTCGTCGCCGAGGCCGCGAGGTCCGGGTCGAGCTCGAGCGCGCGCTTGTACGCGTCGTAGGCCTCCTGCCAGCGCTCCGCGCCCTCGAGCAGGCTGCCGCGGACGTGGTGGTACATCGGCAACGGCGCCGCGCCGGGACCCGGCGGCACGTCGACGAGCTCTCTCGCGGCCTCGATGTGCCCGCGGTGCGCGAAAGCCATCATCAAGAGGCCCGGATCGTCGACGTGGGCCGGCGGCGGCACCCCGGGCCACCGCACGCGCTTCCAGTCGCCGGTGGGGGACTCGGGGAAGCGGATCGGGCCCGGAACGCTCGGCGGGCCGGGCTCGGCGCGGATGAAGTGGTCGGTGATCTCGACGCCCGCCACGTCGAAGACCGGCGTCGTGCGCATGTGGCACGAAACGCAGTCGCCCTCCGCCATCGCCGCGTCGTCCGCGTGCGCCGCCGGGTGGCAGTCGACGCAGGCGGCGCGGGATTGCGTGGGCTCGAGCGAGCGGTGCGGGTCGTGGCACGTCTCGCAGGTCAGCGTGTCCGACTCGAGGTAGCAGCGCGAGAGGAGCAGCCGCTCGACGTGGCTGACGAAGCCCACGTCGTTCGTCGGCTCGGCGGCGACGTAGAGTGCGCGCTGCTCGAGCAGGTCGCCGCCCGGCGGCGGCGGCCCAAGCTCGTCGGGGTCGAGCACGATCCGCGCGTCGCCCTGGAGGTGGCACGCGGCGCAGATCGACATCCGCTCCTCGCGCGAGAGGTTCGCCTGCCGCAGCACCGGGTCGTCGCCGTCGTTGTCGGCGCCCTGCAGGTCGAGCTCCTGCCAGCGCGCGTGCTCCTCGACGCGGCCGTGGCACGCGCCGCAGGAGATCCCCTTCGGCTCCCACGTCTCGGGCACCAGGTTGAGCGGCCACCCGCGCGGCGGCGGGTCGTCGGTGTGGCAGCCGAGGCACTCCTCGGTGATCGGGATGCTGGTGCGCGTGCCGGGCACGATCATGTTGCCGGGCGCGAGCGCGGCGTGCCGCGGGCGCGCGCCGTGAGCGGAGATCACCTCGATCGGCGCGAACCAGAGCGTCCGGCCGTGCACCGCGACGTAGGAGCGGTCGAGCACGCCCGCGCCGATGGCGAAGGCGAGCGGGAGCTCGAGCCGGTGGCCGGCGGCGCGCGTCTCCACCAGGAGCGGCGGCTGGCCGGGCTTCTCCTCGAAGTGGTACGAGTAGCCGCTCTCGGGTTCCTCGACCGTGTTGAGCCCGGCCAGCTCGCCCGGCTCGATCCAGCTTACGGCGCGCGCCATCGGCGTCTCGCGCCAGGCGCGCACGACGTCCTCGTGGCAGTCGAGGCACGCCTCGCCCGCGGTCGACGGGCGCGGCGCCGGCGCAGAAGAGGGCGCGGGCTCCTCGGGGTCGCCGCCGCAGGCGACGGCCGCGGCGAGGAGCGCCGGCGGGAGCAGGCGCCAGAACGCGCGCCCCTTCACCGCTTGTTGCCGTATTCCTGGAGGAGCAGCTCGACGAGATGCTGCGCCTGCTCGGGCGACAGCGACGCGATCTTCCGCTCGACGTCGCCGAGCATCGCGCGCGCGACCTCGTCGCCCTCGGCCGCTCGCGCGAGCTGGTGCGCCTTGTGCGCGTGGTGGATGTCCACCAGGCCCTCGCCGAAGAGGATCAGCGCGGCGGGCACCGGCGCGAAGAGGAGCGAGACCTCGAGCAGCGACTTCAGGAGCGGGCGCGCGTAGTGGTTGTCCTTCCCCTGGCGCCCGGCGCGCGCCTCGGCGAGCGCGGTCTCCATGCGCGCGTCCACCTCGTGCGCCTGCCGTCCCTCCCTGCGCCACTCCGAGACGACCAGCGTGCGGTGCGCGCGGGCCTGCCGCGGCTGGTGCAGGCCGTCGTCCTCGAGCGCGAGCGACGCGCCGTCGGTCCGCAGGCGGTAGCGCTCGGGCAGGTCGCCGAGCCCGCAGTACTCGTCGTGGTGGTCGCCCTCGCCGCGGCGGTCGGAGGTGTAGACGCCGCACAGGATCTCGGTGTCGTGCTCGGCCTTGTTGAGCGTCACGCAGGGGAGGATGAGCCACAGGGTCGGCGTCAGCGGCTCGAAGTCCTGGACGTCGAGCATCGCGCGGCGCGCCTGGAGCCGCGCGCTCGCCGCGGCCGCGAAGAGCTGGCGGTGCTCCGGCGCGACGCGCTTGGGATCGCGCAACGCCGTGACGCGGTCGCGCCCCTCGAAGGTGAAGGCGTCGGCCAGGTCCGCGCCGAACGGCCGGTCGGTTCCCTCGATGAGCGCTCTCAGCGCCCCGCAGTAGGTCGACTCGCCCTCGTAGCGCTTGCTGCGGCCGAAGCGCGGCCCGTCGGCTCCGGGCTCGACCGACACGTGGGCGTTGAGCTTTATCACCATGAGCTTCCACTTGTCGGCGCCCTTCGCGTGGGAGTAGTGCTCCTCGGCGACCGCTGCCGCGCCCCACTCGTAGCGCCCGCCCAGGTTCGCCATCCGGAACGGCGCACGCGACGAGAACTTCATGTGGGGGAGCAGGTAGCGGACGAAGCCGCGCTCGAAGGCGTTCGAGCACTCCTTCTCCGCCTCGTCGGCGCAGGTGATCAGGATCGCCCCGACGGCGGGCGGGTGCACGCTCTGCGCGTAGTGGCGCAGGTTGCGGGCGGACTCGTCCAGGGGGCGCTCGGCCCCGAGGGAGTCGTACAGCCGCTCCGCGTGCAAGGGCGGCAGGGGGCCGCGCTGGGCGTGCTTGGGATGGAATCGGACGGCGCCGGGGTCGGTCACGCCCAGGAGTCTAACGAACCGGGCCTACTCGGTAGACCGCGAGGAAGAACCGGCCGGTGGGTGGCGGAGGGCAAGGCTGTCCGCATTGGGCGCCGCGGGCAGGCTGGTTCGGGCATGAGCTGCCTTGACAACGTCGAGATATCCCCAACCGCCTGGCCGCGAAGTGCTCTTGAGCCGTCTGCCGACGGCTCAGGCCGGGAACCACGCTCGCGACGAGCTACAACGCGAGACCGGATAGCGGATGGGCATTGCGAAGAGCCCGAACGAGGTGCTCTTTGCTGATGTGGGTGTAGCGCTGTGTCGTTGCGACCGAGGCGTGACCGAGGAACTCCTGCACGAGACGAAGGTCAACACCATTTCGAAGCAGTAGCGTGGCCGCCGTATGACGGAGCATGTGTGGAGTGACCCGTCCCGCGATCCCCGCTGCGCATGCCATCTTGCGCAGTCGGAGGCGGACGCCCTGCGTCGTGAGCCTCGTTCCCCGTGAATTGAGGAAGACGGCGTCATCCGGTCTCTGCGCTCGATACTGAAGGTACGCCCGAAGATGGGCGAGGCAGGTGGGGTCGAGAATGTGTGCCAGTCTTTCTCGTCCACCCTTGCCTTTGATCGAGATGACGGCTCCATCCTCCAGCTCGACGTCCGAGACGTCGAGTTGGACGGACTCTCCAACCCGGATCCCGGTAAGCAGCAGGACTTCGACTAGGACGACGTCTCTCGCCGCCCGCGGATCTTGCGAGACGTCTGACGGCCACCGGCTTCGTGCCGCTCGTAGGAGCCGGGACGCATCGCTGGACCTCAGCGTCTTCGGAAGTGCGATGCGCCGACCCACGTTGACCTGCACGTGCCAGAGCGGGGAGCTCTTGATCACCTGGCGTCGGATCCAGTACCCGAAGAAGAGTCTGGCCGTCGCGAGCTTCCGTTGAATCGAAGCCGCGGCATAGTCAGCCGCTCGAAGAGAAGCAGCCCACTGCTCGATCCTCGCTGAGGAAACGTCGCCGAGATCGCTCTCGCCCACGAACGCCAGCATCTGCGCGAGGTCGAGCGCGTACGCCGCCCGGGTCTTCGGGCTGCACTCGCGAGTTGCGAGGTGTCCCGAAAGGAACTGCGGAATCGCGTCGGAGAGCAACATGAGTCGAGTCGACTTGGTGTTGACGACACAACATCGACCTTGGCTCGGCGTCACCTGAATGTTGCTTTGGATAAGTAGGAGCTATGCGATGTCCTCGGCTGGAGTATCGGCGGATGCGACGCGACTTCCCCTCGATGGACTCGAGCGGAAGTTCTCCCGCATCACCTCATCGAGCGAGTGGACCGAGCTTGAGCTCGCGTTCACGCGGGCGTCCACGGTGCTCTTGTTCGGAAACGGCGGGAGTGCGGCGATTGCTGAACACGGTGCGAGCGACGTGGCGCGACTCACCGGCAAAGCCTCACGTGCGCCAGCAGGAACCGTGCACTGCACCGCCCTTTCCAACGATCACGGCTTCGATAACTGGCTGCGGCTCTGGCTGTCGGCTGAGCTCGACGCAAGCTCCGCTCCGGTCTTCGTCCTAGGAATCTCAAGCAGCGGCCAGTCTCGAAACGTCTTGTCCGCGCTGAACGAAGCCTCCGCTCGGGGTGCCAGCGCCTGCCTGATCGCCGGTCGCCGCCCCCGGAGTGCCGTATCGGCTCGGGTCGTTGAGCTGAGGACGGCGTTCTATCACTCCACCGAGGTTTTGACGCTCCTGCTGGTCTATCAGCTCATCGAAGCGGCGGGTGGCTCCTGCCCGGCTCTTCCCGGGAGCGGAACGAGGGCTCCACGGGCCGGAGCGCAGAGCTAGACCATGCGGGACGTCGATGAGAAGCGCTGGCGGCCGAAGCGCTTCCTACCGACTACGCCCTTTCAGAAGACCTGGGCTCACGCGAAGGAGTACGGCTGCGATCTCGCCCTTCCCAACGGCGTCGGCGTCGGCAACCTGGTCTGCTTCACGCGACTCGTCGAAGAATACGCACGCCGAGCGGGGCGGCCCCTCAGAGTGCTCACCGCCCCCCTCTCCCTCGTTGTGGGTCTCCACCCGCGGGAGGGACCCTATCCCTTTTGGGAGGGAAACCCGTTCGTCGAGGACATCGTCAACGCGGACGAGATCGACCCGGAGATCATGAGGGCCGTCGTTCTCGAGCAGGATAACTACGTTCAGTTCAGCCATCTCATCGAGAACATCTGCCACGTACACGGCCTGCGGCCACGGCGGCTACGGGGGTCGCTCTTCTTGTCCCCCGACGAGCAACGGCGTGCCCTCGAGACGCTGGCCGAGGTACCGCGTCCGGTCGTCTGCCTCCATCCCGGTGGGAGTTCCTCCTCGACGAACGGTCGCTGGCGTGACTCGGCCTGGAACGAGCTCGTCGACGCCCTCTCTCCGACCGCGGGTCTCGTGCAGCTCGGACTGGCGGACTTCGACGAGAAGGGCCTGGGCATCTTTCACCCCGACACGACGCTGCGAGAGGCAGCGGCCATTCTCTGGGCCTCCGACCTGTTTATCGGATTCGACAGCGGGCTCGCCCATCTGGCAACGGCGGTCGAGTGCACGGCAATCGTGCTCTGGGATGCGGTCAGGAAGAGCCGGCTGGAGGAGTACAAGGAGCCGGGGTTCGCCTCCGCCACGATGCTGCGTTGGTCCTATCCGCAGAATCGAAACCTGCTGATCCTGGGGGAGAGGGATGACGAGCTGCTGCAACTCGTCCTGCGCGAGGCGAGGGAGCGCCTGGGGTCACTCGATCGCTAGAAGCAGCTTCCCCGCCGGCGTCTCCACGTTCAGGGGATGGTCGTCCAGAACCTGCCGCGCCTCAGCGAGGAGCGACCGTGCGTGCTGCGGAGGCTCGGGTACGTCCGGGAGCAGCCGCCGAGCGTGGATCCTCCTCAGGTTTTCGAGGAGGACCAGCACCGTGCCCGTCGCCCGCGGGATGTCGTCGCCGAGAAGCTCCTCGAAGCCAGATGCCTCGTCGCCAACCCCCAGCGCTCGAGCGCAACCCTCGAGCCGATCGCAGGTTGCCTTGACCTCGTCGGCCCGCTCGGTCGCGAAACGCACCGTCGGCAGTACGATCTCAAACGCGGCCGTCAGGTGCCGGCGTGCTGCGGCCAAGTCGTCGTCGAACAGGTCGCACAGCGCGAGGTTGCTGAGAATCTGCCAGGACAGGAAGCGAAGGTTGCCGGCGCGCGAGCTGACGAGGCCGCGCCTCAGGAGCGGCCTGGCTTCATCGATCCGGCCTTCCATCAAGGCCCCTACCGCGAGAAGGAGCGAGAATCGTAGGTACTGGTTCAAGGCCCCCAGGCCGGTGAGCCTCAATAGCTCGCGCTCCGCTTCCTCCGGGCGAAGCGACGCTTGACCGCCGAAGAGGGCCGCAACGAACAGGTTGAGCCGCGCGTGAGACCGCTCCCTGGGCGACGCGGCCAGCTCGACGGCTCGCACCCAAATGCGTTCGGTCCGTGCTGGATCGGAGTGGAGGAAGACGTTTCCCAGGTTGGAGAGCTGCGAAGCCGCACCGTCCCCGGTGACGTCGCTCTCAGCGCAGAGCGCGATCCGCGCCGTGCGCACGGCCTGCTCCCGGAAGCAGGAGTTGTAGCAGACGATGTTGAGGCGGCCGGCGAGGCCTGCAATGTGCTCGGCGGTGAGGCAGGCGTCGAGGGCGGCGTCGGCCAGATCGAGCCCGCGCTTGGGATCGAGGGCCCGGTGCTGGATCGTCATGCGCGACAGGAACGCCTGCAGGACGTCGTCGGCGACATCCCTCGCGCCGAGGAATCCGCCCGCGACGGCCGCTTCGGACTCCTCGAGGACGCTCTGTAGGGCCTCCTCCGCGTCGATTCGGGACCCGAGTTGGAGCTCGACCTGACCCAGCCGCCCGACGACGGCGATCCGCCGCCTGGCGTCCGTTTCGTCTCGGGCAAGCTGGCCCAACTGCGCGCGACGGCACCCCCGGAGGGACCGATGCTGGTCGGGATAGGACGCGCCGTGCCGAGTCAGCTCATAGGCTGCATTGAACCGATCGAGAGCTCGTTCCCGCATGCCAAGGGAGAGCGCCGTCTCGCCGAGGAAGAGCATGTCGTCGTGTGTCGTTGGACTCCAGCTCCGCTCAATGTTCCGGAGCCGCTGCCGCGTGTCCGCGCGCTGAACGCTCGTCCGGCGCGCGGCGAGCCGCATCAGATCATGAACGAACGCGAATCCCCTCCCTTCGGCGTCGTCGATGGGCCGGAGGATGTTCGCATCGACCAGCGCGTTGCAGCTCCTCTTCACGCTGTCCGCACTGGTGCCGATCAGGCCCGCCATCCGGTCGGGGTCGATCGGTCCGGTCAAGTGCGATCCCGCGGCCACGAGTCCCGTGCACTCGGCACCCGGGAAGGCGCCCGGCGCGTCGAGGGCGAACTCGATGCGGCGCTGCAACAGAACGGCCATCTCGCTGCTGCCCTCTTCAAGGTCGCGGAACAGACCGACGTGGTCGCGAATCTCCAGCGGCGATTCGCCGCCCTCCGGGGAGCCGACGTAGCCACGGTCGATGAAGTGGTGCAGGAGCTGCACCAGATGAAGCGGGTGGCCGCCGGTCCGGGTCCAGAGCGCGCGGGCCAGGTCGCGCCGATCGAGCCTGCCGAACAAGCCGGCGACGCCTTCCACAACGGTGTTCTGATCGACGGGCCGGACGCTCACCTCGCGCGCGCTGCCGTGAAGCTGAGATCGCGTTGCGCGAGCGAAGCTCTCCCACTCGGGACTCCGGTCCTCGGGGCCATCCCTGAACTCGAACAAGATGCGCGTGCGGCCCCAGCCGCGGTCGTGGAGCGCGAGCACGAGCAGACGGACGGCGGCCAGCGCCTGCGGACCGATCTCATGGCAGTTCGTGAGGAGTAGCACCTGGGGCGTCGGTGCCCGAATGAGCACGGTGGCGACGACGTCGGCGAGGACGTCGACGTCGATCGACGAGAACCTCATCGCTCGAAAGTGCTCCTCGAGCCGCTCCGGATTGGGCGCCTTCGTCTCTCGGAGCGCCCTGCCGACGCAGGCGAAGAGCAGTTCGCGCTCCAGGTCCCCATCGCCGTGCTCGTACTCGCGCGAGGGGGCCAGGACGGGCCAGGCCAGGCGAACGAGGATCGACGCCGAGGACTCGAAGCTGGCATGCAGTCGGTGCGCCCGATAGCCCATCGCGGTCAGAGCCCGACAAGCGCGTTCGCACAAGAACGTCTTTCCAATCCCTCCCTCGCCCCGAACGAAGATGATGTTCGCCGGCTCCGTGCCGCACAGCCGGTCCACCAGCTCGCGCGACTCCTGTGGACGAAGGTCCTCGAGCTCGGGTCGCCGGAGCGCGGTCTGCACGAGCTGCAGCGAGGGGAACTCTAGGCGCCGTTCCCCCGAGGGCCCGGAGGCCCGTACCCCCTTGACCACGAGAGACGGTCGAAACCGCCCAACAGCGAGCCTGAAGGTGAGCAGTTGGCCTCCACCGGGTAGATCCCCTGGCGGAGCGAGGTCGACTTCGGGCACCGCTCGCCCCTGGTCGTCGAGCAGTTCCGGGGAGGACGTCCCGAGCGCGGTCGAAAGCCAGATCTTCAGCGAATACGAGCGCTTGGACTGGAGCTGCACCGTCCGGTGCGTATCCGTCGACGATGCCTCGATCTGCCCGGAGAAGACGGACTGGCTTTGAAGCGCCCAGTGGCGAAAGACGGGCCGCTTGGAGGCGGGATCGTCTGAGGTCTCCGATTCCGTCGGAGCGAAGCCACCAGCGCTGCTCAGAAGGCGCTCGAAGGAGAGGTGCCGGAAGCGCGTCCGGTAGCGTCCGGTTGGGCCGAAGAAGTGCGACGCATACTCGCTGGCCTGCGGCGTCAGTGGCGCCGGCGAGACGATCGCGAGCAGCTTGGGTTGATAGCGAATCGCGGCGCAGAAGGCCTTGGCCGAGTGATCGAGATCGAGCTTTCGGGTCCGGTAGTACTTGCACTCGATGAAGTACTCGTCTTCCGTCCCGAGCAGCGGGTCCGGGATCGCGACGACAATGTCGATCGGGCCCCTGGTCCAGCGCTCGAAGGTCGCCTGAGTCGATCTGTCGCCACCGAACATGGCCACGATGCAGCGAAAGACGACCTGCTCGAAGAGCGAGCTGTCAAGGCTCCAAACGGTCCGCTTCCCGGTACGAAGCTCCTCGATGACGGAGTTGACCGACATGCTGGGGCCCTGAGTCGCGATAACTCCTACTTATCCAAACCTCGGGATGACGTAACAGGCCGTGTCGGTCGCGGACCCGATCATTCCAAGACAGAGAATAGGACTTGTCGCCTCGGCGGTCCATCGCCATCGCCAGGGCGGGTGCCGAGCTTCGTCGGCGACCCAAAGCCACAACTTGCCGCACGGACAGTCCATGCGGGCGGAGACCGCATGGCCCTCGCGGCGTCCTGCCGAGGACCCGCCCCGATGTGGCCATGACGGGGCTCTGCGCAGGGGAACGTGCGGGTCCAGGGCCGGCTCGGACCTGGGCCCTCCCCTCCTCGACACCGTTCCGTCCATCCCGTGGACCTGTGCGCCGCATACGCGGCCGATTGCGGTCCGCGGCGAGCTCTGGGTCCTTGGCGTTAGTGCTCGTCCGTCAGGTAGTGCATGAAGGACATGCCGATGTTCTCGAACTGATGCTGGCGGGGCACCTCGATGGCGTCCTTGATGCAGACCTGCTCACAGAGCTTGCAGGAGACGCACTGCTTCGGGAGGACGATCGCGACCTGGCTCGTCTGCGGGAGCGGTAGCGAGGTGTCGGCGTTCTCGTCGAAGGCCTTCATCTCGATCGCGTCGAAGGGGCAGATGTCGACGCAGAACTCGCAGCCCGTGCACATCTCCTCGTGCACCAGGGCCTT
>JANQEJ010000270.1 GCA_028278425.1 Planctomycetota bacterium | reverse complement strand
CCAGGAGCGCACGTCGGTGCTGCCGAGCTTGTTCTTCGTCTGGCTGTCGAAGACCGGGTCCTGGAGCTTCACCGCCACCGCGCCCACGATGCCGTCGCGCACGTCCTCGCCCGCGAAGCTCTGCTTCGCGAACTCGTTCACGCCCTTGAGCAGACCCTCGCGGAAGGCGCTCTGGTGGGTGCCGCCGTCGTTGGTGTACTGGCCGTTGACGAAGCTGTACCAGGTCTCGCCGTAGTTGTGGGTGTGGCTGAAGGCGAACTCGAGCCGCTCGCCGCGGTGGTGCACGACGTCGTAGAGGGGCGTCTCGTCGCCGAGCTCGTCGGTGAGCAGGTCCGCCAGGCCGCCCCGGCTCACGTACTGCCGGCCGTCGTAGACGAGCGTCAGGCCGGCGTTCAGGTAGGCGTAGTAGCGGAGCCGGTGGTCGATGTACTCCTCGTTCCACGCGTAGTCGGGGAAGATCTCGCGGTCCGGCGTGAAGCGCACCAGGGTGCCGTGCTGCTTCTCCGGATCGCGCCCCCGCTTCTCCTTCACGAGCCGGCCGCGCTCGAACCAGGCGCGCCGCCAGCGGCCGTCGCGCCAGCTCGCCACCTCGAAGTCGGCCGAGAGGGCGTTCACCGCCTTGGTCCCGACGCCGTTCAGGCCGACGGAGAACTGGAAGACGTCGTCGTTGTACTTGCCGCCGGTGTTGATCTGGGAGACGCAGTCGACGAGCTTGCCGAGCGGGATGCCGCGGCCGAAGTCGCGGATGCTGAGGGCGTCGCCCTCGCGCGCGATCTCGACGCGCCGGCCCTCACCCATGATGAACTCGTCCACCGCATTGTCCACCACCTCCTTGAGCATCACGTAGATGCCGTCCAGGGGATGGCTGCCGTCGCCCAGGCGCCCGATGTACATGCCGCTGCGCAGGCGGATGTGCTCGAGGGCGTCGAGCGTGTGGATGGCACTCTCGTCGTAGGCCACTTTGCTGCGCGGCATGGTCCTCGCGGTCTTCCAGGGGCTGTGGGGGGGGCCGCCTGAGATTGGGGGATCCGCGGCGATCGTCAAGGCGCGGGGCGGCGCCGGCTCAGCCCGCGAGCTCCGCCTCGACCTCGCGCACCCGCAGGGGCGCGCCGAGGGCCGCGAAGAGGCGGCGGGCCTCGCGCAGGTCGCGCTCGCGACCGGCGGCGTCTCCCAG
>JANQEJ010000077.1 GCA_028278425.1 Planctomycetota bacterium | reverse complement strand
CGAGTCGCCATGGCCTTCTGATCGCGTCGTCCACCCATGGTACCGTGTCGTACCATGGAACGACCATGAGCGTTACTCTATTCCGCGAAGTTCTCTAGTTCGTGTTGCGCGGAGGATAGAACGACGCTCGGCGACGTCGACAGGTGGTGGGATCAAGACGCCGGATCGCTCAAGTTGAGCCGTTGTGGCTCGATTCGAGTCGGTTTCCGCCAGTTTGGCGGCCCGGACGTCTGGCTGCACGAGAAGGGGGCAAACCTCGGCCAGGGCGTGAAGAGGCAGACCGAGATAGAGCGTCAGCCATCGGTGTCAACATCGAGCGAGGACCAGGAGGTTGTGCGCAATGTCGACTGGGACTCCGTCGGTAAGCGTCGCCTTCATCGCAAGCGGGTCAAGAGCGTCCATCGCCGGATCGGCACGATCACCCGTAGGGGCCGCACTCGGTAGCTGTCCCACAAGAGCGAGCAGTCGGCTGACCGCGCAACACGAATTAGCTAGCCTCGGACGGCCAATCACACCCGCTCGTCATCTTCAGGCAGCACGGCGGCAGCGATCTTCTTGGCGATGTCCACAATCGAGTCCCTTGCCGT
Organism: Planctomycetota bacterium; assembly: GCA_028278425.1. Taxonomy (GTDB): domain Bacteria; phylum Planctomycetota; class UBA1135; order UBA1135; genus JANQEJ01. The sequence goes on along the minus strand of JANQEJ010000077.1, from coordinate 28,353 downwards.
GGTAAACCCTGCCAGGTCTGGCAGGATGCCGCTGTACTGCTTCACGTCGTCGAACGTGACGTTGTGGAGAACGGGGACCAGCGTCTCCTTGCCCAGCAAGGCGCCAAGTTCCCGCTCCGTCCAGAATCGCCCTGTCAGGTAGGCTGGCGTCAGCAGCGCAATGCCGGAGCGAGCCTTGCGGAGGCCAGCGTCCATCTGGAGCGACTGGCTGTGGCCCGGGACGATCGCTACCTCGTCGAACCACACGGCGACACCGAGGCTCTCAAGATTCGATCGAAGCTCACTGGCTACCTCGGCGCCGTCGATGCGGGCATAGCTGAGGAAGGAGTCGTACTCGCGCGTGTCGATCGCCGCGACGGCTCGGTGCACACGGTCCGCCAGCTGCCGCTCCGGCTCGGTGTATCGGATGCCACTCGTTGCGGAGCGGAGCTGCCGGTTCAGGTCGGCGATCACCTTCCTGTTGTGAGCGTCCGCTCGTCGGTTGTGTTCCGCCGCCTTGCGATTGTAGTCGGCAACGACCTTGCGGTTGTGCGCCGCCGCCTTGCGGTTGTAGTCGTCGACCGCTCTCTTGTTGGCGCGGTTGACGCGGTCAACTTCGCGCTTGAGCTGCTGTTCCGCCCGGCGCTGGGCGTCCCGCACCTTGCGGTTGAACTCGTTGGCGTTGAATCTCGCCATGGCCTACCTCCTCGTCAAGCCGACTTCACGGCGACCGACACCTGACAGATGAGCCGCCCGTACACGTCGCGCGACTGCACGTCCAGCCGCACGTGCTGCCCCAGGAGGGTCCGCTCAAGTTGGTGTTTCGCGCGGGGCCCGAGCCGCGTGTGCAGCTCGGGAGCGTCGATGCCGGCCACCCGAATGCGCTCGCGGTTGTTGTACCGGACTGCGTTGGCCCTGCTGTAGTGCGTCACGTTGACGTCGAACGTGTCGCCGTCGATCACCTGCGTCACGTCTCCCCAGATCACATCTGCCATTGGGGCCTCCTTGTCGGCCCTGCCGCTCTCGTCGTTCGCCGGCAGGTTGTCAGCCCTCCCGTCGGCAGCCGGCAGGCCAAGGGAGGGTGAACGGGCATCATTCCTCGGGATCCAGGGCGTAGCCCAAGAGTGCAGCCAACCCCATCGGCACGAGGATGGGAACACCGGCGAGCCCAGCGGCAACGGCACCGAGGACGCCCCCGCCGACCGCGCGGCGCGTACGGACTTCGGCCTGCTTCTTGAGGGAAAGCGGCGCGCGCGTGCGGCCGTTCCGCGACCGCGCTGTTCTGCTCGTCATCGTCCCCTTCGAGCGGTTGCAGCTGATGCAGGCCGGGTAGAGGTTGTTCCCGTGATCGCTCCCGCCACGGGCCTTGGGGATCGAGTGCTCGATCTCCCACGCCCCGCGCCTGCCGTAGGCCGCGTAGTTGCAGCGCGCGAGCTGCTTGCCGCAGATGTGGCAGCGGCCCGCCGTCCGGTCGAAGATCCTGTCTCGGTCTGCCATCGTGTCCTCCCGAGGGCTCCTCCCGTCGGGTGCGGGCAGAGTCTGGCACTTGGGGGCAGGGCATGTCAAGGAAAACGTCACGATCTATATGTCAACACTGCAAACAGTTTGGGAGCTTGACCTGACGCACCCGTGGGCTACCCTCACAGGTATGCAGGACGGGAAGGCCGCCTTCGACCGGGCCCTCGGGAAGCGGATTCGCCAGGCCCGGGAGGCGGCCGGTGTGAAGCAGGACCAGCTCGCACAAGCAGTGGGGCTCTCGCGGACCTCAATCACGAACATCGAGCGGGGCCGCCAGGGGGTCCAGGCCTACCTCCTGGCCCGCATCGCCGACGTGCTCGGCAAGCCCCCGTCCGAGTTGCTCCCCCGTCTGGCTCCCGAGCCAGAGGCGGTCCCCGAGAAGGTGCGCAGCCTGGAGCCCAGCAAGCGCGCATGGGCGGAGCGCGTCATGAACCCCAGCACGGAGGACGACGACCATGCGGCCTAGGTACTCCCTCGCCCGCCGCCGGGCGCAGCAGCTCCTCGCCGAAGGCGGTGTCACCGACGCGCCGGTTCCCCTTGAACGACTCGCGGAGTTGTGCCGCGCCACGATCCGGTACGAGCCCTTCGACGGCGAGGTGTCGGGGATGGTTCACTGCCGCCCGGATGGTGGTGGTGTCATCGGGGTGAACTCCGAGCACTCGAAGACGCGCCAGCGGTTCACGATCGCGCACGAACTTGGACACCTCATCCTTCACGCGGACGAGGAGTTCCACATCGACGAGAAGCGCCCGCTAGCCCGTCGAGACGCGGTGTCGAGTCAGGCGACTGACCCGCGCGAAATGGAAGCCAACCAGTTCGCTGCCGAGCTGCTCATGCCCGCGGCTCTCGTGCGCGCGTCGGTCGAGGCGCTCGTCGAGGACGACCCCGAGCTAACCGTCGAGGAGGCGATCGACGAGCTGGCAAGCGACTACCGCGTCAGCACGCTCGCAATGACGCACCGCCTGACCAGCCTGAAGATCATCAGCTCGGACGACGACGTTGCGGGGTGACAGGCGACCATGAGCGTTGTTGATGGTCCGGTCGACCGGAAGGTGCTTCACGACCTGTTAGGTGCCTTCGGGGGCGATCACGGGCCCGAGGCAACCCTGTCTGACCTGGAATCCTGGATCCGCGAGCGGCTCGGCTCCTCGGGCGCGGCTGGGGCTGAACTCAAGCTGCTCTTGGCCGTGAGCACCATGTACCTGGAGCCTTCGTCGTCAGAGGCTCCCCTCAAACCCCGCTTCAGTGGCCCCCAAGGGCGCTCGGCCGTGCCCGACGACTTCAGCGAGGACGAGGTTGAGGCCTTGATGGAGTCGCTGGCCTCGGCGAAGCAGGCATCGCTCCAGGCCCGGATTGGAGACATCGCCTGGACTCGGTGCCGAAAGTACGACGGCGCCCTGGCAGCCATCGACGCCTACCTCATGCAGGGCAAGAAGCTGGTCCCACTACCGGACCCGGAAGGGATGGAGGCCCTCGAAAGAGGCTGCAAACTCGCCGCCTCACTCGGGGCGAACCATACGAAGAGAGAGGATGCAAAGGCGCTGACCGCTGACTTGGTCTCACGCGCACCCAGTGCTGCCTCGGGAACGAGAGTGCACCTGCTCGAACTTGCGCTGATGTTCGATCTCGATGACCCCGCGGGGATTGCGACCCTGGCGGAGAACGAGGCTCGGCTGGCAGAGGCGGACAGCAAGTTCATCTTGGCCCGCGGCTACTGGACCGCCGCTGCTCAGTGGCACCGGCGGGCACAAGACGAAGCCGCGGCAAATGCTGCGTCACTGAAAGCTGCCGAGACCTACATGCTCGAAGCCAAGCCCCACATCGACGCGGGCGACCGAGGTGCGCTCGTCGCAGCGCTCTTCATCTCGGATGCCATCGCCGCGCTGAGGGCCGTCCCCAACACGCACGAGCGCCGCGAGGAACTGCACCGCCAGCTCACCCGGATCCAAGAGTCCGCGCCATCCACTCTCGGGGTGGTCAAGTCGGGCCCAATCGACCTCGCCACGCCAATAGAGGCTGCTCGGGCGGCCATTGCTGGCAAGGCATTCAGGGACGGCCTATTCGCCCTCGCGTTCATCCATCCATGGCCGAGCGCAGCAAGCCTTCGGGAGCAGGCTACCCGGCACACGCAGCAGAACTTCCTTTCCTCGATCTTCTCACCGCTGACGATCAACGACGCCGGAAAGGTGATCGCCAAGACGCCTTCGAGCCACTCCGGCGACACGTCCGAAGTCGAGGCTGCGCTCCTTCACCAAATGTACCGCTCCATGCTGTACGAGGTGCAGATGGTAGTCCATGGGGCGATACAGCCCGCGCGCGATCAGTTGCTGCAAGAGCACTCGGCCCTCTTCTCTCATGTTGTGGAGATCGTGCAGGAGAGCCCTCTTATTCCTCCGGGGCGGGAACTCCAGTTCGCCCAGGGCGTCCATGCTGGGCTTCACGGTGACTTCTTGGTCGCCGCACACCTCCTAATCCCGCAGCTCGAACACGCTATCCGCCACCTGTTCTGCAGCCAGGGTGCCATCTCTTCCGGGCTCACTCAAGACAGGCTCCAGCTAGAGTATGACCTCAACAGAACCCTATACATGGATCAGGCCGAAGCGATCCTGAGCCAGGACTTGACTGTCGCCCTTCGCGGATTGCTTGTCGAGCAGGTTGGCGCCAACTTGAGGAACAAGCTGGCGCACGGGCTAAGCGGCGCCGCCGAACTCTACGGGTACCCGTCCGTCTACACGTGGTGGTTGGTGCTCGGCATGTGCTTGTTCCCGCTTGCCCACGCCGCTGGTTCTGACCGGAAGGGAGCGGACTCCGGTGAGGCTCCCGAGCACGAAGAGCCTGCTTCCGCCGAACCCGAGCTCAGAGCGCAGAAACCCAGCGCCTCCGTCTAGGGGTGACTGGCTGCCTTCATTCCGGCGGTAGGCCGACCGCTCGTTCGCACGGAGGTATGGCGCGAGGAGTGAAGAGGATGACGGTGGATTCACCGTAGGCGTCTCCCTTACGCTCCTCTACTTGGCAATCACACCCCTGCCCCACTCTGTGTGGATAGGATCCGGAATGAGCGATCAAGACAAGAAGACACCCGTTGAGGAGTTCGTGCGTTCTACGATCGAGAACGTCACGGCAGGTCTTCCCGAAGGCTACAAGTTTGCGACCCCGATCAAGTTCAAGATGTCCATTGTAACCACCAAGGAGGGTGGCGGGGGAGTTCAGCTCTATGTCGTCGACCTGGGCGGCAAGTACGAGGCCCAGGAGCTCAAAGAAGTCGAGTTCGAAGTCACCAACGCCGAGGACCCGAATGCTCACATCGCCGAAGCCCAAAAGAAGATGCTGAAGAGAATGGGGCTCTAACTCGCCAAGGGGCCTAGCAGCCACCGTTGCGACGGCGCCGCTTCGAACGCAGCGGCCCCGAACGAGATGGACTCCGACCCGCCGCATGGGCGAGTCGATGCCCGTTGGATTCCGTGATCGCGCGCAGGCGGCGGACGCGGCCTGCTCCTCGACGCCGAAGACCCACTCCGCCTCTCCGCCGAAGGCGACGAAGTTGAAGCAGCGCGGGCTTCCACTCGGCGCCCGCTCCACGCTCGACATCGGTCAGGCCTTTACCTTCGTGCCGGGCGGGACTCGCCCGCCGCCCGAGTCGCTCGCGACCCGGCCGAAGATGCCGTTGGTCAGATCATAGTCGGGGTCTTCGCCATTGAGGAGGCGCGGCACGCACTCGAACGTGTTTCGGCTCACCTGCACGGTACCGTACGCGAACTACGCCACCTGGTGCAGGTGTACGTCCCGTTGCGGGAACGGGATCGAGATGCTCTCGGCGTCGAACTGCAGCTTCACCTCGCGCGTGACGTGGAACAGGACGTCGAAGTAGTCGTCCGTCTTGACCCAGGGGCGCACGTAGAAGTTCACCGAGGAATCGGCCAGCTCCGCGAGCAGGATGTCCGGCGCCGGGTCCTTCAGGATCCGGGCTTCCGCGTCGAGGATGTCCTTCAGCACCTTCTCGGCCTTCGGGATGTCGTCCGCATAGGAGATGCCGAAGCACATGTCGACGCGACGCGTGTCCTCGGCGGTGTGGTTGACGATGTTACCGTCGGTCATGGCGGCGTTGGGCACCACGATGCGCTTGTTGTCGCGCGTGCGCAGGATGGTGGCGAAGATCAGGATCTCGAGCACGACCCCCTCGGTGCCGCCGCCCTCCACGTAATCGCCCACCTTGAACGGTCGGAACAGGATGATCATCACGCCCGCGGCGAAGTTCGAGAGCGACCCCTGTAGGGCGAAGCCGACCGCGAGGCCCGCGGCGCCGAGCACGGCGATGAACGAGGTCATCTGCACGCCGAGCTGACCCATCGCCGTGATCACGACCAGGGTCATCAAAGCCATGTAGACCATGTGGCTCAGGAAGCCGACGAGCATCGCGTCGATCGACCGGGCCTCCATGGTGCGGCGTGCCAGCTTCGTCAGGAGCTTCGCCACCCACCAGCCGATGATGAAGACCAGCACCGCGGCGAGGACCCTGGGGCCGAAGTCCAAGGCGAACTCTTGGGCGCGTTCCGCGAGCGTCAATTCCTCCGTAGCCGGCGGCGTGTCGGCGGGGGGGTCTTGAAAGATCATCGTTTGTCTCCTTCCGGGGTTGGGGTGTTGGGACCTCAGCTCTCCATCGCGCGGAGGAAGTCGTCCGCCTCGCGGATGGACGCTTCCATCTCCTCGATCAGCGCGGCGATGTCGCCCTCGACCTCGACGACGACGTCCTGCAGCGCGGCGACGGCGCGAGCGTTGAGGTTGTGCTTCAGGAACAGGACGTGGTCGCGGAAGGCGACGAGGACCGGTTCCATCTTGGATTCGGCGCGGCGCATGGCGCCGATCAGGTCGCGGTAGCGGCTGCGCGTTTCGACGAGCATCTCCTCGCTCTTCCCGCGCAGGCTCGCGCTCGAGATCTCCTCGAGCTCGCCCTCCCATTCCTCGAAGAGGTCGGCGGCCACCTGCTCGATGTCCTCGATGCGGTCGCGCACGGCGTCGGCGCCGTCCTCGCAGTCCTCGAGCCCGTCCTTGAGCGCGTCGTAGAGCTCCTCGAGCTCGCCGCCCTCGTAGCCCGACAGCTTCTTGAACAGGTCGAAGGTCTCGACGAACTGCTCCTGCGCCTCGGTCTGCTCCTCGCGGCCCTCCTCGACGCGGTCGACGAGGATGTCGCGCTTCTGGTGCCCGAGCTTCTCCATCGTGGCGTAGTAGGCGGAGCGGCACGAGACGAGCGCGAGGAAGAGAGCGAGGACGGCGAATCGGGTCATGGGTAGGGCTTGGTTAGCTGGGGAACGTCTCGCGCTCCCAGCGGTCGATGCGGTCGAGCATGCCCTCGAGGACCTCGGCGTTCGTCCGCCCGGACGAGCGCCGCACCTCGAAGCTGTGGTTGGCGTCCTCGATCACCTCGACGGTGGCGACGCCGCCGTAGGTGGCGAGCTCGCGCCGCAGCAGGTCGAGGTCGCACAGGTCGTCGCGCGTGCCCTGCAGGAAGAGCGCCGGCTGCGCGATCGCGGGGAAGTGCTCCGAGCGGAGCTTCTCGGGCTTTCGCGGCGGGTGCAGCGGGTAGCCGAGGAAGACCAGCCCGCGGCAGGGGTGGTCCTTCGCGGCGAGGTGCGACGAGATGCGCCCGCCGAGCGACTTCCCGGCGAGCAGCGGCCGTTGGTCGTCCGCGCGGCGGCGGAGCTCCTCCAGCGCGACCACGTGCGCCGCCTCGAGGGCCGGCGCCGGGTCCGGCGGCTTCATCCGCTTGCCCTCGGCGAGCGCGCGCTCGCGGTAGGCGTAGTGGAAGCGCATCACGGAGAAGCCACGCGCGACGAGCCCCGCCGCGGTCTTCGCCATGAACGGCGAATCGAGCTGCGATCCGGCGCCGCAGGCGAGGAGCAGCCCGCCGCGCCGCTCGCCCCCCTCCGGCTCTTCGAAGACCGCCGACAGCGTTTCGACGCCGCGTTGCGCGAAGGGGAGCTGGAGCCGCACGGCCGATAGGATAGCGGCTCGCCGTGGCAGACAAACCGCTCAAGCTCCAGACGACGACGCTCTGGTACCACCCCTCGCAGCAGTACGGCGACACGCCCAAGGGCGACCCGCGCTTTGAGGGGCGGACGCCGGCGTACGTGATCTGGAACCTGCTCGAGCGCTACACGCGGCCGGGTGACCTGGTCGTCGATCCGTTCTGCGGCGGCGGCACGACGCTCGACGTGGCGCGCGAGCTCGACCGCCGCGCGCTGGGCTACGACGTCGCGCCGGCGCGCGAGGACATCTTCCGCGCGGACGCGCGCGACCTGCCGCTCGAGGACGGCAAGGCGGACTTCTTCTTCCTCGACCCGCCGTACTCGACGCACCTCTCCTATTCGAAGAGCGGCGAGTGCATCGGCGAGCTCGACGCCTTCGAGCCCGCCTACTTCGAGGCGATGGACGGTGCCTTCGCCGAGGTGCAGCGCTGCCTGAAGAACCGGCGGTACACGGCGGTGTACGTCTCCGACACCTGGAAGAGGAAGAAAGGCTTCGTCGGCATCGGTGCGGAGCTCTTCCACCTTCTGGCGAAGCGCTTCCGCCCGATCGACCACGTCGCGGTCGTCCGCGGCAACCGCAAGCTGGAGAAGCCGCACTTCCACAAGGCGGCGGCGGAGGGGAACTACTTCCTGAGGGGGTTCAACCACCTCCTGATCTTCAAGAAGGAGGAGGGGTAGGTGACGTCGCGCCGGGTGATCTCCCCCAGGCGCCGGCCGGTGCCGCCGGAGAAGACGCGTACCTCCCCGGGCAGGTCGCCGCTTCCGTAGGCGATGCGCGAGGCCGCCAGGTCGGGGACGCCGTCGCGGTCGACGTCGCCGGCTTCCGCCAGCACCTCTCCGAGGACGGCGCCACCCACGCGAGTTGACCGGCTCGATGCCGCGATCAGGACGTCGTTGACGCCGCGCGATGGGACAGCTCCTGCCCCCCAAAAGAGAAGGGAAACGGGGTCAGGGCAAGTGCGGCGCTCGCGAGCATGCTCCACGCTACGGCGTCGCCCATGCACCTCCCTGTCACACCTCCCGAGGCCTCAAGATCGGCCCTTCCGCGATCCGATGTGTCCAATGTGGACACATGCGGACACATAGGCTAGGATCGGGGCATGAACGTCCGATTGGGAAAGCTGGAGAGCTGGGTCCAGGAGCGGGTCGACTCCGGGGACTACGCCTCGCACGCGGAGGTCATCCGGGCCGGGCTGCGCCTGCTGCGCGAAGAGGAAGCGTGGCACGCCGAGCTGCGCCGCAAGATCGCCGAGGGGGTGGCCGACGCCCGATTCGGCAGGTTCGTCGACGGGGACAAAGCGTTCGCCGAACTGCGGGCTGAGTTGGACGAAGCGCGTCGGGAGGAATAGATGGGCCCGAATGGCAAGGTTCCGGCTCACCCATGCCGCCGCGAACGACCTGCGTGAGATCCGCGACTTCTTAGCGCGCCGCGACCTCGCCGCCGCTCGGGCGGTTCTCGACGAGCTGGAGCAGGCGCTCCGCGAGCTCGCCGAAATGCCGGAGCTGGGCCACCGGCGCCCGGACCTGACCGACGCGAACCTGCGTTTCTGGCGGGTCTTCGATTACCTCGTCGTGTACGACGCCTACCGGCACCCGATCGTCGTCGTCCGCGTCCTGCACGGACGGCGCGACGTGGGGGCGGAGCTGCGCGCGGCTACTCGATCGTGATCTCGTCGCGGTTCGTCACCGCGACCGTGCCGCCGACGACCAGCGCCTGCAGGTAAACCGTCTGCCCGATGGTGGCCGGGTTGTCCGGAATCGTCGAGACGGAGCGCGACAGGCCGGAGCCGGGGATGGTTCCGGAGAAGAGCGGCACCGACGTCGCGAGGTCGAGCAGGATCGTCCCCTCGACGCCGGGGATCGTCACGCTGCCGGTGTTCGCGCTGAAGAACAGCGTGAACGCCGCTCCCGCGTCGCCGGTGACGTGCAGGGCGACGGGCGTGCCGATCTCCGGCTTGCCGAAGACGTTGAAGCGCGGGTCCTCGTCGTAGATCCCGATCTTGAGCTCGTCGATGGCCGCCTCGACCAGCGAGTTGTTCGGATCGTCTTCGGCGATGAATCGCAGGCGCATCTCGGCCGTCTGGGAGAGCACGTCCGAAACGGTGAAGGTCTGCACCTGCCAACTGTTCTGGTTGGTGCTGACGGTCTCGAGCGGGGTCCAGTTCTGGCCGTCGTCGTTCGAGATCGACACCTGGAAGACGTCGTCCGCCTGGGACAGCAGCGTGTACCAACGACCGTAGGAGAGCTTCGCCGGCCCCACGCCCGACAGGTCGATCTGCGGCGAGATCAGCGTGGTCAACCCGTCGTCGACGTCGTCGTCGCCCGCCGAGCCGCCGCCGTTGCCGGTGACGAAGCAGTTGACGCCCGCGCCGGGCGTGAGGTCGTCCTCGGGGTTGGAGGGCTGGCCGCTCGACGTCGTGCCGATCGGGTTGCCGCGGGTCCAGAGACCCGTGCTCGCCGTGTCGGACGGCAAACCGGTCGTCCAGCCGAGGTCGACCTCGACGTTGTCGGTCAGGAAGTCGCGCAGCTCGCCGACGGTGATGACGCCGCCCTCGTTCTGCACGTAGCCCTCGTAGTCGACCGTCAGCGAGTAGGCGATCTGCGTCCCCGACGGCGTTCCGGGGTTGATCTGGAACGCGAGCGGCGTCCCGCCGGTCGTCTTCTGCGAGAAGCCGCCGATCGAGCCGAAGGAGTGCGAGCCGTCGAGCACCGTGGCGTCGGGGCTCGAGGTCTGGAGCGTCGCCGTCACCGTGCCGCTCGCGACGCGCCCGCTGTTGCGCGCCGTCAGGTTGAACTCGACCGTCTCGCCGGCCTCGAAGTCGCCGTCTCCGTCGCCCGCGTCGGTGGGGGAGGCGTCGATCGCGTACACGAAGGCTCCCGCGCCGAGCGCGGTGCGCTGGAAGCCGAGGAGGTTCTCCTCGGCGAGCGGAATGATCTGCGACGTCGGCGGCCAGAAGCCGTCCGACGAGCTCCCGATCTCCGGCGTCCAGGACATCGTGCCGTGAACCGCGTGGTCCTGGTCGATCGTCACACCGTTGGCCTGGTAGAGCACGATGGCGCCGGGACCGTAGACGTAGCCGTTCACCTCGGTGGCGAGCTCGGAGAGCTCGTCGTAGTCCGCCTGGTTCGCCGGCGCGATGAAGTCGTATCCGAAGGGATAGAACCAGAGGTCCGAGAAGGTGTGCGTCGAGAGCGCCGTACCGAAGGACCGCGTCGCCATGAACGCGAGGATGGCCTGCGTCTCCGGCTCGCTTCCGGCGGACGGGCCGCGGTAGAGGTCGTTGCTCGGATCGCCGCTCGATCCGGGGCTCGGGCCCCACTCGAACGGGTAGTTGCGGTTCAGGTCGACGCCGAACACCCCGCCGCCGTTGTTGCGGCGGTTCTTGCGCCACATGCCGCCGCCGCCGGGCGCGATCTGCTGGTTGTAGACGTAGCCGTCGGGGTTGACGACCGGCACGAAGTAGATCTCGCGGTTGTCGACGAGGTACGTGGCGAGCGGATCCGTGCCGTAACCTTCGAGCAGGAAGAGCATCATCCACAGCGTCGCCTGCATGCCCTCGGGCTCGCGCGCGTGGTGCAGCGAGTCGAAGCGAACCTCGGGCTCGTTCTCGTCGGTGTCCGGGTTGTCCGAGACCTTGACCATCCAGAGCGGGCGCCCCTCGTGCGACGTGCCGAGGCTCGACTTCGTCGTCGTGATCGCCGGGTAGGCGGCCGTCATCTGGTCGAGCACGGACTCGATCTGCGCGAAGGTGTAGTAGCCGCCCATCTGGCCCTGGCCGAAGGGCGGGTTGAGGAAGGCGCCCAGCGAGCCGGCCTCCTCGACGCCGCCGGGGTCCAGGCGCGACTGGTAGAACGCCGTCTGGTCCTCGACGACGACGGTGTACGTGATCCCGAGCGAGCGCAGGCGCTCGAGCTCCACCTCGTCCGCGAGCACGAAGAGGCGCGGATCGTTCGGCCGCGGCCGCAGGTACACGTCGAACTCCAGTCCGAGCCAGTCCAGCCCGGGATGCTCTTCGAGATCGATCACCACCTGACGCAGGACGGGCCAGGTCGGCGCGGCGCCCGTGTCCTGGACGCCGGGGTCCTGGACCGCCGGAGCGGTGAGAAGAAGGAGGCTCGGAATCAGGGTGCTCATTCGCTCTCCTCGGAGTCTTCGTCCGTAAAGGACGCCTCGTAGGTGATCGTTCCCTCGAAGAAGTGGCGCCGGACGAAGCTGAACTCGGCATCCTGGGTCGCGAGCACTCCCTCGGTGCTGACGGTCTCGCTCGCGTCGCCGCTCATCTCCAGCGAGTGGGCGCGATTCGCCTCGACGTTCCAGAGCAGGCGCCCCTCGGGCGAGCGTTCGATCTCATAGCCGCGGCGTTCCTCGCGGCCGTCGGGGAGCTCCGCGTCGACCGCGGCCTCGGACGTCGCCTCGACGGCGATGGCGATCACGGCCACCCGGACGCCGTCGACTTCCTCGAAGCCTTCGAAGGTCGCGGTCACCTCGCCCTCCAACGCGGCGCGCATGCCCGCGGAGAGCTCCTCGCGGTCCGCGTCGCGCTCGTCGGCGTCCTCGTCGCGGAAGCCGAGCTCGCCGCCCGGCCACATGACGTTCGCGTAGGCGTCGAGGTCCACCTCCCAGGAGTCGCCCTCTTCGACCTCGTCCTCGGGGAGGAACGTGCGCAGGCTCATGTCCTCGCGCAATCCCGCGAGGAGGCTTTCGTCGAGCTCGTCGTCCTCGTCGGTGACCTCGTATTCCCCCTCGTCCTCGTCCCAGGCGAAGACGACGGTGTGGCCCTCGAGGTCGCTCGCCTGGCGGACTTCGACCTCCTCGCCGTCGGGCGGGCTCACCGTGCGCGTCCGCGACAGCTCGTCGAAACGGCGCCGGAGGAGCGTCGGGCGGTCCCCCTCGAGCTCCTCGTAATCGTCGGCGACGACGATGCGGTTCGTGAGGGAGACCCGCGGTCCCTCCTCGATCGCCGGCACCTCTTGCTCCTCCCCCTCGATCTCGATCGCGACCGCGACGAGCTCGGACTCGCTCGTCATGACGTAGACCACCGTCAGTGCCGTGCCGTCTTCGGGAGCGAACGCAAGGTCCTGCACGGCGCCCGTGCCGAGAAGGGGAAGCGCGACGATCAGGCCGGCGCCGAAGAGGGGGCGGTTCATCGATGGGGCTCGTTCGGGGTCCGCGGACCCCACGAGCGTATCAAGGCAGGATGGTCAGCGGCACCGCGTTGCTGGCGAAGGTCGCCAGACCGGAAACCGGATCCAACAGGACGACGGCGTGGTGCACCGTCTTACCGATCAAGAACGAAGCGTGCGCGGCGGGCGGCGTGAACGTCGTCACCGCGGCGCCGGTCGGGTCGAGGAATCCCTTGGAGTTCTGGAGCACTGCCGAGTTCGGGTTCTTGAACGTGAAGTTCGTGTACACGTCCTTGTTGAGCGGCAGCACGACGGACGTGGGCAGCAAGGGGAAGCCCGGCGTCGTGCCCGCGAACGAGCCGACGACCTGATAGGGGACGCCGCCCTTGAAGGCGCCCGTTTCGATCATGAGGTCCTGCGACTCGGCGGCGGCGATCGATGCGACGTGGATCGCGCTCGAGAGCTCGAGGTTCCTGCCGGAGTACACGCGCGCCAGGCCCGGCGTGAGCGCGAGGCCCTCGGAACCGAAGACGAAGTCTGGAACGCCGTCGCCGTTGACGTCGCCCGTGGCGGCGACGTCCACCCCGAAGTTCTCGGGGTTGGTCGGGCCCTCGATGTGATAGAGCACGCCGCCGTCAGCGCTCGAGACGACCTCGAGGTACGCGGGCCCCAGGCTGAGCCCCGTGGTCTGCACGTCGTGCCGCGTCGCCGCGGCGACGACCTCGGGCGCGCCGTCGGCGTTCACGTCGCCGAGGCCCGCAACCGCCCAGCCGAGGTGGTCGAAGGCCTGCGGGCCGTAGACCTCGTAAAGGACGGATTGCGACGCGCCGTCGTGGATCTGCACCTTGCCGTACTCGGACGGGTGCGGGCTGTCGCCGCCGGGCGGCGACGGCGAAGGCGCGGGGTCCTGCTCCCCGGGGACGCCGATCGCGTAGTCGACCATGCCGTCCTGGTCGGCGTCGCCGAGGCCGGTGACCGACCAGCCGGAGGAGTGGAGACCCGCTTCGCCCGTCTCGAAGTAGAGCACCGCGCCGTCCGTGCCCGACAGGACGTAGAAGCGCCCCGAGTCGTAGCCGGCTCCGTCGTTCCCGGGCGCGCCCACGAGCACGTCGGGAACGCCGTCGCCCTGGTAGTCGCCGAGCGGCGCGAGATCCCAACCGAAGCCGTCGTACGGATCGTCGCCCGGCGTCCTCCAGATCTCGGCGCCGCCGTCGCCGCGGTAGGCCTTGACGTAGCCGGGCGTCAGGGCGCCGTTGCAGAACTCGTGCGCGCCCACGGCGAAGTCCGCGAAGCCATCGAGGTCCACGTCGCCGATTCCGCTGACGGCGAAGCCGAAGAGGTCGAACACGCTCTCGCCCACCACGGTGTGGAGCGGGGAGGCGTCCGCGCCCGAGTAGACGCGCGCGTAACCGATCTGACCTCCGGCGCAGGCGCCGGGCGCGCCCGCGATGAAGTCGGGCACGCCGTCGGCGTTCACGTCGCCGGCCGCCGCGACCGACCAGCCGAGGTAGTCGCTCGTCCCGTCGCCGCGGACGACGCCGACCGCGAGGCCCGTGCGCCCCGACACGACGTGCACCGCGCCGGCGCCCGGCTTGAACGTCGAGTCGAAGGGCTCGCCGACGAGGACGTCCGCGAAGCCGTCGCCGTCGCGGTCGCCGATGCCGGAGACCGCGTGGCCGTAGCGCGCGCCGTCCTTCGCTCCGTCGGTCGTGTAGACGGGCGTCTGCGCGGCGAGCGGCGCCGCGAACGGGAGCGCGGCGAGCAGGGCGGAGAACGGTCGAGTGGACACGATCACGACCCCAAGTTACCAAAAGGGGGCGGGATCGAATCCGCTAGCCGCCGCCCCCCTCGCCCGCGGGCTCCTCCGGCTTGCCGGCGTCCTCCCCGGCCTCTCCGGTCGCCGTTTCCCCGGTCGGCTCGTCCGCCGTCTCCGGCACCGGGGGATCTCCCTCGCCCTCACCCTCCGACGTGTCCCCGGCGGGCTCGCCGGTGGGTTCTTCGGGCACGACGGGCTCGGCGAGGAGGTCCTCCAGGCGCCGCGCGAAGACCTCGCCCTTGTAGCTCGGCACGCGGAAGGCCCAGCCGAGGGTGCGGGCGTTGAGCTCCTCGGCCTCGACGCGAACCTCCTCGAGCTTCTCCGGGGCGACGGGGGGAGCGGGCTCGGGCTCGGCCGCCTCTTCGCCCTCGGGCGTCGGGACGGTGGGGCCGATCGCGTCGGGCGGCGGCTCGAGCCGCGCGTTGAGCGTGATCCAGTAGTCCTCCTCGATCTTCGCGGTCTCGAGGTCGACGATGAGGCCGTCGAACGTGACGAACTCCGCCGTGGCGATCCGGTTCTCCGCGAGCGCCAGCTCGCCCGCCGGCTTCACGTCCTCGAAGCTGAGGTAGGCGAGCGCGTTGCCGAGCTGGCTCCCGACCGAGGCGTGCTTGAGAGAGCGGTCCAGGGGAACGTCCGCCACGGCGAAGTTCGGCTCGGAGGGAACGCCCTTGAAGGCGGAGACCACCTCGCCGTCCGCGTGCGTGATCGTGGCCGTCCGGACGCGCGTGCTCGCGACCCGGAGGATCTCCTTGTCGATCCACGTCAGCGCACCGCCTTCGACGGTGAGATCGCCCTTGCACAGGTAGACCTGCGCGTCGCCCGCGCGCCGGACGTAAACCCGCCGGCCGCTGCGGCTGTATTCCGAGTTGCCGACGATCAGGCGCGCGACCTCGGACCCGCCGGCGTCCTTCAGGACCACGAGCGCGGACTCGGAGTCCGGCGCGTCGGGATCCTGCACGCCGAGCTTGGCGTAGTTCTCGGGCTTCTTCGTCTTGGCCTCGAGAATCTCGAGCGTGGTGAGGGCGACGAGCTTCTCCTTCACGGTTTCGAACTTCGCCGGGTAACCGCTGACGTCGCGCGAGACCCAGTCGTCGCCTTCGCGCTCGAGCACGGCGGTCTCGCCGCCCTTGGTGACCTCGAGGCGGACGACGTCGTTCACCCTGGCGGAAAGCTCGGGCAGCAGGCGCTCCGACTCGCCGGTCGCGGCGCCCGCGGGACCGCGGTCGCGAAGCAGGAAGGCGGCCGCGACGACGACGACGGTGACGGCGGCAAGGAGGCCGAGGGACTTCGGGGTCATCGCTGGTTCTCCTACTTCTTGCGCTTCGTGTACCTGACGATGCCGAGCGCCACCGCCGCGCCGGCGATCACGAGCGGCAGCACGACGATGTGCAGGAGCTTGAGAATGAACCCGAGGCGCTCGATGTCCCGGTCGCGCTCGTGGAGCGCGTCGCGTTGCTTGCGGATGTTGTCCGCCTTCTTCTCGTACAGATCCGCAAGCTCGGCCTCGATCTCGGGCGTGATGATGAGCGCGCCGTCCTCCTGGCGGAGGAGCTCGTTGATCCGGGTCTCCGTGTCGCTCTGCTCCTGCTCGAAGAGCTTCTCCTGGTTCAGGTACTTCTCGTCGGCCTCGCGGCGGATCTCCTCGACGCGGTCGAACGGGCGCGCGTACTCGCCTCGCCCGCGCACGGAGATCAGGTCGTCGCCGCCGCCGAGGTTCTCGAGCGCGTTGACGACGAAGTCGGCGTTGCCCGCGATCTTGCGGTGACCGAAGATGCCGTAGTCCTGCATCCAGAAGCCGTCGGCGAGGAAGTCGCAGTCCGCCACGACGATCACGTTGACCGGCCCGGCGGACTCGGCGAGGTGTCCCGCGAGGGAGTCGTCGGGCTCGGCGGCCTCTTCGCCGTCCTCGCCCCCGTCGCCGTTTTCGGGCGCGAAGAGCTCCTCCTCGGCGGGCTTGCCGTTCGGGAACGCGGTGCGGACGACGCCGCTGACCCGGGCCGCCACGGTGTAGGACTCCTTCCGCGGCACGAAGCTGGCCAGGAGCTCCTTCGGCTGCTGCTGGAACTGGATCGAGGCGACGTCCATGTCCATCGAGTCCTCGCTCGTGAACATGAGCGGGGTGAACGTCGTTCCCGCCTCCGGAAGCGCGCGCAGGATGCCCGGCGTCGGAACGTTGAGCTGCATGAGCGCGGTCGTCACCGCGTCGTCGGAGTCGAAGTTGTCTTCCCTCAGGCCGAGCCACACCACCATCGGCCACGACTCCTCCCCCGGGTAGCGGCCGCCCATCGGGAGCGCGTTCTCGCGGTCCGCGGCGATGCGCCCCTTGACCAGCTCGATGCCCCAGGCCGCGAAGACCTTCGGCAGCGTGGAAGAGCGGTCCGCGCTCATCGACGCCATCGGGTTCGACGGATCCATGCCGGAGGTGTCGGCCTGGCAGAAGGGGTCGACCATCACGAGCGCCTTGCCGCCGCCGACCACGTACTGGTCGATCGCGTACAACGCGGACTCGGAAAGCCCCTTCGGGTGAACGACCATCAGGACTTCGACGTCGTCGGGGATCTCCTCGACGTCCATCGCGATCGTCCTGGTCTCGAACAGGCCCTCGATCTGGTCGAGGATCTTCCAGCGCGCGGGACCCCGCTGGCCGGTCATCGGGTTGAACGGCGCGCCCTCCATCGGCAGCGACGTCATGAGGCCGATGACCTTGCGCTCCGGATTGCTGAGCGTGCGGACGATGCGCGTGATCTCGTATTCGAGGAAGCGATCCTCGTTCGGGTTGAAGAACGGGATCAGCTCCTTGTCGCCGACCGCGTTGCTCGCGACGAGGCCGTAGTAGAACTTGTCGAGGCCGCCGAGCGAGGTGCCGACGAGCCCGTCCTCGACGGCGCTCGCCTCCTCCTCCGAGAAGGGCTCGGGCTCGACGACCTCCACCTCGATCATGCCGTCGGAGGCGTGCCCGTACTCCTCCAGCATCTCGGTGACGCGCTGGCCGTAGCTCAGCAGGTCGGGGATGTCGCTCGCCTGGTCGCGGGAGAAATAGAAGCGCAGGCGGATCGGCTCGTCCACCTGGGCCGCGATGTTCTTCGACCCGTCGGAGAGCGTGAAGAGCTTCTCCTGCGTCATGTCGAGGCGGAAGCCGCGCAGCGTCAGGATGCTCACCATGTTCACGGCGAAGAACAGGACGAGGCCGATGCCGGCACCCAAAAGCGCAGTGGTTCCCTTGCCCATGTCAGTCCGCCTTCTTTGCGTCCAGGATCAACGCGTTCGAGAAGAGGAAGAACGCGAGCAGGGAGAAGAAGAAAACCAGGTTGCGAAGGTCGATCACGCCCTTGGAGATCGCCTCGAAGTGCGTCAGGAAGCTGAAGGAAGAGATCGTCTGGGCCAGCGCGTCGGGCAGGAGCTTCAGCCATTCCTGGTGCCCGCAGAGAACGAACCCCAGGCAGATCGCGAAGGAGATCAGGAAGGCGATCACCTGGTTCTTGGTCAGGGCCGAGACGCAGGAGCCGATCGCGAGGAAACCGCCGGCCATCAGGAAGCTGCCGAAGTAACCCGCGAGGATCGCGGTGTTGTCCGGATCGCCGAGGTAGTTGACGGTGATCCAGACCGGGCACGTCAGGACGAGCGCAATCCCGGTGAAGACCCAGGCGGCGAGGAACTTCCCGAGCACCGCCTGGGGCACGGTGACGGGCAGCGTCATCAGGAGCTCGATCGTCCCGAGCTTGCGCTCCTCCGCCCAGAGCCGCATGGAGATCGCCGGAAGGAAGAGCATGTAGAGCCAGGGGAGCGTGCCGAAGAACGGCCGCAGGTCGGCCTGACCCGTTTCGTAGAGACGGCCGAACTTGTCGCTGAACGTGAAGAAGAACACGAGCGCGAGAAAGAAGCAGATGACCACGTAGGCCACCGGCGTCGCGAAGTACCCGGACAGCTCGCGCCGGAAGATGCCGAACGTGTGCTTCATGCCACGCCTCCCGCCACCTCCGGCGTCTCGGCGGTCGTCAGCGTGCGGAAGACGTGATCGAGGCGGCCGCTCGACACCTCGCCGGGGGCGCGCGAATCGAGCTCGTCCGGCGTGCCGTCGAACACGATCTTGCCGCGGTTGATGATGATCACCCGCGTGCACACCGCCTCGACCTCCTCGAGGATGTGGGTCGAGAGCACGATCGCCTTCTCCTTCGCCATCGCGCGGATCAGCGCGCGCACCTCGTGCTTCTGGTTGGGGTCGAGGCCGTCGGTCGGCTCGTCGAGGATCAGCACGTCGGGGTCGTGCAGGATGGCCTGGGCGAGGGCGACGCGCCGCTTGAACCCCTTGGAGAGCGTGTCGATCGCCTGGTGGAGGACGCCTTGCAGGTGGACCTTCGCGACCGCCGCCTGGACCCGCTGGCGCTTCTCGCCGCCGGAGAACCCGCGGATCTCGGCGATGAAGTTGAGGAAGCCCGCCGCCGTCATCTCCGGGTAGGCCGGCGCGCCCTCGGGCAGGTAGCCGATGTTCTCCTTGACCGCGAGGGGAGCGGTTGCGACGTCGTGGCCGCAGACCTTGATCTCGCCGGCGGTGGGGGGCAGGAACCCCGTCACCATCTTCATCGTGGTGGACTTGCCGGCGCCGTTCGGGCCGAGGAACCCGAGCACCTCGCCGCGCTCGACGGAGAACGAGACGCCGTCCACCGCCTGGAGCATGCCGAAGCGCTTGGTGAGTCCACGGATTTCGATCATGGGTGCCATGGTCGACTCGTCCTTGGGGACTGCTTTCGCTTGCCTTTCGCGCCGCCTGAAACCGGCCCCGGCGGCAAAGGGGCCGAGTGTCTTAACGCTCCGGGGCGGGTCTGGCAAGGCCGTCCGGCCGGTAGCGTCCCGAGGCCTACGGCGGCGGGCGCCCCGGTGTTGGCGGCTCGACCCGCCGGGAAACACGGCCCCGGGCGGTGCGCAGGGCATACGGCTTGCCAGCCGGCCCGCGCCTGGTTTCGAATACACCCCCGCCCCGCTCGCCGAACAACGCTGGAGGACGATCCCCATGAACGGCAGGAAGCTCACCCTCGTGTCCCTCGTTCTCGCGCCCGTGCTCGCCGCGGGCCTCGCCCCCGGCGACAAGGTCGCCTTCGACCCGGGCCGCTATACCGTGCTCTCGAAGTCCTTCGCCGAGGACACGACCGTGGCCCTGGAGGTCTACGAGATCCTGATGGACGGCTCGGTCATCTCGCAGGAGGACATCCCCGGGGTGTCGCTGGCCGCGAGCCACCGCGTCTCGATGACCGACGAGTACCTGGAGCTCGCCGACGGCCGTCCGACCAAGCTGCAGCGCACCTTCGACGAGATCGGCTCGACGGTCACCGCGACGATCGACGACGGCGCGGGCATCGAGGAGCACGAGGCCACCGGCTCGAGCGAGCTCGCCGAGGCCGTGGTGGCGTTCACCTGGGATCCCGAGGAGGAGAGCTTCGACGTCGCCTTCGAGGAGGGCGACACCGGCGACGAGGCGCACCTCGCCGGTCTGGTGGAGGAGGCCGACTTCCGCGGGTTCCTGCCGGGCGAAGAGGTCGCCGAGGGCGACACCTGGGACGTCAAGGCCGACGCCCTCTCCCACGCGGTGCGACCGGGCGGCGACCTCTGGGTTCTCCCGGACGACCTCGGCGGCGGACCGTTCGTCAACATCCAGGTCCAGGAGATGCTGGCCGCGTCGATCACCTCGCTGGCCCAGGCGTCGGGCGAGTTCGACGGCGAGATCAAGGCCACCTACCGCGGCTCCGAGGAGCGCGACGGTGTGCAGGTCGGCGTCATCGGGCTTCAGATCGAGGTGTCGTCGGAGATCGACCGCGGCGAGCGCCTCGACCTCGCGGCGGAGAACGTCGGCGCCGAGCTCGACATCGAGTTCCAGAGCCTGAGTTACATGTGGGCCGTCGAGGGCGACGCCGAGCTCGCGTGGGATCTGGAGAACGGCCACTTCCGGACCTTCTCGCTCGAGGCCGACGTGACGATGACCGTCGAGATGGAATGGACCCAGCCGTTCTTCGACGAAGAGATCGAGATGGGCGGCAACTTCGAGCTCGGCGGGACGACGCAGGTGCGCGCGTCGGTCGACACGGAGTAGCGCCATCTCGGAACCGGAGGGAAAGGGCGAGCCCGAGGCGGCTCGCCCGCCGCGTCTTTGGCCCACCCTGGTCGCCCTGACCGCGGTCCTTCCCGCCACGCTGGCGGCCAGCGTCGTCGTCGCGATCGCGGGCTACGCCCTCGCCCTGGCCACCGGATGGGAGGGGGGCATCGAGGACCTCGAGTGGATGGACGCGCTCCCGTTCCCGCTCGTCGTGCTCGTCCTGATCGTCCCCGGTCAGGCGCTGCTCTTCTCCTTCGCGGCGGTCCCCGCCGCGCTCTCCCGCGAGCGCTTCCGCGCCCGCCTCGGGTTGGTGCGCGGACGGGTGCACCCCGTCTTCGCACCGGCGCTCCTCCTCGCCACGCTCGTGCCGCTGGGCTTCTCCGAATGGCTGGCGTTCCGACTGTTCGAGGAGCCGTCGGACCACCTCGAGTGGCTGACCGGGCTGATCGTCGGCCCGCGCGGCCTTTCGGCGGTGCTGATGTACGTCGCCTTCACGCTCCTGCCCGGCACCTGCGAGGAGCTCTTCTTCCGCGGCTACGTGCAACAGCGGCTCCAACGCCGGGCGCCCCCGCTCCTCGCCATCGGCCTTCCGGCGGCGGTGTTCGCGCTCCTGCACATGGACGGGATGCACGTGGTGACGGTGTTTCCGCTCGGGCTCTGGTTCGGCTTCGTCGCGTGGGGGACCGGCTCGGTCTGGCCCGCGATCGCCTGCCACGTGTTCAACAACGCCTTCGCGATCGCGATGACCCGCCTCTACCCGGCGGCGGAGCGGTCGTCCGAAGTGTTCCCCGTCTGGGTGGCGCCGGCGGCGCTCGCGGCCTTCCTGATCGTCGTCCCCTGGCTGGTCTGGGCCCGCGTCAGACGCCCATGATGTTGTAGCCCGCGTCGACGTACATCGTCGCGCCGGTGACGCCGCGGCTCATGTCGCTCGCGAGGAACGCGGCCACGTCGCCCACCTCCTCGGCGGTGACGTTGCGACGCAGCGGCGCCATCCCGGCGATGTGGTCGAGCACCTCGCTGAAGCCCTCGACGCCCTGCGCGGAGACCGTGCGGATCGGCCCGGCCGAGATCGCGTTCACGCGGATGCCCCGCGGCCCGAGGTCGTAGGCGAGGTAGCGCACGGACGCCTCGAGCGCGGCCTTGGCGATGCCCATGACGTTGTAGTTCTTCACCACGCGCTCGGACCCGATGTAGGTGAGCGTCACGATCGACCCCGGTCGCCCTTCCATCAGCGGCAGCGCCCGGCGCGCCATCGCCGTCAGCGAGTACGCCGACACCTCGTGCGCGAGCATGTAGCCGTCCTTCGACGTCTCGAAGAAGTTGCCGGCGAGCTCCTCGCGCTTCGCGAAGGCGACCGCGTGGACCAGCGTGTCCAGCAAGCCGAACGCGTCGCCGACGCTCGCGAAGAGCGCGTCGATCTCCTCCGGCTGCGTGACGTCGCACGGGAAGCACACCGAGCCCTCGAGCTCGTCGGCGAGCTTGCGCACCGTCTTCTCCAGGCGGTCGTTCGCGAAGCTGAAGGCGAGCCGCATGCCCTGGGCGTGCAGGGCCTGGGCGCAGGCCCAGGCGATCGAACGCTTGTTGGCGACGCCGACGACGAGGCCGGTCCGTCCCTCGAGGAATCCGCTCATGGCGAGGATCCTAGCGAGCGGTCCGCGGCGATCCACCCGCCCCTTACCGTTCCCCGAACTGGGGAATTGTGGGGTTCGCGCGCGCCGAGAGGACGCGGCTTGCACGCTCGGTTTCGCGGCCGAATCGTACGCGGCGGGCCCGCGAGCCGCGCTTTCACCTCTCGCCGCGCTCCCGCGCCGATCCGCGCCACCCCCGCGTTTTGCGCCCGCCGCTAGACTCCGTTCTCCGATGGCGAGCGCGAAGGAAACCGCACGCACCGGCGTGTCGCGCCGCGCCCGAGCCGCGGCCGGGCGTCCGGAGCTCGTCGCCTTGCTCGCGCGCGGAACGCCGCGGGAGATCCTCGCGCGGATCGTTCCCGACGATCCCCTCGGCCTGCGCGAACGCGTGCGGAACCGTCTGCGCGAGCGCGCTTTCCTGCTCGACGTCGAGCGGGTTCATCTTCGCGCGCTGGCGCGTTGCGCGAGCCGCGCTCCGCGTTACCGCGGGCGTCCCGCGCTCGACGTCTGGCTCGACCGCCGCGTCGAGGAGGCGATCGAGGACGTGCGCCTCCTCTGCGAGGAGCCCCCCGGCGAGCCCTCGGACGAGACCGGCCGACTCCGGCCCGACGCGATCGAGCACTTCGCCGCCGCCTTGGGCTTGGACGCCGCCGCCCTGCGGGAAGGGCTGGCTTCCTTTCACGAGCTTCCCGCCGGAGAGCGCGAGGTGTTCTTCCGTCTGGTGCTCGAAGGCGGCTCCCTCGACGAGGTCGCCCGCGCCCTCAAGCTCTCCGGCGGCGAGACCGCGCGGCGGGCGCGACGCGCGTTCGAGGCGGTGCTCACCACGCCCGCCGTTCCGGCGCAGGACGCGCGACGAGACGGACCCCAAACACCTCCCCCCGATCTGGAAAGACCCACGCGATGACGCAACCCACGGATCCGCACTCTCCCCCCGGCGCCGGGGCCGTTCCCTCCCACTGGCCCCGCGTCGACGGTCCCGACGCCTGCGCGTCCCCGTCCCCGAGGCCCCCCGAGCCCCCTCAGATCAGCGCCGCGGGGGAGGAGCTCGCCTCGCTCCACCGAAACGATCTGGTCGGGCTCCTGCTCGAGGCGTCGGCGTTGCGCGCCCAGGTCGCTCCGTTCGCTCTCCTCTCCGGCACCCCCGCCGCGTTGCCTTCGCCCCCCGACTGGACGGGCCGCGCCCTCGACACGATCGACCGGCTGGCCAAGACGCGCGTCGCGAAGCGCAGCCGGGCAACCCGCCGAAGCGGGCCGCGACCCGTGGATCCGGAGATTCTCCTGCTCTTGATCGGCGTCGATCTGCACCGGTGGCCGGCGTCGTCCTGGCTGGCGCGGGCGGCGCTCGCCGCCCAGGACAGCAACGGGGCCCGGCTGTGCCTCGGCCGCGCGCTCCTCGCCGAGGGGGACACCGAGGACGCCCACCGCGTGTTCGTCGACCTCCTCCGCCGCGGGGTGACCGACGAGCTGCGCTGGCAGGTGTTCGAGGGCATCGCCTTCGGCCACGAGCAGCGCGGGAACGACCGCCTCGCCCTCGTCGCGTGCGAGGCCGCGGGCGACGCTCCCGGCTGCGGCATCGGCCCCCTCGTGGGCTGCCTCTTCCTGTCGCTCGTGCTGGGGGAAGCCGGGCGGGCGCGCCGCGCCGCCGCGCGGCTCGACCTGCTCGTCAATCCGGACTCGCCGGCCTTCGCCCGCGAGCTGGCGAAGCTGCGGCTGCGCGTCGAGCTCTTCCGCGGCGGGCTGCCCTGGTCCGCGCCTCCTTCGACGGCCGCGCTGCTGGACGAGCTGGCGGGCGGCGGACGCTCCGCGGCCGAGGAAGTCGGTCGCACGCTCCGAGGCGCGCCGGACCCGGCGCCGCGCGAGGGATGACCCAGCCTCCCCCGGACGTGCTCGAGCTCCTGCTGCCGGGAGCGCCGGAGCTCCAGCGGCGCGCGCAGCGCGTGACGACCTTCCTCCGGTTGCTCCTTCACGCGACGCGCGGCGAGCGCGCGGACGCGATCCGGGAGGACCTGCCGGACGCGCGCGACGAGCTGGAACGCGTCGTCTACGACCGACTGGCGATCGCGCTGGCCTCGCTGCTCGACGCGCACCTGCGCGCGCGGCTCGACCGCGACGCCTTCGTCGTCTGGGATCCGCCGGCGCTCGGCCACGAGGAGGCCTGGGCCATCGTCGAGGAGCACCGGGCCGAGGTCGCCGACCTTCCCGCCGTCCCGGGTCCCGGCGAGCCTCCGCTCGAGGTGGCCCGCCGCGTTCTCGTGTCGCTCGAGCGGCTGGGCGCCGGCCGTCACGCCGGACCGATCGCGGCGGTCCACGCGGGACGTTTCGCGCGCGCCGCCGGAGGGCCGCGCGCCGGGGAAGCGCACTGGCGCGCTTTGCTGAAGGACGTCGCGCCGTCGTTCGAGCTCGAGCGGATCGCCGTGGCGGAGGTCGCGTCCTGTCTCCTCGACCGCGGTCAGGTTCAGGCGGCGCGGACCTGGCTCGAGGAGCGCATGCACCTCGTCGCCTGCGACGCGGGGCTCGCCCGGCTCTACTCCTGGTCCGCCTTGGGAGCCGGCGACGTCGACGCGGCGCGCGAAACCGTGCGCGGGCTTCCCACCTGGGAGGGGGTCCTGCCCGCGCGCCTCGTCGAGCTGCGCGAACGCCGGCCCGAGTGGCTCGCCCTCCTTCCGGGGCGGGAGCCGGACACCGCATCCGGAAGGGAATCCGTCGAGCCGGGGGACCGCCCGTCCGACCGCGGGGACTTCGGTGCCTCGGTGCTGGGTGTCTTCGCCCTCGGTCCGGCCCGCAGCGCCGAGCCGCTGATGCTCGACGTCGCGCCCGGCCTGAAGCGTCGCGTCGGCGCCTGGCTGCGCGAGGGCGACGGCGCGTGTACGTTGACGCGCACCTTCGAGCACGAGGTCGTTGCCACGGCGCGCCCGGTCGTCACGCACCGGCGCGACGCCACGCCGTTGCGCGGCGCGCTCGACCGGGAGGCGCGCGCCCTGGCGCTCGCGCCGATCCTGTTCGAACGGGGCGAGGAGGAAGGCGAGGTGGCGGGGTGGCTGCGGATCGAGTGCGCCCACCATCTCCTGCCCTCGACCGAGAGGCTCGTGCAGCTTGCAGCCACCTGGCGCGAGGAGGTTTTGGCCGCCGCGCACGGCGTGCGACCGGAGGCCGACGTGCGGCCCGCCCGATTCGGGCACGGGGAGGAGGAAGCGGCCGTGGCGGACCGAAACGACCCCCGCGTGCGCGCGCTGACCGCGCTGGCGGGCGAGCTCGGCATCAAGACCGCGCAGCGGCGCTGGTGGGCCTTCGAGGTGGAGCCCGACGGACCGCGGCTTCTCGCGGAGGGCGGCGGGGCGCTGACGGACTGGCGCGACCGACCGGGGAAGGCGCGTGCGGTGCAGCGGGCCATCGCGACGCGCAGCGCCCTCTTCTTCGACGAGCCCGACGAGCGGCTCTCGGTCCACCGCGGCGCGGCGTCGGGGCTGGCGCTCCCGCTGGTTCGCGGTCGCGTCGAGGCGGTGCTCGCGATCGAATCGGCCCGACGGCGCGACTTCCGCGCCGCCGACGTGGAGCGTCACGCGGAGCGCGTGCGCGCCTTCGCTCCCCGCTGGCACGTGGCCTGTTTTCGGGCCTGGCACGTGGAGCACTTCGTGCAGGACGTGCACATCGATCCCGGCACGCCGGGGGATGGCGAGGGCGGCTATCCCCTGCGCCCGGCCGACGTGGCGGCCGCGTGCCGCGGCACCGCCCCCGTCGCCATCGTGGGCGAGCCGGGAACCAGCAAGGAAATCGTGGCCCGCTGGATTCACTTCGAATCCCAGCGGACGGCGCCCCTGCGCACGATCCCCGGCGCGGCGGGCAGCGGCGGGGTGGCGCTCCTGAACGAGGCTCCGGGCGGAACGGTGATCCTGGACGAGGTCGAGCGGGCTTCCGGCGAGCTTCAGGAAGCTCTGGTGCTCAGCCTGCGGTCGCGAGGGGGCGGGGATCGCCCGGATCCGTCCGGCCGACGGCTGCGGCTGGTCGCGACCCTGTCGATGCCGCCGGGCGAGGCCGTGCGCGAGGGCCGCCTGCGCGCCGACCTGGGCCGCGCGCTCGAGCGCCTCGTCCTGACCACGCCGCCCCTGCGCGAGCGTCGGCAGCAGATCCCCGCCCTCGTCGACCTCTTCACCCGGCGGTTCGCCGACGAGGAGGGGCTCGCCGAGCCCGCGCTCGACGACGGAGCGCTCGCGCTCCTCTGGCGCCAACCCTGGACGGGCAACGTCCGCACGCTGGAGAACCTGATCTACCGGCTCGTCCTTCTCCACGGCGGCCAGGAGGTCGGGCCGGACGACGTCAAGGCCGTCGCCCGCCGGCAGGGACTCGAGCTGCGCAAGCGGATCCCGTCGCGTCACCCGGACCGGCGCGACCTGATCGCGGCGCTGAAGACCACGCGTCGGGGGAGCGGGGCTCTGAACAAGACGCGGGCGGCGCTCTACCTCGGTTGGGACCCCGACACGCTGGTGGCGCGCATGCGCGACGCGAAGCTCGCGGACTGGGAGCTGCGCGAGCCCGAGTAGCGCAAATGAGGAGAGGGGCGCCAGCCGTGTCCCTCGCTGACGCCCCTCACTGTCCATCTCCCTACGCGGAGATCCGAATTCCCGGCCGTGGCCCCCCCGGGCGCGACCGAGGAATCGGGGAGCCTGGGGTAGGCTCCTCAAGGGATGTAACGGCTGACTTCGGGCGGACGCGCACCGGAAACGGCCGGAAACGGACTCCCCGCCGCAAATCCCGCGTTCGGGACGCGCGCGCCACGGGACTCGCGACGGGGGACCCGTTACCCTGGACGGCGGGGTTGCCCGATGCCGAGGTGAAGGCGCAACCCCTTTCGAGGTAAAGGCTTGGAGCGAGGACCTGAGCGGGGAGGCGGCGACCAGACGGTGCGGGAGGGGCTCCTCGTCCTGCTCCTCGTGCCGCTGATCTTGGCCGTTCTCGTCGTCTCGCTTTTCGGTCCCCTTCACGGGGCCATGGCCGCCCTTCAGGCCGTTCTCGGGCTCGCGGGCGTGATCTGGCTCGGCGCCGTCGCGGCCGCGCGCCGCTTGCGGGCGTCGCGGGGCACGCTGCTCTGGATCGTGGTCGGCGCGGTCGCGCTGCGGGGCGTTGCCCTGGCGGGCGATCCCGAGCTCTCGGACGACCGCTACCGCTACGCCTGGGAGGGCGGGCTCGTGCTCGCGGGGAAGAGCCCGTACGCCTACGCCCCGGATGCGCCGGAGCTCGCGGCGGAGCGCGCGGCGTGGCCCGCGGTCTACGCCAACCTGAACAACCCACACGTGAGCGCTGCCTATCCGCCGGTGACGCAGGCGGCGTGCGCGCTTGCGGTTCGGCTCGCGGGCGGGGTCGAGCGCGCGCCGTTCTTCCTGCGTGTCTTCTTCGCCGTCTGCGACCTCTTGGTGCTCTGGCCGCTCTTCTCGTTGCTGCGCGCGCGGGGCCGCTCGCCCGCGCTCGCGGTGGCGTGGGCTTGGAGCCCTCTCGTCGCGCTCGAGTTCGCGGGTGCCGGTCACTTCGACGCGCTGGGCGTTCTCCTCTTGGTGGGCGGGCTCGCGTGCCTCGCGGGTCGGGACCGGCGCGGCGAGACGGGGGCCGCGGTCTTTCTCGCCGCCGGCGTCCTCGTCAAGCTCCTCCCTGCGGTCGTCCTGCCCTTCGCCGCGCGCGGCGCCCGCCGGCCCTGGATCTTCGCCGCGGTGCCCTTCGGCGTCGTCGGGCTGGGCTTCGCGCCGCTCGCCTTCTTCGAGGGCGGCTTTGGTGGACTGGGCCGGGGGCTCGGCGAGTACGGCTTTCGCTGGGAATCGACGAGTCTCGTCTATCGCTGGGTGGAGCCGGTGTTCGCCGGCTTCTTCGATTACGACGAAGGCGCGAGCGATCCCAGGCGGCTCGCGCGCGGCTGCGTGGCGCTCGCGTGGGGAGGCGTCGCCCTCTGGGCCTGGTGGCGCCGACTCGACGCGGCGGACGCCGCGCTGGTCTTGATCGCCGCGCTCCTGGTCCTGTCCCCGACGCTTCATCCGTGGTACCTGACGTGGATCGTGCCGCTCCTCGCGCTTCGCACCTCGCCGTCGCTCGCGCTCCTCGTCGCGCTCGCTCCGCTCCTGTACTGGCCGCTCACCGGTTGGAAACGCGACGCGGTCTGGGTCGAGCCGGCGTGGCTCTGGCCCGCGGTCGCGCTGC
>JANQEJ010000247.1 GCA_028278425.1 Planctomycetota bacterium | reverse complement strand
GAGGCGTTGCCCAGCACGTTGACCCAGGTCTGCGGGTTGCCCTTGTCGCCGAAGGTCTGGGTGTCGCCGTACCAGAGGTCGACCGTCGGGCCCTGGGCGCTGGCTGTTCCGGCGCTGAGCGCCAGGACGGAGGCGGCGACGAGACGACGGTACCGCGAGCAGATGGTGTGGGACATGGGATGTGCGGGGCGGTCGAACGGAGGCTTCCGGACCCTCCGCCGGGGGGTCGACGGCCCGCTTCGCGAAGAGATTAGCAGGCCAGCCGAACCGAACATTCTAGGGAATTCGATTGGCGTGTCCCTACGCACCATCCCTACCCCCCACCCACCCGGGGATGATCGGGGCACGCGCGCCCCGGTTACGGGCTTTTTCAGGAACTCGCTTTTGCGGCCGTCACCGCGCGCGAGCGTCGAGCGGCCCCTGGATCACCGCTTCCAGCTTCCCCGCGGGCGAAATCACCAGCGTCGTCGGGATCGGTAGCCGCAGGAGGTCAACCACCTCGTCGAGGCCCCCTTCGTTGTCGGCGTCGTCCTGCGAGAGGTAGCGGTCGGGGAAGCTCGTCCCCGCCTCGGCGAGAACGCGTGCGGCGGCCGGGCGGTCGTCGGGGACGTCGACCGAGATCGTGATGACGCGTTTGCCGGCGGTGTCGTGCACGCGCTCCAGCGCGGGAAGCTCCGCCCGGCACGGCTTGCAGTAGCCCGCCCAGAAGTTGACGTAGAGCGTGTCGCCCGCCGCTTCGGCGCGCACGTCGATCGTCACCCGCTTCCCGTCGCGGTCGAGCAGCGTCAGCGGAGGGATCTCCGCGCCCACGTCCAGCTTCAATCCGTCGGGCAGCGGGTCCGCCAGGCGGAACGGCCGCGCCGGCAGCGGGTCCGGCTCGCCCTCGCCCTCCACGAGCAGGGCGCGCGACCCCGCCTCGAGCGCGCCGAAGGACTCGCGGGCCCCGCCCGGCCAGAGCACGGACACGCGGGCCGACTTCGCCGCGCCCAGGCCGAACACGAGCTCCGGCGCCTGGCACGACGCGAAGCCGGCGCCGCGCGACAGGACCTGGGCGACCGGGCCCAGCGGCCCCTCGACCGTGACGACGGCGCCGATCGCCTCGTACTGACCGGTCGTCGCGCGCAGGCGGATCTTGACGAAGCCATCCTCGCCTTCGAGCTCGTTGCGGTAGAGCTGATGCCGCTCGCGCTGGATGTTGTGCACGAAGAGATCGACGTCGCCGTCGTCGTCGAAGTCCGCGGCCAGCGCCGCGCGCGCGTCCAGCGGCGCGTCCGCGCCGGTCAGGTCGGACAGATCCTCGAACGTGCCGTCGCCGCGGCCGATGAAGACCGTGTTGCGCTGGTTGCCGTTGAACGAGCTGCCGTCGCGCAGCATCTGGCGCGACCAGGCGGTCTCCACCTTGGCGTCCTGCACGCCGGCGGCGAGCGCCTCTTCCGCGGCCAAGGTCGACGCCACCACGAGGCGCCAGAAGGCGCTTCACGTGTCGTGCGGCAGGTCGCCGGTGACGAAGCCGTTGGGGCAGAAGACGTCGAGCGCGCCGTCGAGGTTCAGGTCGCAGAGCGTGCTCGACCAGGCCCAGTGCGCGTTCGCCGCGCCCGACTCCTTGCGCGAGCCCTCGAAGCCGCCGGCGCCGTCGGCGAGGAACAGCGTGTTCCCCGAAGCCATCCGGTGCAGCGACGCCATCATCTCGGCGCGCACGCTGCTCTGGATGTGGTTGAGGATCCGCTGCCCCGCGTTGGAGGCCGGGTTCGTCAGGAACAGATCCAGCCGGCCGTCGTTGTTCAGATCGCCCCAGCTCGCGCTGAGCCCGTTGCCGGGCTCGACCATTCCGAGCTCCGGCGCGACGTCGGTGAACTTCCCGCCGTCGTTCCGGTACATGCGGTTCGAGCCGAAGCTGTTGACGACGTAGAGGTCCTGGTCGCCGTCGCGGTCGTAGTCGGCCGCCGCGGCGGCGTACGTCCAGCGCGAGTCATCGATGCCGACGTTCTCCGCGACGTCCTCGAAGCGATCGCCGTCCACGTTGCGGAAGAGCGAGTTCTTCGCGCCGTTCGTCGCCTCGACCCAACTGTCGTTGAGATCGCCCTCGATACGTCCGTACCCGCAGAGAAAGAGGTCGAGGAAGCCGTCCGCGTCGTGATCGAGCACGGCCCACGAGTAACCCTCGCGCCGCACCGCCAGGCCGACGCGGTCCGCCACCTCGTCGAAACGCCCTTCGCCGCCGTTCTCGTAGAACTCGAGCGTCTTGCCGCCGGGCTCCTCGTCCAGCTCGAACCAACCGACCTGCGCCAGCGCCAGATCTTGATCCCCGTCGTTGTCGAAGTCGAAGAAGACACAGCCGGTGCCACCGCCGGTCCCGAGCAGCCCGCGTTGCTCCGCCTCTTCCGCAAAGCCGCCGTCGCCGGCGTTCCGATAGAGGAAGTTGCGCCGCGAGCTCGGCGTGAACACGTCGAAGCGGCCGTCGCCGTCCACGTCCCCCGCCGCGGCGCCGTTCCACGCGTCGTCGTCGTTGCCCGGCTTGCCGTAGCGGATGCCCTCGTGGGCCACGCCGGCCGACCGCGATACGTCGACGAAGAGCGCCGTGGGGCGCTCGAGGCTTTCGGCGCTCTCGACCTTGAGCTTGCTGATCTTCCACGTTCCGCCGTTCCCGTCGGGAAACGCGTCGACCTGCCCGACCGCGTGCGCGGTGATCGACCGGCGCCCGCCGCGCTCGGTGACACCGATCAGCTTGAGGAAGAGGAACACGCGCCCGGTGGTCGGCGGCTCGCCGTCCCGAAACTCCGCCTTCTCCACCTCGAGGATCGACTGCTCGATCCGCCGCCAAGGGCCGATGTGGCGTTCCATCGCCGCGACGAAGCCGGCGCGGTCGACCACGGCGGCGCGGCCGACGTCGTGGATCTCGCGGAAGGAGCCGAGCGCGAGGTCCTCGCGCTCCTTCACCGGCGCGCCGAACAGGTCGTGTCCGCGGAACTCCGGTGCGAGCAGCCGCTCGATGCCGGCGAAGTCGCGGATCTGCATGCGCGTGCCGAGCGCCCGAAAGCGCAGGTCGATCAACGCCGTCAGCTCCTCGACCCCGTGCAACGGCAAGACGCGCGGGCTCGGCTCGGGGATGAGAATCTCCTCGCGCGGCTCGTCGGACGCCGCCGGCGACGATCCGGACGGCACCGCCGCGGGGTCGGCCTCGTCGCCGCCGCCGCAGGCGGCGAGCAGCCCGAGCGCGAGCGTGCACCAGGTCGTCGATCGCATGGGCGCGAAGTCTGCCATCCTCCGTCGAGTGTTTCCCCGCGTCACAACGGGAAACCGTCGGCCGGGCACCCAGGAAACTTGACCCGCTGCGCTGCTTCCCTCAACCATCGAGCGTTTCGCGGGCCAGCGCGTTGCCAGGGTCGACCCTCAGGAGCTCCTCGGCGACGCCGCGCGCCTCGTCCGCCCGGCCCTGGGCGATCAGGAGGCGGATCGCGCCCTCGAAGGCGGGGACCCGCGCCGTCCGGAGCACGGGGTGCGCCGGATTGACCTGCTGGAGCAGGGCGCAGCTCGAGGTCGCGATCAGCCACTTCGACTCGGCCGAGGCGCGCGTGATCAGCGCGGCGAGAAGGCTTTCGAGCTGCGGCTTCCAGAGAGCCACGCCGGCGGTATCGCCGCGGGCGTTGGAGCGGTTGAGGGCGTCCCGGCCGACGTTCACCGCCTCGCGGAGCTCCTCCAACGGGACGTCCGGGCGGAGGAGCAACCCGACGACGCGCCGCAGGTCCGCCGCCCGTCCGGGCTCGGCGGGGCGCAGTTGCTCCCACCCTTCGAGGCTCGCGGCGAGCTCGCCGCTTCGTTCCCGAAGCCAGGCGAGGTGCGCGACGTTCAGGCCGGTGCGGTGGAAGCCGACCGACTCGCGCGCCAGCTCGAGCGTCCGCGGGAGGAGCTCCGGCTCGCGCGCGGGGTCCGCCTGCATGTCGCGGATGTACACGTCGCAGAGGCCGGTCAAGGCGAGGTGCCCGCGGTGCCTCCCGTTCTCGACAGTCTCTTCGAACAGCGTCCGCGCGTCCGACCAGACGGGCGAGCGCACGGCGCTTTGCGCGGCGAAGAGCGCGACGACGACCAGCGGAATCGCGACGAGCTTCTGGTTGCGCGCGACGAGCCACGCCGTGCCGACCGCCGCGATCCCGCAGGCCGCGACCGACGGCAGGTAGAGCACGCGCTCCGCCATCACGATGCCGCTGATCACCACCAGGTTCGAGACGGGCAGCATCGTCCACACGAAGAACGAGAGCCACGCGAGCGGTTCCCGTTTGCCGCGCCGGAACGCGACCACCGCCGCGACGGCGAGCGCGAGCAGCGCGACGCCGCCCAGAGCCGCGGGAAGCGTGAGCGACGTGTGGTGCGGGAAGCCGGAGTAGTCGGCGCTGAGCCGCACTGGCGCGACGAGTAACACGAGGTACTCGCCGAAGGCGTGCAGCATCGTCAGCAGGACCTCGCCCGGCGCCGGGTCGGCGAAGGCGACGTAGCCGCCCGCCGCGTAGAGCGTCCACGTTCGCGGCGGATCCATTTCGCCGCCCAACACGAGCCCGCGGACCAGAAGGAAGAGGGCGAGCGCGGCCGCGTAAGGCGCGAGCTCGATCGCCTGACGCCGCAGGAATCCCTTGCGCTCGCCGAAGATCCACGCCTCGCAGAGCAGCACCGCGGGCAACGCCGCTCCCGCCTCCTTGCAGAGGAGCGAGAGCAGGTAGAGCCCCGCCCCCGCCGCGCGCGCCGGCCAGGTTCCCGCGCCGTGGCAGCACCAGGCCGCAAGGAAATACGCCGCCGCCATGACGTCCGCGCGGCCGACCATGTGCACGACCGCCTCCACGTGGGCCGGGTGCGCGGCGAAGAGCGCGGCGCCGACCCAGGCCGCTGCGCCGGGAAGCCGCCGCGCGAGGATGCGCCAAAGCAGAAGCGCCGCCGCCGCGTTGAGAAGCAGGTTCGTGAGGTGCACGCCCCACGGCGCTGGCGGCCCGCCGTCCGGCTCGTCGCCCCAGATCGCCCGGTCGACGCCGTAGCTGAAGATCGTCAGGGGGCGGTAGAGCCCGCCCCAGACGTCACCCCAGTAGTTGTCGGTCCAGACCGAGACGAGATCGCCGCCCTCGCGGAGCTCGACCCGGTCGCGGATGGCGCCGAGGTCGTCCTCGATGAAGTCGCCCTGAAGCCCGCCCAGGAACGGAACGACGGCGAGGAGGACGAGGGAGAGGGGCGCGAGGAACCGCAAGGCGGGCGTACTCTAGCGACTTGCCGGGGCGAATTGTCTTGGCAGGCCGCCGGCGGTTTCTGCGCCACGAAGGTCGTTCGTCTTCCGGCCCCAACTCCGCGATCACGATGAAGAATCACCTCGTTCTCGCCCTCGCATCGGTCCTTCCCCTCGCCTGCCGCTCCGCCGACGTCGCCGAGCACGAGCTCCGGCTCCTGGACGGCTTCGGCAACTACCAGCGCGCCGTGACGACGGATTCGCCCGAGGCGCAGCGCTGGTTCGACCAGGGCATCCAGCTCCTCTTCGGCTTCAACCACGACGAGGCGATTCGCTCGTTCGAGCGCGCCGCCGACGCCGACCCCGACTGCGCGATGGCTTACTGGGGCATCGCGTACGCGAACGGGTTCCATATCAACAACGTGGAGATGAGCGAGGAGCAGTCGCGGAACGCGTACGACGCCGCGCAACGGGCGCTGGAGCTTCTGGCCCGCGCGACGCCGGCGGAGCAGGCGCTCATCGTCGCCGTGGCCAAGCGCTACGCGTGGCCGCCGCCGGACGACCGCTCGGAGCTGGATCAGGCCTACGCGGACGCGATGGGCGCCGCCTGGCGCGCTCACCCCAACGACGCGGACGTCGGCGCGCTCTACGCGGAGTCGCTGATGGACCTCCAGCCCTGGGATCTTTGGACGAAGGACGGCGAGCCGAAGGGGCGCACGCTCGAGATCGTCGACGTGCTGGAAGCAACGCTCGCGGTCGACCCCTACCACCCCGGCGCGAACCACTTCTACATCCACGCGGTCGAGGCGTCGCCGGATTCGGCCCGTGCCGTTGCGGCCGCGGACCGCTTGGTGGACCTCGTTCCCGGCGCGGGACACCTCGTACACATGCCGTCGCACATCTACACGCGCGTCGGCCGGTACGCGGACGCCGCCGACGCGAACGAGCGCGCGATCGCCGCGGACAAGGCGTACTTCGCCGTCGCGCCCGAGCCGGAGTTCTACAGCCTCTATTTCATCCACAACGTTCACTTCCTCGCCTACGCCGCGATGATGGAAGGACGGTTCGAGACGGCGATGCGCGCCGCGCGCCAGCTCGAGTCGGACGTGCCGAAGGACTTCCTGCGGGACTACGTCTCGATCGCGGACGGCCTGATGACGACGCCGCTCCACGTGATGATCCGCTTCGGGAAGTGGGAGGAGATCCTGGAGGAGCCCGAGGCTCCCGACTTCCGCCTCCTCTCGCGCACGGAACGCCACTTCGCCCGCGGCGTCGCGCTGGCGGCCCTCGGACGCACCGACGAGGCGCGCAAGGAGGCCTACGCCTTCGAGCGGCTCGCCGCCCAGGTGCCGAAGGACTGGAAGGTCGGCAACAACGACTCCACCGACGTGATCGAGCTTTCGCGGCTGATGCTGATGGGCGAACTCGCCTTTCGCGAAGGCGAGCACGACGACGCCTTCGAGCTCCTGCGGGAGGCGGTGCAGATCGAGGACGGGCTGGTGTACGACGAGCCGCCGGGTTGGATGCAGCCGGTGCGTCACGCGCTCGGCGCGCTCCTGATGGCCGCCGGCCGGCACGCCGAGGCGGAAGCGGTCTACCGCGACGACCTCGAGCGCAACCTGGAGAACGGCTGGTCGCTTCTTGGCCTGGAGCAGGCGCTGCGTGCGCAGGGCAAGACGACGGGCGTCGACGACCTCGCCGCCCGGCGTGCGGCCGCCTGGAAGCGCGCGGACGTCAATCCGACGTCGTCGTGCTACTGCGCGCCGGGAAAGCCCTGATCAGCTCGGCCAGAGCCAACCGAAGGCTGCGCCCGTCGCAAGCCCGTACAGGAGCCCGTCGAAGAGGTACTTGAGCGTGATCTTCCAGCTCACGCCCTTCCAGATGGAGTCGTTGAAGTACCCGAGGGCGTACGCCATCGTCCCGAGCGTCGAACAGAGCCGGAAGACCGGGCGGAAACCGGCGCCGGCGTCGAGGCTCAGCGACGCGACGTAAGCGACGAAAAGGCCGACCAGGATCGAGAACAGGAACCACTGGATGAGGCTCTTGCCGATCTGCGGCAGGCCGGTGGGGAGCACGGTCATGAAGCCGACCGGTCCCTCTTTGTACTTCTCGACCATCTCGGGCGACGTCATCTCCTTCATGGAGCGCGGGCACGGGAACCCGTAGGAGCCCGGCGCGAGGCCCTTCTCCCGCATGGCCGCCATGAGCCCGTCCTCGTCGGGCAGCGGCTGGTAGTCCCCCTTGTGGATCGGGATGACCATGTGGATCACCGAGCTGACCAGGAAGACGAAGACGGCGGCGACCAGGATGGGGATCCAGAGGTCGGTCAAGAACTCCATTTGCGAGCCTCCTATTCGAGATGGCGAGCGATCCGCAGGCACTCGGTGTTGTAGCCGAGGTCCCGCATGACGTGGATGCTACTCAGAACGCGGGACGTGCTCGACAGGCTGAGCTGTGCGCCCGCCAGGCGCAGGGCGTCGCGGGCGACGAGGCCGGCCCGCAGGAGGCGCCAGGCCAGGGGATTGCGGCCGAGGAGCTCCTCGCGCGGCAGCCCGTGCCCGTGCGGGATGCCGCGGCCGAGCGTGTACGCGCGCCGGCGGATGCGCCGCGCGGTGAGGATGTCGGGCTGGATGCGGTGGCCCACCTCGGGCTTCGGCGAGTAGACCATCGCGTAGCCGTCGTCGCGCAGCCCGCGCAGGAAGCTCGTCTCGCTCCCCATGATGCGGTTGGTGGGGTGCGGCCCGATGCGCTCGTCGAAGCGGCGGCCGCCCTCGAACACCGACGCGCGCACCCAGTGGTTTGGGCCGAAGGGCATGCGCGGCTCGCGGTAGAGGCACTCTTCTTCGGAGTAGTCGTGCGCGGTGAAGCCGAACTCCTGCACGTAGGGATCGCGCGCCCAATCGGGCACGTCGCCCTCCGGCCAGACGACGTGGATCTTCCCGCCGAAGACGTCGTGGTCGGGCCAGCGCGCGCTGACGTCGGCGATCTGCGTGAACCAGTCCGGCGCGGGGTCGACGTCGTCGTCGGTGAGCACGACGAGCGGCGCGAGCTCGACCTCTTCGAGGGCGCGGTTCAGCGCGCGGTTCTTCCCCGGCTCGGGCTCGTCGAGGAAACGCACGCGCGTCCGCTCCCCCATCGCCTTCGCGACCGACGCGGTGTCGTCGCGGCACGCGCTCGCGATGACGACGAGCTCGACGTCGAGCTCGCCGCGCTCGCAGGCAGCCATGCCCTCGAGCGTGCGCCGCAGGTCCGTGGCGCGGTTGTGCGTCGGGATCAGGACGGAGACGTCCGGCGCGGCGCTCACGCGCCCCTCCACTCTTCGATCAGGAGGCGGCGGTAGCGGCGCACCCAGCCGACGAGGGCCGCGTAGCAGCCGAGGCGCTCGCCGATCGAGAGCGGCACGCGACGGACGGAGCGCGCGTACTCGACCAGGCGGCGGCGGTGCGCGCTCTCCTTCTTCTCCTTGAGCGCCGGATCGAACCAGGCGGCCCTGTCGTCCTCGCTCTCGTGTGAGCGGATCGAGCGGTCCGCGTGCTCGCGCGAGAAGAAGAGTACCCGCGGCACGCGGTGGAACCGCCCGTGCAGCGCGAGCTCGGCCAGGAGGTTTCGGTCCGAGCCCAGGTAGCTCGCGATCAGGGGCGTCCGCGCGAGCACGTCGCGCCGGATCAAGCCGAACACATCGATGCACCAGTGCCCGAGCGAGATCATGTCGCGGAAGCGCAGCCGCGCGCGCTCGGAGCCGATGTGCTCGAGCTTCGCGTCGTAGTCGCGCACGAACTCGCCGTCGGACCCGATGAACTGCACTTCCGAATGGCAGAGGACGACCCCGGCATCCGCGTCGAGCACCTTGACGCACTCGCCGAGAAAGTCCGGCGCGAGCGTGTCGTCGTGGGCCACCCACTTGAAGTAGTCGCCGCCGCAGAGCTCGAAGACCTTGTTGAAGTTCGGCGCCGCGCCGATGTTCTCGTCGTTGGCGACGAGCCGGACCCGCTCGTCCCGCGCGGCGTACTCGCGGCAGATCTCCGGCGTCGAATCGGTCGAGGCGTTGTCGCAGATGACGAGTTCGAAGTCCTCGAAGCTCTGCCGCAGCACCGAGTCGACGGCCTCGCGCACGTAGCGCTCGCCGTTGAAGATGGGCAGTCCGAGGCTGACCTGCGGCATGCCCTACCGGACTACGAACCGGCGACCCGCGTGTCGAGGATGTTCTGGCGGGAAGATCGCTACCGGCCGGGCGCTTCTTGCGCCTCCCCCGTCATCGGCACGAAACGGACCGGCAGGATCTCCGAGCGCTCGTAGCCGGACTCCGTCCGCTCGATCAGCACGATGTCCTGGTTGTACGTTCCGACGGGAAGTACGAGCTTCCCGCCGACCGCGAGCTGATCGAGCAGCGGCTGCGGGACGTGGTCGGGCGCGGCCGTGACGACGATCGCGTCGAACGGCGCGTGCTCCGGCCAGCCGCGATAGCCGTCGCCCGCGCGGACGTGCACGTTCTCGTAGCCGGCCGCCTTCAGGTCCTTCCGAGCGCGCTCGGCGAGCGGCTCGACGATCTCGATGGTCCAGACCTCCTCGACGATCTCGGCGAGCACGGCGGCTTGGTACCCGGATCCGGTGCCGATCTCGAGCACGCGGTCGTCCGGCTCGAGGCCCGCGGCCTCGGTCATGAACGCGACGACGTACGGCTGCGAGATCGTCTGGTCGTGTCCGATGGGCAGCGGACCGTCCGCGTAGGCGAGCTCGGAGAGGTCGTCCGGCACGAAGAGATGGCGTTGCACCGCGCGCATCGCGGCGACGACCGCCGGGTCCGTCACGCCGCGCGCGACGATGTGGCGGTCGACCATTCGGTCCCGCTCCGCCGCCCGAGCGTCCGTCTGGGTCGCGACGGGTTCGTCGACGACGGAGCCGCACCCGAGGAGCAACGCGGCGAACAGGACCGAACGAGCCATCACTCGGACCCCGAGGGCTGCGGGGCGTCCTTCTTCCGCAGCAGACGGCGCCTCAGGCCGGCCAGCGCGCGACCGGGGTGGCTGCGGAGGGCCTTCAGCGCGCTCCCGACGGCGTGACGCTTCTGGTTCTCGTCCCAGCGGATGTGCGCGAGCCGGAGCTGCGCCACGGCGAGCCGCGACGAGAGGTCGTCGCGGTGCTCCTTCGAGAGCGGGTAGCCGCCAAAGAGGATGTCGCGGTAGAGGATCTCGGTCTCCTCCCAGAACTGCAGGGTACTCGATCCGTGCGCGGAGGTGACCCGGCCGCCGCTCGTGTCGTCGTCGGTCATCTGCGTCGCCACGCCGGCGACCGCGCAGGCGGCACGCCCGAGGCAGAGGCGGAAGAACAGGTGCGTGTCGTGACGGCTCTTCAGCGCGGGCAGCATGCCGTCGCGGTCGAGGTAGGCGGCGCGCCGGATCACGCTCGACTGGAGCATCATCGGCTGCCGCGGGAGCATCGCCCACTCGGACGCGTCGACGGCGATCTCGTGCTCGAACTCGATCTCGAAGTCACAGAGCTTCCATAGGCGCTCGCCACCCTCCGCTTCGGTACGCAACATGTCGGAGAAGTAGAGGTCGGCGCGGCCGTGCGTGTTGTGGATCGCGGCGGCCATGCGCGCGAGGTGTTCGGGCAGCCAGTAGTCGTCCGAGTCCAGGAACGCGATCCAATCGCACTTGGCTTCCGCCACGCCGCGGTTGCGCGACGCGGCGGCGCCGGCGTTGGGCTGCGAGATGCAGCGGACGTCGCGTCCGAACTCCTCGACCACGGCGCGCGTCCGGTCGGTGGAGCCGTCGTCGACGACCACGATCTCGTCGGGCGGGAAGGTCTGCTCGAGCGCGCTCTCGATCGCGCGCGCGACGGTTCCCTCGCGGTTGTACGCGGGGAGCACCGTGCTGAAGCAGATCTCCTTCACGCCGCCGCCACCCCGGAGGCGAGTTGTTGCAGGAGCCCGTCGGTCGTGTGGTCCCAGGTGAGCTCCGACTCCACCTTCGCGCGCGCGGCGGCGCCCATCGCGCGGCGGCGTTCGGCGTCACCGATGAGCTCGAGCAACGCGCTCGCCAGCTCCTCCGGCGCCCCGCGCTCGACGAGCAGGCCGGTCTTCCCGTGCTCGACGAACTCGGGGATGCCGCCGCCGCGCGTGCAGACGACGGGGAGACCGCTCGCCATCGCTTCCGTGATCGTCATGCCAAAGGGCTCGTGCCACGCGGACGGGTGGCAGAAGACCGTCGCCGCGTGGAGCTCGCGCGCCACCTCCTCCTGGGTGAGGTTACCGCGAAAGTTGATTCGCTCGGCGATCTCGGAAGTAACGAGCCCGCGAAGCTGCTCCTCGTAGGAGCCCTCGTAGAAGCGGCCGAGCTCCCGCACCAGCGGATCGTCGGAGATCGCCACCACGAGCTCGTACGGCGCCGGCCGGCGCCCGCCGATCAGCTCGAGCCGCGCCTCGGGATGCTCGCGCGCCACGATGCCGAAGGCCTCGACCAGGTCGTGGACGCCCTTCTCCGGCGAGATGCGCCCGGTGAAAACGATCCGCGGCGGACCGTCGGGTCGGGACGGCGGCGGCGCGAACTTCTCGACGTCGCAGCCGTTGTAGAGCGTCCGTCCCTTCGCCGCGTGCCCGGGAAAGCGCTCGCGGATGCCGTCGACGACGTAGTCGCTGCAACCGGAGAAGCGATCGCAGGCGCGCAGGCGACGCTCGACGAGGCTCGCGTCGAGCTGGGTGAGCCACTCGCACTGCATGTGGAGCTGCACCAATGCCTGCGGATTGCGCGCGCGGATCGCCGGCGCGTACTGCGCGTAGTTTGTGACGTGCACCGCGTCGCAGCCCCGCCGGCGCGCGTCGGCGGCCACGCGGAAGGCGTAACCGGCGTGGTAGACCCGCGACGCGAAGAGCGGGCGCTTCGGGTCTTTCGGCCTCCGGAAGAGCCGGTGCAGGCGCTCGACGCCGCGGAAGGCGGTCTCGTCGAGCTGCGTCGGCAGCCCGACGAAGGTGACGCCGCGGTGCTCTTCCTCGCTGGCGCTCACCCGCCCGCCCTTCGGGCTGTAGACGGTCACCGTTTCCCCGCGGGCGGCCAGGCGGGTGGCGACCTCGTAGTAGAAGTGCCCGATCGAACCGCTCTGGACCGGCCGGCCGTCGCGCGGCAGGTGGAGGCGCAGGTGGTTGACCAGGGCGATGTTCATGGGGGCGTGAGCATCGTCTCCATTCAGGCTGATCGAAAGGAGTGGGAAACCGGGAATCGCCCCCGGAACCCGGTGGCGGCGAGCGCGGAGCAGCGCATCATCGGAACCTCGATGCACGCGTAGCCCGATCCCGCGACCGGACTAACCGCCTCAGGTGCTGCAACCTTCCACACAACACGGTTCCATCCCGCGCTCCCTGCGCCCGGCCTGCCTGCTCCTTCTTCTGCTCCCGGGGTGCACGGACGGAGCCGATGCGGGAGATGAGACGACGATCTTCGCTCCCGCCCGAAACCTCCTCGCCGCGAACCCCCACGTGCTCGTGGGCGGGCTGGTCTCGACCGCGGGTCAGGGCTACCAGTTCACGGTTTCGCCCGACGAGGCCTGGTTGGCTCTGCTCAAGCGGGAGGATCCCGGAGCTTCCTCGCGGCTCTGGATCGTCCACACGGCCACCGGCCGCCTTCTCTCGGCGGACGTCGACGACGATCCGCTCGGGCCCGTGCGCCGCTGGCAGCCCAACTGTTTCTCCGCCGAGAGCGACCGGGTCTTCTACGGGGATCTGGCAGCGCCACTGGCCGAGGGGATGGACGGCCTGCGCTTCGCGACCGATCCGAACCCGCCCGATCTGGAGCGCTTCGACGGAGCCGGCCTCGGGCTGAGCTTCCCGCTTCGCAACCGCGACGGGGAAGCCGTTGCCGGCTGGTACGAGCTGGACCAGGGCGAAGCGCAGTTCGGCGAGCTGGCCTGG
>JANQEJ010000178.1 GCA_028278425.1 Planctomycetota bacterium | reverse complement strand
CACGAAGCGGGTGCCGATCTCGAGCGCGGGGTTTCCGGACATGGGCGTCTCCTGGTGTTGGTGGGCCGGCCCAGAGCCTACCATCCCGGCCGGTGATCTTCGTCCACGGCGGCACCGCCGACCTCCGCGTCTGGGCGAGCCCGCTGCCCGTGGTAGGTCGATCCCCTCGAGCTACCGCGCGAGGACGACGAGCTCCGTGACGTTCGCGCGATTGAAGGCGCCCGACGCGCCCCCCACGCCGTCGTACGTCGCGAAGTGCTCGAGCACCGACATGTTCTCCATGTCGTCGTCGGACCGGATCGTGATCCGGTAGCTGCGGCCGGCGACCAGGTCGGCAGTCAGCGGAGTCGAGTCCGCCCAGATCTCCCAAGCGCCCAGATGCGGCATCACGACGGCACCTTCGGCGACGACGGTGCTCGCTGCCACGTCCTCGACCACGATGCGCTTGGCGGCACACGTGATGCCGGAGGCGACGGGGCCGGCGCCGTTGCCGTACCGGACGAGCAGCTGATGCCGGCCGGATTGCGCCGCGACGAAGCTCGGGACGGTCAGCGAATGCCCGGCGTCGCCCCACCCGCTCCAGTGCCACCGCCCGTGGTCGAAGGTGAGCGTTCCGCCGACGTTCGACATGCTGGCTGCGTCGATGACCGTGACGTGCGAGAAGCTCGCGCCCAGCCAGCAGCCGGGTGCGGAGTGTTGAGAGTGGTTCCCCGATAGCACGAACGTCGATTCGGCGACGTAGCAGTACGAGCGCGGGCCACTCGGGTCGACGCCGCCGTCGGCCCACGACGTCGTAGAGCCGGGAAGGCCATCGGCGACGACCGCGCCATCGCGAAGGACCCGGAAGGTCACGTCGCCGGGGCTCTCGCCGCCCCGGTCGAGGCCGACCTCGAGATCTCCGCTCGACTCCATGACGGAGACGACCCTTGGCGTGCGCGGCCCGAACAGGTCGCGGAGGTCTGCCGTGCTCGCCTCGGTGATCGTGGCGGGTGGCAACGTGCCCGAAGCGAGGAAGACATCGACGCGGTTGCTGGCCTGCAAGAGAGCCGCGGGTACGAGGTCACCCGCGATCGGTGATCCGTTGAGGTGCACGGCGACCGTCTCGAGTGGACCCGTGCCCGCCGTGTCGGGCAGGTGGAGCACGACCGTCACGTCGTGGGTCCGGTAACGAGCGTCGTTTAGGACGAGTCGGCGCGTTCCCGCGAAGAGCCCAGTACGCAGGCCGGCGGTGACGAACGGCCGCACGTGCAGACCGTCCGCCCCGACGTGAAGGCCGAAGAGCGTGTGGTGGATCATCGAGAGGTAGCCCGCGATCGAGCCGAGCCGCCGCGTGGCGTTGAGGTAGGGACCGCTCTCGGCGCCTTCGTCCACCCGCGCCGCGCCCGTCTCGGCCTCCAACGCCCAGACGTTCGAGAGGTTGAGCGCGGCTGCTCGTGCGAGGGACCCGATCATCCGCTCCGCCACGGCGTCGTTGCCCGCCAGAGCGGCGGCGCGCAGCCAGTACGCCGAGACCATGGGGGACGCGCCGCGGTTGTGCTGGATCGGTACGGTCTGCTGCTGCGGCCAGATCAGCGGGGCTGCGGGGCCGTAGTGCGGATAGGCGGCGAGCACGCTGTCGGCCTCGGCGGCGTTGGCCACCCCCAGCAGGACGGCGAGCGCCGAGCCGAGCAGGTCCCAGCGTCGCACGCGAGCCGGATCGTAGCTCGACGACGTGAACGTCGAGAAGAGACCAGCACCGGCGTCCCAGAAGCCGTCGTGGATCGCCGTGCGCAACGAGCTGGACCAGGCGGCATAGCGATCGCGCAGCGCGGTGTCGCCCGCTTCGTCCGCGAGCGCGGATGCCAGCTCGAGGGCATGCAGGTGGAGCAGGTTGGTGCTGAGTGCCTTGCTCCCCGCGATCTCGGCGACGTCCGTTGCCACGCGCGCCGGGTAGGATTGCTCGCGCAGATCGAGGTAGGAAGACTCCCCACGATACAGGCCATCGCTCGCGTCGTGGAGCACGAGCCGATCCTGCTCGAGGGTGTTCTCCAGCGCGGCCAGTGCGCTCGCGGCGAAGGCATCGCGAGCGCCGCCCTCGAGGAGGGCGAGCACCGAGCTCGCGCCCAGCGCCCACGCCACGCGATCGCTGCCGACCGGGTAGCTCCCCCCCGATCCGAAGTCCTGGACGATGCGCGGGGCGCCGCCGCCTCGAAGCTCACTCAGTCGCAGCTCGAGCGCGTTGCGCGCGCGAACGGCGTCGAGCGCGAGGCTGCCGAGATGGGCCGCGAAACCGGCCTCGCGCGTGCCGAGGGTGTCGGAGACGGAGCTCGAGCGGTAGCAGCCGCCGGCTGGGCAGGGCTGCGGCGTGCCGCCGTCGAAGATCGGGTCGATCAGCGAGGCCACCTCGTTCCCGGCCAGGTCGTCCAGGGCGAGCGTGTAGAGGGCGTCGAACATGAGGTGGCCGGTGCGCAGCGTGGGTGCGCCGGGAGCCTCGGCCACGGCGCGCGGTGCCGGCGTGCCGCCGATCGAAGGCGCCGTCGACGTCAGGGAATAGCCGCGGGCGCACGCCGCCGGATCGGGGATCGTGACGGCCGCCTGGCCGAGGGCGTCGACCCAGACGCCCGTCCCGGTCGGGTCCGCGTCGCCGGCATCGACGCAGGTCAGCGGGAGCAGGACGTCGATCTCGCGCGTCGACTCGTCACTGCCGGAGCGCAGCGTGACGACGAAGAGGCCCGGCTGCGTCGGCATGAACGCGAACGTCGGCCCGGAGCCCGAGAAGAGCTCGCTCGCCGATTGCGCTTCCCACTCGAGCTCGGCCTCGCACGACTGCGCGCCGAGCGACGGTGCGTAGAGCAGCGCTGGGCTCGCAATGAGCGCGGGCCACAGAACACGCGCGGCGGCGGAGGTCCGGCGCTTCGACGACACGAGGCCGCTGAGGAGCAGGACCAGCAGCAGCGCCGCGAGCGTGGGCCACTCGAGCGCAGGGACGGGGGCTGCGCAGCACAGGCCTTCCAGCGCGACGAGGTCGCCGACCTCGTGGGTCGTCGGGCCGTCGAGGATGGACGGAGGACACCCGCGCGCGCTCTGGGCCGGTGCGCCGAGCAGAGAGGAGAAGAGGACGGACAAGAAGGCGGCCTGGGCGAGCGTTCCGACCGCTGCCCCGAGTCTCCGACGCGCCTTCATTTCGGCTTCTCCCGCGGCCTGGCGGCCGAATGATCATCGATTGTAGTGTAAGACCCGCGACCTCCGACGTCTTCGTGCGACACCGAGCGCGTGGCAGGCTGACGCCGGTCATCCCGTGGACCGGCGCGCCCCGGCGCGTCCGACCGGATGGAGGAGTCACCCATCGACCATCGTGCCCGGACCAGGG
This sequence comes from Planctomycetota bacterium, assembly GCA_028278425.1. Classification (GTDB taxonomy): domain Bacteria; phylum Planctomycetota; class UBA1135; order UBA1135; genus JANQEJ01. Next base: position 1,645 of record JANQEJ010000178.1, on the reverse strand, counting down.
AGACCGGGAGGCCCGCCGCCATGGCAGGCGCTCCTGCGAGCTGCCGTAGCGCCGCTCCGCTCGGAGGGCCGGGGCCGCTCGCTTCAGAGGATCTCGCGAACGGGAGCGCCACGCCATGACCGTCGAACTCGCCGCCAGACTGGTGGGTGGGATCGGACTCTTCCTGCTCGGGATGCGGCTCATGACCGAAGGGCTCAAGGTCGCCGCAGGCCCGGCCCTGCGGGAGATCCTGTCCCGATCGACGCGCACGCGCCTGCGAGGCATGGCTTCGGGCTTTCTGGTCACCTCTCTCGTCCAGTCCTCGAGCGCGATCACGGTTGCGACGATCGGCTTCGTCAACGCGGGTCTGCTCAATCTCGCCCAGGCGCTTGCGGTGACCTACGGCAGCAACATCGGCACGACGATGACCGGCTGGCTCGTGGCGGCCGTCGGTTTCCACGTGAACGTGCGCGCCTTCGCCTTTCCGCTGATCGGAATCGGTATGGCGCTCCGACTGATCGTCCGGACCGGCCGATTGGGTCCCCTCGGTGAAGCGGTCGCGGGATTCGGCGTTTTCTTTCTCGGGATCGATTCCCTTCGGGTCGGATTCGAGGGCCTGAGTGATCAGATCGAGCTCGCCGCGTTGGTGGGCGAGGGGCCGTTTCGCGCGCTGCTCTTCGTCGCGATTGGATTCGCGCTGACGGTCCTGATGCAGTCGTCCAGCGCTGCAATCGCCATCATTCTGACGGCGGCAGGCGGGGGCGTCGTGCCCCTGGGCAGCGGTGGGGCGCTCGTCATCGGCGCGAACGTGGGTACGACGTCGACCGCGGCACTTGCGACGATCGGCGCCACGTCCAACGCGCGGCGCGTCGCAGCCGGGCACGTCGCCTTCAACCTCATCACGGGCGCCTTGGCACTCGCGCTCCTTCCGCTGCTGCTCTTCGCCATCGTCCGGGGTCGCGAAGCACTCCAGCTGGATTCCGAGCCGGCCGCGGTGCTGGCGGGCTTCCATACTCTCTTCAACCTGCTCGGTGTTGCGCTGCTCTGGCCGCTGACGAGCCGCCTCGTGCGGTTCCTGGAGGGTAGGTTCCGGAGCGCCGAGGAGGACGAGGCGACCCCCCGCTTCCTCGATCGCAACGTCCTCGCGACCCCTTCGCTCGGTGTCGGAGCCATTGTGCTGGAACTCACCCGCGTCGGCGGAATCGCGCGTCGGATCGCGTGTTCGGCGCTCAGCGGTGGAACGGGGGCGCGCGACTCCATCCCGGCCGGGCAGAAGTCATTGGCCGGCCTCGTTGGCGCGATCGGCGAGTACACCCAGGAGTTGAGCCGGACGAGGCTCCCGCAGGAACTCGGCGCGCTGCCAGCTACGACACTTCGGGTCTCACGGTACTACTCCGAGGCGGCCGAACTCGCTGGAATGATCGCTGCCGGACCGGCGGGCCTCGCGCCGACGAAGGACGCCACCGTGGAGGAGGAAATTCGACGCTTCGTATCGAACGCCCGAGTGCTGATCGAACGCGCCGGGATCGAGGAGGAGGCGTACCGCGCGGCGAACGTGGCAGAGGAGCTAGCCGGTCTTCAGACACAGTACCAGCGACTGAAGTCCTCGCTGCTCGACGCGGGGTCCCGGAGCCAGGTAACCGTTCATGACCTCGTCGCGATCCTG
>JANQEJ010000128.1 GCA_028278425.1 Planctomycetota bacterium | reverse complement strand
GCCGGAGGGATTTCTGCGCATCTCGCTGAGAGTCGTCCTTCCGGTGGCCGCTGCGACCGCCGCGATCACGGTGATGCTCGTCGGAGGCATCGTGCGCGCCCACCGCAGCCGCGTTCTGACCGGAGCGGAGGGCTTGCTCGGCGAGGGGGCCGTCGCACGGGAGGAGTTTGAGCAAGACGGGGCGAGGTACGCCGGCACCGTCTGGACGCGCGGCGAGTATTGGAAGGCCGCGTCCACCGGACCCGTGAAGCCCGGGGAGCGGCTACGGGTGCGCGATCGCGAAGGCATGACGCTGATCGTCGAAGCTCTCGAACGATGAAATGAGGTAACTCCAATGGAGCCCATCCAAGTCGCGGCGATCTTCCTGGGGGTCGTCGTCCTCTACTTCCTGAGCTGTATCCGCATCCTCCTCGAGTACCAGCGGGGGGTGATCTTCCGGCTCGGGCGCGCGCTCCCCAACCCCAAGGGGCCGGGCATCATCCTGGTCCTCTGGCCGATCGACCGGATGGTGCGGGTCAGCCTGCGCACGCACGTCGAGGACGTTCCCACGCAGGACATCATCACGCGCGACAACGTCTCGGTGCACGTCAACGCCGTCGTCTACTTCCGCGTGATCGAGCCGATGAAGGCCATCCTGGAGGTCGAGAACTACCTCTATGCCACGAGCCAGCTCTCGCAGACAACGCTGCGCAGCATCCTTGGGCAAGCGGAGCTCGACGAGCTCCTGGCCAAGCGCGAGAAGATCAACCGGTCGCTTCAGGAGACGATCGACCAGCAGACCGATCCCTGGGGCATCAAGGTCGCCCTCGTCGAGGTCAAGCATGTCGACCTCCCGGAGACGATGAAGCGCGCCATGGCCAAGCAGGCCGAGAGCGAGCGCGAACGCCGCGCCAAGGTGATCCACGCCGAAGGCGAGTTTCAAGCGGCGGCCCGCCTGCGCGATGCCGCCGACACGATCGTCGGCCGGCCCATGGCGATGCAGATGCGCTTTCTCCAGGCGCTGACCGACGTCGGTGCGGAGAACAACTCGACCATCGTCTTCCCGGTGCCGATCGAGCTCTTCCGCTCCTTCCTCGAGGAGTCGGCGAAGGACGGCGAGCCCGATGCCCCCCACGCGCCCGCCGCACGCCGGGCGTGAGCGGCGACGGGAATTCCAGACGGGCCCGCCTGCATCGAGACGATGAGCGCAGGATGCAGCGTCCCACGCGCCCGCGACGATGAGTCCGCCGCTCCTCACCGTCGACGGTTCCCTCGGCGAGGGCGGCGGCCAGATCCTCCGCACGTCGGTGACGCTCGCGGCGACCTTCGGGCGGCCGGTGCGCGTCGAGAACGTACGCGCCGGACGAGGGAATCCGGGGCTCGCCGCGCAGCATCTGACGGCGGTGCGCGCCACCGCGGCGGTGTGCCGCGCGCACGTGGAGGGCGACGAGCTCGGCTCGACATCGCTCACGTTCGCGCCCGGGGGGCCGCCGCGGGCGGGCTCCTACGCGTTCGACGTGGCTGAGGCGCGCGAGGGGGGAAGCGCGGGCTCGGCCACGCTCGTGCTCCAGGCCGTGCTCCTCGCGCTCGCCGCCGCGGAGGGGGACTCGACGGTCACGGTGCGCGGCGGCACGCACGTTCCCTGGTCGCCTTCGCTCGACTTCCTGACGGGTGTCTGGCTCCCCTACCTGCAAGACTCGGGTGTGGAGGCCCGGATCGACGAGGTGCGCACCGGCTGGTATCCGGCAGGCGGGGGCGAGATCCTCGCCCGTGTCCGCGGACGCGGAATCCCCGGCGGGCTCGCGCCGCTCGAGCTCGAAGAACGCGGCGCCCTCCTCGGCGTGCGCGGCAGGGCGCTCGCGGCGAACCTGCCGGCCCACGTGGCCGACCGCATGGCCGGGCGGGCGCGCTCGCTCCTCGCCGCCGAGGGGGTCCCCGCCGACGTCCGAGCCGAGCGAGTGCGCGCGTCGACGCCGGGCGCCGCGATCTTCCTGGCCTTCGAGTGCGAGGGCGCGGCGGCGGGCTTCTCCAGCCTCGGCCGCCGCGGCAAGCCCGCCGAGCGCGTCGCCGAGCAGGCCGTGGAGGAACTCCTCGCCCACCGCCGATCGGGGGCGGCGCTCGACCGTCACCTGGGCGACCAGGTCCTGTTGATCACGGCTCTCGCGGGTGGCCGCTCCGCCTTCACCGTCGAGCGCGTGACGGAGCACCTGCGCACCAACGCGCACGTGATCGAATGCTTCGGGCTCGCCGCGGTGGACATGTCGGAGGAGCGCGAGGGAACCGGGCGGATCCTCGTGCACCCGTCCTAGCAGCCGAGGCCGCGATCAGCGCCGGCGGCCTACGGGCATCAGAGCGAGCGGCTGCTCGTCGGCGGGCAGCCCGAGGATCCGGTGGACGCGCGCATCCTCGAAGGCACCGACCATGACGGTGCCGAGGCCGAGGGCGCCGGCCTGCAGGTAGACGTTCTGTGCCGCGTGACCGACCTCCATGTGCACGTACCTCTTCCCGCGCGCGCCGTACTTCGCCGTCGTTCGCTGGTAGGCGGCCGCGAGAGCGAGCACGACGGCGCCCTCCGCAACATACTCCTGCTCCAAGGCGGCGAGGGCGAGGTCGCCGCGGACGTCTCCGGATTGAAGCTCGACCAGGGTGTGCCCCTCGGGACGATACCGGTAGACCCCCGGCGACAGGTCTTCGACGCTCCCGACGGCGACGTAGAGCTCCAGCGGGTAGAGCGCCCCGGCGGATGGAACCGTCCGGCCACCCCCGTCGTCGGTGATCCCCTGTGCCGCCCAGAGGAGCTGGGAGACCTCGGCGAGCGTGAGAGGATGCGATACGTAGTCGCGCACCGAACGTCGTTCGAAGAGGGTCTCCTCAAGTGAGGTCTCGCCCCGGAGGACGGGTTCGGGAAGCTCCACGTTCCGTGCGCGTTCTCGTTGCCTCATGTCTCCATCACAGGTCACCGCCAAGCAGACCCCAACCATCACGAGTGTGTGCTTGACGTTCATGTCTTGGGGTCCAGCGGACTTCTACGCAGGCCCGAGGACCTCCGTCGGCGTGTCGTGTTGGTTCCCACGGACCTCGCACGGGCTGCTCATGCTTCCTTCCTCGGCGAGATCTCGGGAAGCGTCCGGCAGGGACGAGGCTAGCGCGGTTCCGGCCGCGTCACTGCGCGCACTTGCGCGTACGGACCGCGCGATGGATGCGAAGGCGACCCGTCTCGTCTCGGCCCCGGACTTCGCTACGCACAAAGGCCTGTCAGCTCTTCGCTCAGTGGTCCACAGCGCGGGGGGCGCAGGAACACAAAGTAGCGGAAGGAGGTTGCCGGGCGGCAGCCAGGCGAAGTCGTCACGCACATGGGGGGACGGGCTATCGCGGGCGCGACTGCATCCCGGTGGCTGATGGCAGAGCAATATCTTTCCGAGGGAGTGCGGATCAGCATCGGGTCGGCCCGCGGACGGCGATTCGTCTTCCCGCAAGCTCGATAGGGAGCCCGACGATGAAGACCGACTGGAAGGACCCGTGGCTGGTCGCCGTCTGGCCCGGGATGGGCGGCATCGCCACGATTGCCGGCACCTATCTCGTGCGTGCTCTCGAAGCGCAACTCGTCAGCGAGGTTGCCACCGGCGACTACTTCGACGTGCGCTCCGTCCGCATAAGCTCCGGCTTGATCCAACCCGCCGAACGGCCGGCCTCCCGGATCTTCGGGTGGACGAACCCGGGCGCGGGGCGCGATCTTCTCCTGTTCGTCGGCGACGAGCAGCCCGAACCACGCGGTTACCGCTTCTGCGAGGAGCTCTGCGCCACGGCGCTCGAGCTCGGCGTGCGGCGCGTGGTCACCTTCGCCGCCATGGCGACCCCGATCCGTCCGGAGGCCGATCCGCGCGTCTTCGCCGCCGCGAGCGGACCCGAGCTCCTCGAAGAGGTGAAGCGGCACGGAGTCGAGGTGCTGGAGGAGGGGACGATCTCGGGCTTGAACGGCGTGCTCCTCGCCGCCGCCGCGGCGCGCGGCATCGAAGGCGTGTGCCTGCTCGGCGAGTTCCCGTTCTTCGCGGGCTCCGTGGCCAACCCGAAGGCCTCGGCCGCCGTCCTGCGGGTGTTCGCCGAGCTGTCCGGAGTCACGCTGGATCTCTCCGCGCTCGACGCCCAGGCGGCGGAGGTGGAGCGGATGCTCTCGGAGCACCTCAAGCGCCTGGAGGAAGGCGTCAAGTCCGCGGCCCACGCCGAAGCCCGGGGGGAAGGCGAGGCGCCGGCAGACTGGCCGAAACCGGAAGGGGGCCTCGATCCGGAGGTCGAGGCGCACATCGAGGCTCTATTCGAGCAGGCCGCCGCCGACCGGTCCAAGGCGCTGGAGCTCAAGGCGGTCCTCGACCGCCACGGCGTCTTCGGTCGTTACGAGGACCGCTTCCTCGATCTCTTCAAGCAGGCCGGTTGAACGTTCGCGGCCGACTACCACCTGCACGGAGGGCGTTTTCGCCCTTCTGCTGAAAGACCGAGGCGGCCGAGTCGCTCAACATGCGGGCGAGTTTCCAACAACACGTCGAAGGGAGAAACCCCATGACCGTTGCAAAGGTCCTGGAACTGAGCTCACAGTCGCCGGAGAGTTTCCACGACGCGCTCCAGCGCGGCATCGAGAAGGCGAACGAGACGATCGAAGGCATCCGGAGCGCCTGGGTCGAAGACCAGGAGGTCCTCGTCACGGACGGCAAGATCACGGGCTACCGGGTCCACATGAAGCTGACGTTCGCGCTCAAGGAGTGACCGTACTCGCGCCTTAGCCGCCGAGCAGCTCCAGGAGGAGCGCCTTCTGCGCGTGGGTCCGGTTCTCGGCTTGCTCGAACACCAGCGAGCGCGGGCCGTCGATGACGCCGGCCTCGACCTCCTGCTCGCGCGAGGCCGGGAGGCAGTGCAGGAACTTCGCGGCCGGTGCGGCGCGCTCGAACAGCGCCTCGCGGACGCGATAGGACGCGAGATCGCGCAGGCGCGTCTCCCTCTCGTTCTCCGGCACGCGGTAGGACATCCAGGAATCCGTGTAGACGACCTCGGCGCCGGCGAGCGCGTCGGCGGGATCCGAGACGACGCGAACGGAACCGCCATGGCGCGCGGTAAGCGCGTCGATCTCGGCGCGCACCTCCGGCGCGGGGGCGTAGCGATCGTCGGCCGGGCACGCGACTGCCAGATCGCTCCGCGTCAGCGCGGCGGCCCGCATGAGCGAATAGGTGACGTTGTTCCGCGCGTCGCCGAGGTAGGCCATCCGCCAGCCGCGCCAATCGCCGAGATGTTCTCCGAGCGTGAGCAAGTCGCCCAGAACCTGGCACGGATGCCCGGCGTCGGTCATGGCGTTGATGACGGGCACCCTCGCGTGTTCGGCCAGCGCGACGAGGTCCGCATGGCGGTAGAGCCGGGCCGTGACGGCGTCGCAATAACGGCTCACCGTGCGGGCGACGTCCTCGATGCTCTCCTTGCCCACGCCCCACGGCGAGTGGACCGTGTAGTAGTTGATCGCGTGCCCGTGGAGCTGCGTCATCGCGGTCTCGAACGAGAGCCTCGTGCGCAGCGAGGGAGCCTCGAAGATCATCAGGAGGCTCCGCTCGTAGAGCGCCCGAGCCGCCGTCGCGGGATCCGCCTTGAGCCCCCGCGCCCGCTCGAGCAGGTCGTCGATCTCGTCGGGCGCGAGGTCCGCGAGCGTGAGCAGGTGACGGGGCTCCATGGGCGGGGATTCTAGCGGGACCGTATGGTCCGCCGGCGGCGAGGACGTCCTCCTGAACGAGACCCACTCGCTTACAAAACCCGTAGAGATCCGGGCTTGCGAGTGGCGCGGAGGCTCGGCCGAACCCGGTAACATGGTGCCGCAAGGAGTAGCCCAATGGCACCCAGCCCCCTCCCTCTCGTCGCCGTGCTCGTCGCGGCGTCCCCGTTCGCGCAGACGCCGCTGACCACGGAGCTCGTCGCCTCCGGCCTCGACAATCCGGTCTACGCGAAGTCGCCGCCGGGCGACGAACGCATCTTCGTCGTCGAGATGGACGTGGGCCTGGTGCGGATCGTCGAGGACGGCGTCCTTCTGCCCGCGCCGTTTCTCGACGTGAGCGCGAAGATGGACGCGAGCCTCGACGGCGGCCTGATGAGCATCGCGTTCCACCCGGACTACGCGAAGAACGGCCTCTTCTACGTCTACTACACCGACCTCGAGTTCGACTCCACGGTCGAGCGCTACTCGGTCTCGTCCGGCGACCCCAACGCGGCCGACGCGGCGTCGGGCGCCGTGCTGCTCGAGGTCGCCCAGCCGACGACGAGCCACCAGGGCGGCGACCTGCACTTCGGACCGGACGGCTACCTGTGGATGGCGCTCGGCGACGGCGGCGGGGAATTCGGCCCCGGCGGCTTCCAGCCCGACCCGGACTGCCGCGCGCAGGATCCGGCGGATCTGCTCGGCAAGGTGCTGCGCCTCGACGTCGACTCCGCCTTTCCCTACGCGATCCCGCCGGACAACCCGTTCGTCGGCGTGCCCGGCTACGCGCCGGAGATCTGGGCCGTCGGCCTGCGCAACCCGTGGCGCTTCAGCTTCGACCGCGAAACCGGCGACGTCTACCTCGGCGACGTCGGCGAGGTCACGAGGGAGGAGATCAACTTCGAGCCGGCCGGCTCGCCCGGCGGGGTCAACTACGGCTGGAGCATCGAGGAAGGCAGCACGTGCCACGCGCACGCCTGCGGCGCCGCGTACCCGGCGTGCGGCGATTCCGGGTACACGCGACCGCTGTACGAATACGACCAGTCCTTCGGGTGTTCGGTGACGGGCGGCTACGTGTACCGCGGCTGCGCGATCCCCGACCTGCGCGGGACGTACTTCTACGGCGACTACTGCAGCGGACGGATCTGGAGCTTCGAGGCCGTCGGCGGCGCGGTGACCGGCTTCCAGGAGCGAACGACCGAGCTCAAGCCTTCGGGTCTCAACATCAACCGGCCGGTCTCCTTCGGCGAGGACGGCGACGGCGAGCTCCTCGTCATCGACTACCTCGACGGCGAGCTCTTCCGCGTCGTACCGGCGCAGCCGCCGGCGGGGCTCGTCGACTGCGACGCCGACGGGCAGGACGACGCCTGCGCGATCGCCGCGTTCCCGCACCTCGACCTCGACCTCGACGGCGTACCCGACGCGTGTCAGAGCCTGAGCGCGGACTCCGTCGGCATCTCGGTGACCGGCGGCGGAACGCAGAACCTCTCGCTCCACGGCGGCGCCGCGGTCGCGGACGAGCTCTACTTCGTCGGCGGCTCGAAGACCGGCACGTCGCCGGGCATCCCGATCGGAACGGTCGTCGTGCCGCTCGTGTACGACAACTACACGCTGCTCATGCTGAAGTCCGGCAACCAGCCGCCGTTCCTCAACACGATCGGCACCCTCGACGGCAACGGCGCGGCGTCGGCGGCGCTCTCGGTTCCGGCCGGGCTCCTCCCGCCGAGCGCCGTGGGCGTGATGCTGTTCCACGCCTACGGGGCGTTTCAGCCCAGCGGGCTCGTGGACTTCGCGAGCAACTGGGTGTCGCTTCAGTTCCTGCCGTGATCGCAGGCCGGCGACGGCCGCGAGCCGGACATCTTGGTCATGCCGACGGTTGATCCTTCCCCGGAGACTTCGACACCCACCCGTAGATCGCGCCAGCGAACAGGATGATCAGCCCGGTGACGAGGTTCTCGGTGTACAGGTAGTACCTGAACCTCTGGACCAAGGCATTGCGAAAAAAGCGCGGGAGGAGCTCCACCCGCAGGGACTTGTGCGTCTGAAAGTAGCTGGGCGCCAGCTCGTTCTTCGGCTCCAGCACGTCGTAGTCAGCCTCCGTCCGTACGTCAAACCCGTAGCTCGCTGAGAAGAACGAGTGATCCGGCACGCGGATCTCGCGAATCGGAACGGTGCTGTCCAGCTTGATCCCGTACGGGAACAGCTCCGGTAGCTCCTGGGAAGAGAGGTCCACCGTCATCCAGAGGGTCTTCGAGAGAGGATTGGGCCAACGGAGCAGGAAGTAGGGAATGGCGACGGCTCTCAATCGCCGAGGCATGGACTGCACGCTGTCGGGAATCACGATGCGGCTGACGAGCTGCACCGATTGCACGCCCTTTCTCACGGGAATCTGCGCCACCTCGTCATCCGACAGTTGCTGAGGCTGCTCAAGCCCGTCGTAATCGCGCAAGAATTCTTGCCGCATCTCCCGAATGATGTTGGTCGACACAAGGTCGGACGCGTCGATGCTCGTCAGGTCGAGACCGCCCGTCTCGATCGAAACGACTCTCTCGAGCCACAGCTCTCCTTCCTTCTCCTTCAGTTCGGCGCGGAGCCACTGGTCCACTTCCAATTTGGATCCGACGACCTGCTCCCCGAACTCCTGTAGCTCGTTCTCCACGCTGGTCATGTGCAACGGAATGGGATGCATGGAGAGTTGCCGAGCACGGCGCAGGAAGTCTTCTCTATCGAACAGCGTCGTGTCGGGCCCAAGCAGCTTCCTGCGCTCTTCGATCAGGAAGGTCTTCAGCTCTTTCACGCGACCGCGGATCTCCTCAGATGACCCGAGCTCCGCCTCTTCCACGGAATCGGTCAACGCATCGATCGCGCCGATCAGCTTGGAAACGTCCAGGCTGGACTCCTTGGCGGCTGGTGCGCTCGCGACAGAGGTTGCGGCGAAGATGAGGGACTCCGTGCGCTCAACCCGGCGGGCGCCCGAGAGGATCCGCGCGGCATCCTCGTCGAACCGATAATCCACAAGTGGAGTCGACTTGGGAACCTCGTTGGCCGAGGCAATCCCCGCAGGTACGTCTGACGCCACGGGTCCGAGCACCGGCAGGCGACTCTCCGCCGCGGTCGGCAGGTCGGTCGGATCGGGGAGGAAGCCTCCAGCCCAGTAGAGCGCGCCCAGAACCAACAGCGCGAGCCCCGTAACGACGACCTTCACCGCGGGGGTGTTCCTCCAACGCAGGACCCAACCAGCGAGGACGCTTCCGGCCAGCAGCACCGCCCAGATCAGGCCGAACGCGTAGGCAAGCGCCAAGGAAACCAGGGAGGATCCGATCCCGATCCATTTCGCGCGAGTCATGGTTCCTTCTTCGATAGTCGTGGCTGCCAAGCAACTCGTACGTGTTCACAAGCGTGTTTCGTCAGTTGCGCGCGTACCGTACACGGAGAGGTGCGACGAGGGGAGCCACTTCCTACGGCGATGGGATGTGCGCCTCTACGCCCTTGGGCCTATGCCGGCGGCCCATCCGGAGCGCGACGATGCAGCACCATGTCCGGAGAGCCTTCTTTCGTCCGGTGGCTCGCCGAGGTCGGCGCGGACGCAGTCGCCGAGGTGGGAGGAAAGAACGCCTCGCTCGGGGAGATGACGCGGGCCCTCGCCGAAGCGGGGGTGCGCGTGCCGAACGGGTTCGCGCTCACGGTCGAGGCGTTTCACAGACACCTCGAGGACAACGGCCTCGCCGAGGAAGTGCGGTCGCGCGTCGGGCGCCTCGACACGGGGGACGTGCGGGCGCTCGCGCGGGAGGCGGGCGCGATCCGCGAGCGCGTCCTGGCGGGACAACTGCCCGCCGGCGTCGCCGCGGAGGCCAAAGAGGCGTACGCCGCGCTGTCGCGCGAAGCCGGCGCAGAAGACGTCGCCGTCGCGGTCCGCTCGAGCGCCACCGCCGAGGACTCGCCGACCGCGTCCTTCGCCGGGCAGCAGGACACCTACTTGGAGGTGCGCGGCTGGGAGGAGCTCGAGCGTGCCATCCGCCGCTGCATGGCGTCGCTCTACACCGACCGCTCGATCGCCTACCGTGCGGAGCGCGGGATTTCCGAGGAGGGCGTCGGGCTCTCGGTCTGCGTCCAGCGCATGGTGCCGAGCGCCGGCGCGTCGTCCGGCGTGATCTTCACCCTCGACACCGAGAGCGGATTCCGCGGCGTCGTGCTCGTCACGGCGTCGTGGGGGCTCGGTGAGGCGATCGTGCAGGGTCGCGTCAACCCCGACGAGTATCTCGTACACAAGGCGACGCTGCGCGCGGGGCGCGCGTCGCTCTTCCGCCGCGAGCTCGGCGAGAAGGAGCGCCGCACCGTCGTCGCCGCGGACGGGCGGGTCGTCGAGGAGCGCGTGCCCGCCTCGCTGCGCGAGCGGTTCGTCCTCTCCGACGAAGAGGCGCTCGAGCTGGCCCGCCTCGCCGTCGCGATCGAGGACCACTACGGCGTCCCGATGGACGTCGAGTGGGCCAAGGACGGCGAGACCGGCGAGCTCTTCGTCGTCCAGGCGCGGCCCGAAACCGTGCACTCGCAGGTCGGCGCGCGCGCGCTCGAGCTCTTCAAGCTGGACGAACAAGGCGAGGTGCTCGCCCGCGGCCGCAGCGTCGGCTGCCGCATCGCAACCGGCCGCGCGCGGGTGATCCACTCGGCCGCCGACCTCGAGCGCGTCGAAGAGGGCGACGTGCTCGTCGCGCCGACGACCGACCCCGACTGGGAGCCGGTGCTGAAGCGCGTGGCGGCCGTCGTCACCGACCAGGGCGGGCGCACGTGCCACGCCGCGATCCTCTCGCGCGAGCTCGGCGTCCCCTGCGTCGTCGGCGCGGGCGACGCGACGCGCGCGCTCACCGACGGGACGGACGTCACGGTCTCGTGCGCCGAGGGCGACGAGGGCCGCGTCTACGCCGGCCGGCTCGGGTTCCGGCGCGAGACCGTCGACCCGGCGGACGTGCCGGAATCGCCCGTGCCGCTGATGCTCAACCTGGCCGACCCCGATCTCGCGTTTCAGCTCGCGGCGCTCCCGTGCGCCGGCGTCGGGCTGATGCGCATCGAGTTCCTCGTCTCGCGCTGGATCGGCGTCCACCCGATGGCGCTCGCCCATCCCGACCGGGTCGCCTCGGTCGAGGAGCGCAACGAGATCCGGCGCCGCGCGCGCGCGCACGCGAGCCCGGCCGACTTCTTCGTCGAGCGCCTCGCCGCGGGCGTCGGCCAGATCGCCGCCGCCTTCCACCCGCGTCCGGTCATCGTGCGGATGTCGGACTTCAAGTCGAACGAGTACGCAAGCCTGATCGGCGGCGCCGCCTTCGAGCCCGAGGAGGCGAACCCGATGATCGGGTTCCGCGGGGCGTCGCGGTACTACGACGAGCGCTACCGCGACGGTTTCGCGCTCGAGTGCCGCGCGATCCGGCGGGTGCGCGAGGAGCTCGGCTTCGAGAACGTGAAGGTGATGATTCCCTTCTGCCGGACGCTGACCGAGGGGCGGAACGTGCTCGCCGAGATGGAGCGCCACGGCCTCGTCCGCGGGCGTGACGGCCTCGAGGTCTGGGTGATGTGCGAGATCCCGAACAACGTCGTGCTGGCCGAGGAGTTCTCCGAGCTCTTCGACGGCTTCTCGATCGGCTCGAACGACCTCACGCAGCTCGCGCTCGGTGTCGACCGCGACTCGGAGCTCCTGTCCCACGTATTCGACGAGCGCGATCCCGGCGTGAAGCGCCTGATCGAGCAGGTGGTCGCCGCCGCGCACCGCGCGGGCCGGCCCGTGGGGATCTGCGGGCAGGCGCCGAGCGATCATCCCGACTTCGCGCTCTTCCTGGCCGAGCTCCAGATCGATTCGATGTCGTTGAACCCCGATTCGGTGCTGCCGGTGGCCCGCAAGCTCGCGGCGGCGACGTCCGGCGCGTCAGCCGGGTAGTCCGTCTGCGCAGTCGGAGACGTCCCGAAGCCCGAGCTTCGCGCACGTGTTGCGCACGTGCGAGCCCTTCCAGAACACCGTCCCGCAGGAGGCGCAGGTCCAGAAGCGCTCGTAGCGGTCGAAGACGCGCTCGGGAACGCGCGCTCGGATCGACTCGCGATCGTCCACGGGCGTGAGCAGCAGGTTGCACACGATGCAACGCGAGAAGAGCCACGTCTCCACGTCGAGCTCCAGCTCGCGGACGACTTCGCGCAACTGCTCGACCGGATCGTTGGAGCGAACGCGGACGCAGGACCTCGGCACCGGGTAGTTCTCCTCGATGCGCGTGTTGCGCGTGACGAAGACCCGGCCCTCCGCGTTGGCGCGCCGGATCAGCTCCTGCGTGGTCTCACCCGGCCGCAGCTCGGCGTCGTGACCGAG
>JANQEJ010000116.1 GCA_028278425.1 Planctomycetota bacterium | reverse complement strand
CCAAGCTGGAGCTGGTTTCACTCCGACCTGAAGAAATATGTGCCCGAGGGCACTAATCCGAGCAGGCCCGCCCGAGGGCTTTCCGGGCGTTCGCGCGCGGGCGGGCCTCGGTCCTCCGAAGGCGAGGGGGTGAAGTGCGCGCAGGCACGACCGTCCGCCCGGAGGGAGCGAAGCGACTGACGGTCGTGTCTGCGCGCGCTTCGCCCCCTCGCCGCCCGCGCGCGACCGACCGTCCCGGCGAGCGCTCCAACGGGGCCCCGGAAAGCCCGCTACCGCAACCTGACCTCCGCCACCACCGGATCGTGATCCATGCTCCCCACCCGCTGCCCCTTCCACGGCCCCGCCTTCACGACCTCGAGCTCCTCCGACACGAACACGTAGTCCAACCGCCGATCCGGCTCCGCCGTCGACCCCCGCCCGGTCGCAGCATCCGCGAACCTCTGCGCGACGTAGTTGTACGTCTCCACGTCGAGGTGCTCGCGGTTCGTGAACAGATCCCGCTTCGTATCGAGATCGACGTCGAGATTCAGGTCGCCCAGAAGCACGCACCCCCATCCGGCGACCCTCTGCGCGAGCGCGTCGACCGCCCGGCCGATCTCGCGGTTGCGGCGCTCGGCGTCGAAGACGTGGGCGTGGACACCCATGAGGACGAGGGGCGATCGGTCGCCTCCGGGCTCGTACGTCAGGTGGATCGAACGCTCCAGCCCGTCGGGCGTACGGAAGTGCCGCAGCTCTCCCCGCCGCGCGAAGGCACCCAGCCCCCCACCGGACTCATACGCCGCGTCCCACCCACCGCCGAGCGCGTCCCGCAGGCGGCGAAAGCTCGAATGCGACCCGACCTCCTGGAGCACGACCACGTCCGGGTCGAGCGCGCGCAGGACGCCTGCCACGTGGTCGACGTGCTCCGCGCGCAACGCGTGGTTGGCACCTCCGGACGCCCCGCCGACGTTCCAGGTGGCGATGCGAACGACGTGGGCCGCGCGCACGCCCGGCTCGTACGGCGGCGCCGAAGCGAACGGCACGCCGTAGCCGCGGAGGAAGAAAAGAAGCGCGCCGAGGTAGAGCAGCGCCTCCCACACCGGCTCCCGGCGCATCAGCGTTCCTCGCGCAGCCGGAACCGCCGGTACGACAGCGCCGTGAAGAGCAGCGCGAAGCCGACGAGCTTCGCCCCGTCCGCCCCGACCGCCGCCCAGTTCACGTCCTCGCGGAAGAACCCGCGCCAGTACGCCATGTAGCTCGTGAAGAGCCACGGGCGGAGCTCCTGGAAGAAGTGCACCTCGGCGATCACGTACATCACCAGGTAGAGCGCGACCGCCGTGCCCACCGCGTTGACCGCGCTCTTCGACCAGGCGGAGATCCAGAAGCTGAAGGCCAGCGGCACGCAGAGCGCGACGCTCGCCGCCGGCCACGCGAGCGCGAAGCGGTGCAGCGCCTCCTTCTGCGAGAGATGCTGCGGCACGTCGGTCATCTGCAGCACGCCCGGATACAGCGACAGTTCCCCCCACCCGACGACGACGAGCCCGACGCCGAGCGCGAGCGCGAGGAACACGCCCACCGCGAGCGCGCTGTAGGCCGCCGCCACCGCGAGCTTCGTGAAGAAGAGCCGCGCCTTCGTCACCGGCCGCGAAAGGAGCAGCGTCAGCGTGCCCCCCGACGTCTCGCCCGCGACCTGCGCGCCGCCCTCGGTCGCCGCGAAGATCGGCAGCACGAGCAGGAAGCCGAAGTAGAAGGCGTAGAGCGCGAAGGTCAGCCCGTTGAAGTACGAGCGGTTCTCGAACGTGTAGCTGAACTCGACCTCGCCGCGCGTCTTCGTCTGCGCGTAGGTGTAGAAGCCGATCAGCATCAGCACGAGGAAGAGCACGAGCGCGAAGCCCGCGAGCAGGGGCCGGCGCGAGCGCCAGAGGCGCAGCGTCTCGAGGCGGGCCGTCACCGCGCCCCCGCCTCGCGCAGCCGCGCGAGCAGCGCCTGCTCCAAGCTCGCCGCGCGGGTGTGGAAGCCGGTGAGCTCCACGCCGCCCGCGCGCAGGAGGGCCGCCGCGTCGTCCAGGTTGATCGCGCCGGCCGGCAGCTCGACCTCGTCGCGGCCGTCGAGGCTCGCGTCGAGTCCGCGCTCGCGGAAGAGCTCGAGCGCGCGGCCCGGGTCGTCCGCCGCGACGCGCACGCGCTCGGTCCCGGCGCAGAGCTCGGCCGGCGGCCCGCTGAAGATCGCCGCGCCCTCGGCGAGCACCAGCATGCGGTCGACGAGCTCGTCCACCTCGAGCAGGAGGTGCGAGGAGAGCAAGATCGCGAGCCCGCGCTCCTCGCGCAGCCTCCGGAGCACGCCGCGGAGCTCGAGCACCGCCAGCGGGTCGAGCCCGTCGGTCGGCTCGTCGAGCACGATGAGCTCCGGCATCGGGAGCAGCGCCTGCGCCAGCACGAGCCGCTGGCGCATGCCGAACGAGTACGCGCTCACCCGGTCGTCGGCGCGTTCGGCGAGACCCACCGTGTCGAGCGCGCGGTCGATCTCCGCACCCCCGGCGCGCGGCATGCCGCGCGCCCGCATGCGCGCGAGGTGGACCAGATGCTCGCGCGCGGTCAGCGAGGCGTAGAGCGCCGGCGGCGCGAACGCGAAGCGCGCGCGCTCCATGACGCGCGCCCGCTCGCGGAAGGGCGCGTGTCCGAAGACGCGCGCCTCGCCGGACGACGGGCGCAGGAGCCCCGCAAGGATCTTGAGCAGCGTGGTCTTGCCGGAGCCGTTGGGTCCGACGAGGCCGACGATCTCTCCGGCGCCGACGGCGAGGTCGACGCCGGAAAGGGCCCGGCGCGCGCCGAAGCGGCGCTCGAGCCCGACCGCTTCCACGGGCCGGAAGTCCATGAGCCCCGCCAACCTACCGTGTGAGGCCGGCGGGGCGGTAAGACGCGCGTCAGGTTACTCCGCGACCGGGATGCCGCTCGGCACCGTCGGCGGGACGTCGCCGCGCAGGTCGATGCTCGCCGGGTCGGTGAGCGCCCGCAGGAACTCGAGCAGGAGGTCGACCTCCGCGTCCGAGAGCGGGTTGACCGGCAGCTCGTTCGCGGCGGCGATCGCGGCGGTCACCGCGGGGTCGTTCGTCGCCAGGAAGTCGTCCGGGTCGAGCAGCGGGTCCGACGGCAGCACGCACTGGTCGGTGTCGAAGGCCTGCAGCGAGGAAACCGCGTCCAGGTGGTGGCGCACGATGTCCTCGAGCGAGTTGAAGGCGCCGTCGTGGCCCCACGGCCCGGTCTGCGCGACGTTGCGCAGCGAGGGCGTGCGGAACTTGTAGCGGTCGGCGGGGTCGAGGGTGGTGCGCTCGAGCCCGAAGTCCTCGTACCCGAACGGACCGTCGCCCTTGCCGGGACCGATCTGCGGCACCGCGATCGCGTGGAACTGCTGGTCGGTCTGGAACGTGCCCGAGTGGCACGTGGCGCAGCCGGCCGACCCGTAGAAGAGCTTCGCGCCGTCGATCGCCTGCTTGCTCATCGCGGTGTTGTCTCCGGCGAGCAGGCGGTCGAAGGGGCTGTTCGTCGCGCGCCAGGTCTTCGCCTCGAAGGCCGCGATCGCGTTCGCGGCGTGGACGAAGTTGATGTCGGCGGCCTGGAGCACGACGCCCGGGTACGCGGCCTTGAACAGGTCGACGTACTCGGGGATCTGGCGCAGCCGTTCGGAAAGGATCTCCCAAACGCCGTTCGGACCGGCGAGCACGCCCGCGAAGGCGGCGCGCGCCACGCGGTTCTCACCGAGCTGGCCGGCCATCTCGGTGCCCGAGGTCACGGGGAACATCGCCTGGACGGCGAGCACATTGTCCAGCCCAAGGGGCAGGTCGTCGCCGGCCGGGCTGAGGAACCCGCTCGGGTGCGTCGGGTCCGGGGCGACGCGCCCGTCGTGGAACATATTTACGAATTCCTTCGCGCCGAGGTTGAAGAGCGTCGGAGCGTTGCGCGGGACGCGCTCGGGGACGCCGTCCCCGGTGTTGCGGGTCACGCCGAGACCGACGCCGCCCTCGCCGACGGGGAGCGACAGGCCGTCGCCCGTGTCCGCCAGCGGGTGGTGGCACGTCGCGCACGAGATGTTTTTGTTCCCGCTCAGGATCTTGTCGAAGAACAGCACCTTGCCGAGCTCGACCTTGGCGTCGAGCGGGGCGCCGTCGTCGTAGAAGTCCACGTCGGTAGCGGGGGGCGGGAGAACGCCGCCTCCCCCTCCGAGGGAGACGGCGGCGACGGGAAGGGCGAGCACGATGGGCAAGCCGAGAGCAATCGAACGCATGGCCTTGTTACCTCCTGAAGGATGAGATCGCCTGAGCTGAACCGATCCTATCCCAGGCCGGGGAATCCCGTAATGCCCCCCGCTGGGTAGGGAAAGGCGGCAAAGGAGGTAGTTCCGCGCGCTTAGAGCGTTGCGTCCAGAATCGTCAACGCCGTCGGCGCGCCGAAGATTACGGCGCCGACAGGGTCGGCGAAGACCGGCTGGGCGAAGACCGTCTCGGTCAGCGTGCCCGGCGGCATCGGCGAGGGCGCGTACGGGAGGACGAGCACGCCCCCCGCGTCGAGCACGCCGGCTCCCACGACCGCCTGGGGCTGGGCCAGCAGGACGCCCGCGAGCGCGAGCGACGGCACGAAGTCGGCCTGGTCGCCGACGACGAGGACGGCGAGCGAGAAAGAAATTCCGGTCAGCGTCAGGCTCGACGCCTCGCCCTCGCGCAGCGGCGAATCGACGGCCAGCGCGTGGGCGACGCCGCCGAACGCGAAGACCGACGAGCCGCCGCTCCCCGTCCACGGCAAACCGGCCGCGCCGTCCGAGCACCCGGAGACGCCCGCGCCCCCTGCGCCGCCGGCGATCTGGGCGCCTTGGAGCCATCCCGAGGTCGCGCCGCCGACGAGGTCGAGCGCAGGGCCGCCGTCGCCCCCGTCGGTGCACGGGTTCGGGTTGCCGTCGCCCCCCGCGCCGCCGGTCACGGTTGCCCCGGTGACGAGCAGGAAGCCTCCCTCGAGTCGAACGGCCGGCGCGCCGGTTCCCCCGTCCGCCGGGGGACCGGAGAGGAGCGTGTCGCCCTTGTAGCCCGCCCCGCCGGTGTACGTGCCGCCCGCGAGGACGAGGTCGGAGTCGAGCGCGTCGATCGCGGGCAACGCCTCGATGAAACCGAGTCCCAGCGGGATCACGCCCGGCGAACCCTCGGCCGTGCAGTCGCGGAAGACGACGCGCTCCGAGCTCTCGACGACGACCGTCGGCCGCTCGTAGCCGGGAAGCCCCGGCAGGATGATCTCGAGCTGGAAGTCGCAGTCCTCGACCCACACGCCGCCCTGGTTGAACTCGACGACGAAGGCCGCCGCCGGGATCGTCTTGCGCTTGACCGTCAGGCCGCGTAGCACGACCTGCTGTTCCCCGATCAAACCCACGACGCGGACCTGCGAGTTGACCTTGACGTTCGCGCCGCGCTCGGCGGTGACGACGAGCGACTTCCCCTGAACCGTGAAGCCGTTGTAGTTCCCGCCCTTGACCAGAACGACGTCGCCGTCCTGCGCCGCCTGCACCGCGGCGCCGATGCCGTTGAAGGCCCCGGGCGTCCCGCCGCTCTTGTCGACGATCAGGACCTGTTGCGCCGAGGACGCCCCGGCGAAGAGGGCGGCGAGGACGAGCCTACAGAGACGCATCGAGCACCGTCACCGCCGTAGGCGCGCCGAGCGTCACCTGCGCGAGCGCGTTGATGAAGACCGGCTGCACGTAGAGCGTGTCCGCGAGGTCGGGCGGCACGAGCGGCCCCACGCCGAGACTGATGGACAGCGTGCCCGTCGCGGGATCGAGCGCGCCGGCCGATAGGATCGCAATCGGCAGCGTCTGGATCACGCCGGAGAACTGCCCGAGGTAGAGGTACTGCGGCGCGAGCCCGATGCCGAAGATCACGCTGCTGCCCGGCGTGCCCTCGAAGTCGAGCTTCACGTTCTGGCCGACGCGCCGCGGCGAGTCCGAGGTCATCGTCCCGCCGTCGCCGGGGAGCATGATGTAGAACGCGCCGAGGGCGAGGAAGAGCCCGCCGGCGGTCGCTCCGTCCGCGCTGCAGCCGAGGATGCCCTTGCCGCCCAGCGAGCCGAAGAGCGTGGCACCGCGGTCGTAGACCTGGCACTGCGCCGTGGACACCAGAAGCCCCGGCGCCGCGTCGCCGCCGTCGGTGCAGGGAAACGGCAACCCGTCGCCGCCGGGCACCGCGCGGTACTCCCCGCCGTCGAGGACGAGGAAGCTGTCGACCAGCACCACCGCCGCCGCCGCGTCCTCGCCGTCGAGCGGTCCCAGCGTCGGGTGCAGGATCCCGTCGTACCCGACGCCGCCGGTGAACGTGCAGTCGGCGAAGACCAGCGTCGAGAACGACGCGATCGCCGCCGGCGTCGCCGGGTGAAGGTCGCCGTTGGGGAAGGCCTCGCCGGCATAGCCGATGGCTTCCACCCCGATCAGGCTGACGCGGGCGTTCTGGCGGAGCTCGACCGTCGGGAGCGTGCCCAGCCCGCCGACCGCGTCGACGCCGAAGGTGCACTTCTCGATCCAGACCGAGCCCTGGTTGTCGTGCACGTGGAGCCCGTGCTCGGTCCGCAGGTCGCGCGTCGAGCTTATCCCGTAGAGCACGACCGTCTGCACCGCGGTGAGGTTTCGGATCTCGATCGGTCCGCCGCCGACCGGGCCGATCGTGACCGCGGCGCCCGCGTCGGCGGTGACGACCAGCGACTTCGCGTCGACGACGAAGCCGCCGTACCCGCCGGCCTTCACCAGGACGGTGTGGCCGCTCGAAGCGGCGTCGACGGCCGGTTGGATGTCGAGGTGCGCGCCAGGCGTCCCGCCGCTGGCGTCGACGACCTCGACCTTGCCCTGCGGGCTCGCGAGCGGCGCCAGGGCCGCCAAGGAGAGCGGCCAAAGGGATCGGATGGGCCGAAGGAACATGGGGCGAGCCACCTCGCCCATCGTAGTCGGCCTAGTGTCCTGAGTCAGAAGTTCGTTCGCACTTTTTTGCGGCGATCGACCGATGTACCTCTTGGAGGTGAGGTCGATGGTGCAGAAAGGATTCCCGGCT
>JANQEJ010000094.1 GCA_028278425.1 Planctomycetota bacterium | reverse complement strand
CGGCATCCTCGTTACGCGCGTCCGCTCCCTCGGGCAGGTCTTCGTCGGCGCCGCGAGCGTGATGCAGACCGTTCCGAGCCTCGCGCTGCTCGCGCTGATGGTTCCGCTGCTCGCGCTCCTCGGCGTGCGCAGCATCGGCTTTACGCCGGCCTTGATCGCGCTGTGCCTCTACAGCGTGCTCCCGATCCTCCAGAACACCGTCATCGGCCTCGACGGCGTCGACCGCGCGCTGCACGAGGCGGCGCGCGGCGTCGGCATGTCGGGCCGCCAGACGCTCTGGCGCGTCGAGTTGCCCCTGGCCTTGCCGGCGATCGCCGCGGGCGTCCGCACGTCGGCGGTGTGGGTCATCGGCACCGCGACGCTCGCGACGCCGGTGGGGGCGACGAGCCTCGGGAACTACATCTTCAGCGGGCTTCAGACGCGCAACTTCACCTTCGTGTGCGTCGGGTGCGTGGCGGCCGCCCTGCTCGCCCTAGCGGTCGACGGCCTCATCCGGGTCTTCGAAGCGGGGGTGCGGCGCCGGAGAACGATGATGCGCAACCTCGCGCTGGGCGCGTTCGTGCCGCTGTACCTGTACACCGGATGGTCGCTCGTCGCCGATGCTCGGGACGGCGACGAGCGGGAGCTCACCGTCGGCGCGAAGACGTTCACCGAGCAGTACGTGCTGAGCGCGTACCTCGAAGGCTGGATCGAGCGCGAGACCGACCGGCCGGCGCGGACGCTCCAGTCGCTCGGCTCGACGGTGCTCTTCGAGGCGCTGCGCGCGGGCGACGTCGACCTCTACGTGGATTACTCCGGGACGATCTGGGCCACCGTGCTGAAGCGCGAGGGAGCGCCGCCCGGCCGCGAAGCGGTGCTCACGGACGTGCGGCGCGCGCTGCCGGCGGAGTACGGCGTGGTCGTCGCCGCCGCGCTCGGCTTCGAGAACAACTACTGTTTCGCGATGCGGCGCGACCGGGCGGAGGAGCTCGGCGTCTCGTCGCTGCGGGAGCTGGCGGCGGCCTCGTCCAAGCTCACGCTCGCCGCCGACTACGAGTTCTTCGCGCGCGCCGAGTGGACCGCGCTGAAGGACGCGTACGGGTTCCGCTTCCGCGACGAGCTCTCGATGGACGCCGCCCTGATGTACGCCGCGGTAGACGAGCGCCAGGTCGACGTGATCACCGCGTACACGACGAACGGCGAGCTCGAAGCGCTCGATCTTGTCGTGCTCAAGGACGACCAGGGCGTGATCCCGCCCTACGACGCGATCGTCCTCGTCAACGCGGACCTGGCTCGAAGCGAGCCCGGCCTCGTGGATGCTCTCGCTCGACTGGAGGGCACGATCGACGAGGCTGGGATGCGCGCGCTCAACTACGCGGTCGACGGCGAAGGGCGTTTACCGGCTGAGGTCGCGGGGGGGATGCTCGGCAAGGACTGACGGCCTGATCAACGCAGAGGAGCAGAGATCCCGCAGAGGAGCGCAGAGGCGAGGGCGGCTTCGCCGCCCTCGCGATTTGGGAAGGTCTGATTCCAGCGTTCGGCGCTTTGTCCGTTTGAGGATCAGAGGCGTGGAGGCTTTGCCTCCACGCGATCTATAGAGGGAGCGGAGGGAGCAAAGGTGCAGAGCAGAGAAGGGCCCTGGGACTTCCAGCGAGTGCCGGGATTGTCACGTCACCGCGCATAGCCGGCGGGGCATAGGAGCTGCGCGTCCAGAAGGTGTCTCCAGATAGGCGGTTCCGGTAGCGCCATCGATGGCTGGCAGTTGAGTAGAACGGTTCAAGAGCCTCGACGTTGCAAGTGCCCGGTGCCTTCTCCTCCTCAGGAGCTCTGCTCTTTTCTGCTCACTAAGATGCGGGGAGGCGAAGCCTCCACGCCTCTGATCCTCAAAACGGACAGAGCGCCGAACGCTGGAGCCAGTGAATCCAAATCGCGGGGGCGGCGAAGCCGCCCCCGCCTCTGCGCTCCTCTGCCTACCTCCGCTCCTCTGCGTTTCTCTTCTTCTGGACCAAGGACCAACCGCGAGGAGCCCAGCCGCCTTCCTATCCCTCCGTATCGTCGACCAGCGCCTGAATCTGCTTCGGTAGCGCGAAAACCTCATCCTCGACGGTGTCGTACTCGACCGACTCGAAGGTCATCTCGAAGATCATGCCCATGATCTCCATCGAGTTCTTCCTCGCCATAAGCTGGCCTTCGACTTCCTCGTACTCCGACATCACGGTCTTCACGTCCATCTCACCCATTTCCGAGACCTGGGTACCGGTCGTGCCGACGAGGAGGCCCGTCTCGACGCTGTAGTACTCGCGGAAGGTGCGGACCTTCTCCGTCTCCTCCGCGTCGATCCCCTCGGCCGGTTTGCGGACGCACTCGATGACCCAGCACTCCTGGCCCTCGAAATCCTCGCGGCCGACGGTTTCCATCGAGACGTAGTCCTCGGCCCGCTTGAGCGGCAGGTAGTAGTCCGCTTGCATCATGAGCTGATAGAGCTCGATGCCTTCCTTCACGGAAGCACCCATCATCGGGTGGATCTGCCAGCCGACGTTGCCGTCGTAGCCGGTCTCGACCTCGCCCATGCCTTCCATCGTCATGTTGAAGTACATCTTGTTCGGCTTGGCCTGGAAGACGTCCATCGGGCCCGCCATGCCCATGCCGACCATCTCGAAGTTGCCGGTGAGGTAGAACGAGCTCGACTCCTCGAGCTTCTTGCGAATCTTCGTCTTGTCGACGAACGCGTCGACGATGCCGCGCGCGGCGGGAAGGCCGTCGGCGCTCGTCTCTTCGGCCGCGGGTGCCGGGGCCGCCTCGACCGGCGGCGCGGCGGGTTCGGGCTCGACGGCGGCCACGACGGGCGCCGGGTCGGGTGCGGCGACCGGGGGCGGTGCTTCGGCGGTGTCGGTGGAGGTGCACGCCGCGGCGAGGACGAGCGGGAGGAGGGCGAACGGATGGGTCTTGATCTTCATTCGGGAGGTTCTGGTCAGTTGGCATCCTGGCCGGTGATCCAGGCCAGGGCGGTTTCGAGTTGGGGGTCCTTGCCCGCGAGGAGCGCCTCACGAGTGAGCGGTACGTGCACGTCGGGGACCACGCCGTCGCCCTCGAGCAGGACGCCGGTCGAGGTCTTGAAGTCGCCCAAGGCGTGCAGCATGGCGTCGCCGTTCGGCAGCGTCGTCGTGCGGGAAGGGAGCACCGCGCCGGCGGTGGTCTCGCCGAAGACGCGCGCGCGGCCCGTGGACTGCATGCCGCCGGAGAACACCTCGGACGCGCTGCCCGACGTCTCGTCCACGAGGATCGCGACGGGACCGTGGAACGTCTCGATGAGGGTGCCTTCCGCGTCGACCTTCCGGGGGGCGGCCACGAACTCGAGCTCGTTCTCGCGCGTCGTCATCGTGCCCAGCGACTCCCGATCCTCGAAGAAGTGCCCGGCGAGGCCCATCACCATCGGCAGCGCTCCGCCGGTGTTGCCGCGGAGGTCGATCACGATCCCCTCGAGACCGCGCATGTCGTCCAGCGCGGCGTTGATCGGCCCGACCATGGGCAGGAACCAGTTCGTGAAGTGGATCCAGCCGACCTCCTTGCCGCCGCGCTCCAGCGTTCCGGATCGGAAGCGCAGGTAGAACGTCGGCAGGTTGCCGAACGCGTGGGCGACGACGTCGCGCTCGGCGCGCTCCAGCTCGAGCGTGACCTCGCGGTCCTCGCCGTCCAGGAAAGCGAGCTCCGCCTTCGTGCCGATCGCGCCGATGCTGTGGTGCGCCGTGACCTGCCAGGCGGCCATCGCCGCCTCCCGCTCGTCCAGCTTGTCGAGCTGCTCTAGCAGCTCCGCCGACTCGTCGTCGCCGATCCGCGTGAGGAGCCAGCCCGTCTTCACGCCCGCGTGATCGGCCGGCCCGCCGGGAACGACCTCGTTGACGACCAGCGCCCCGTCGCGCAGGCGCACGTCGAAGCCGAAGTCGCCGGCGAGGTTCTCGTCCTCCACGTCGTCTCCGGTCCCCGGCAGGGTCGGCAGCGCTCCCTCCGGGATGACGACGAAGTGCGACTGCTCGAGACGGCCGAGCATCTCGTTGAGCAGACCGCGGACCTCTTCTTCGGAGCTCGCTTCCTTCACCCGCGGGAGGAACTCGTCGTGGACCGCGTTCCAGTCGACTCCGTTAAAGGTTGGGTCGTAGTGCGTGTCGTTCACCGCCTGCCAAGCGGTCTCGAACATCGCGACCGCTTCGTCGGAAGCGACGGCATCGGAGGGCGTGGACGCGCAGGCGGCGAAAAGGAGCGCGGCGGCGGCGCCGAGGCCGCGGAGGCGGGCAAAGCTCATGGTGGCAGGATGGGGGGAGAGGGAACCCGGCGAATGCGTCCGGGGGGGCGCCATATGCAGTGAAAACGGCGGAAAGTCAATCCAGAACGCGGAGCCGGAGGTTCCGCCACCGCACGCGGCAGTCGGCGCCGCTGTGGACCTGGAGGCCGATCACGCCCTCGGCGTCGGCGCGGTCCACGAAGTCGGCGGTGGGGACGCCGTTGACCCAGCAGCGGATCGACGGCCCGACGCACTCGATGCGGTAGCGATTCCAGGAGTCGCGGCGGAAGGCGCGCCGGCCGGGCTCGTTGTGCTCCAGGCTCTGGAGCCAGCCCCGGCGGCCCTCGTCGTAGAGCCCGCCCGACCAGGCGCGGTCCGAGCGGTCGATCTCTAGTTGGTAGCCGTGCAGGCGACCCTCCTCGACGTGGCTTCTGACCTGCAGCCCGGAGTTGCCGGCGTCGATCTTGAGCTCGACCTCGAGGAAGAAGTCGCCGAAGGTCTCCTCGGTGACGAGGAAGCTCTGCCCGCCGCCGCCGACGCGGCCGAAGATCGCGCCTTCCTCGACGCTCCAGACCGCGTCGCCGATGGCGCGCCAGCCGGCGAGCGTCTCGCCGTCGAAGATCGCGACGTCGCGGCCGGGGAGGTTCGCGAGGTCGCGGATCTTGATCGAGCGGTACCAGACCTCGTCGCCGTGGTCCTGGAGGCCGACGTGGCCGGGACGCGCGGCGCCGAAGCCGCCGACGCCGGCGAACTTGCTCTTCGCGATGGCCGCGTCCCAGGCGCCGTCGAAGTCCACGCGAACGACGCGCTGGCCGTTCAGGTAGTGCTCCAGGGTTCCGCCGCGCGCGACGATGCGGCCGTGGTTGAACCGTCCCAAGGGAGCGAGCCGCTTCTCCACGGGCGTGACGAGCTGGAATTCGGCGCTCGTCGAGAGCGCCTTCTCGATCGGGGCGATCACGTCGTACAGCGCCGCCGCGGCGTGCTTGTGCGCCGACGCCACGCCCGCCGTCGCGTCGTCGAGGATCTGGTACTCCGGCCCGAGCATCGCGCCCGGCTCGTCCCTCGGCGGAACGCGGTACTTCACGCCGCCGTTCGCGCCGACGCCGACCTTCCATTCGAAGGCGAGCTCGAAGTCCTGGTAGAGCTCGGTCGTCACGATGTCCCCGCCGCCTCCGCCCGTCGCGTGGCGGAGGCAACCGTCGACGACGCTCCAACCCTTCGCGGGGAACGCGTCGCCGCCGTGGCGCTTCCAGCCGGTCGTCGTCTCGCCGTCGAAGAGCAGCTTCCAGCCGGCTCGGACGTCCCACTCCTCGAGGTGGTTCGGCTTCGCGAGCCCGTCGGTCACCTCGCCGGTCGCCGCCCACTCGGTGCCGCGCACGATGAGGTTCCGAAACTGCGGGTCGGCGTGCGACGCGCGCGTCGCCTCTTGACCGGTCCACACGTGGCCGAGCGGCGTGTGGAAGACGCGGCCCTGCCCGTAGGTCTTGACGATCACCATCGGCTCGGCGCGGCCGGTGCCGCCCGACTCCTTCGACGAGTGCGCGGCGGCGAGCACGCGGTAGTCGGTCCCGTGCATGTGGACCAGGTTGTGGTAGAGCTCGTCCGGATGCGCCCGCAGGTCGGGCAACGCCCGCGTGATCGGATGGTCGCGGTCGACCATCCGCACGTCGAAGGGATGGAACTTCCCGTGCCCGGTGCCGCGCCGCCAGCAGAGCGCGACCAGCTTCTCGTACTCGATCCACCCCTCGAAGGCGTTGTTCGCCGCGTGGACGACCGTCACCCCCGTCCCGCCGCGCACCGCGTCGAGGAAGTTCTTCTCCGCGGGCTTGCTCCAGCGCTGCCGGCGGTTGTAGTCGAGGACGAAGACGTCGAACGCGGCGAGCGCCCGGGGATTGAGCAGCGTCTCCTCCGGCTCCTCCGTGACGGTGACGTCGAAGCGCCCGCTCTCCTCGAGGATCGTCTCCAGCGAGGCGCTGGTCCACTCCCAATCGTGGTTGTTCGCGCCGGTGAAGAGCAGCACCGGGATCTTCTCCGGCGGCGCGGACGGAACCTGGACCGCGGGAACGAGGGCGAGAAGCGCGGCGCCGAGCATCGGGCTACTTTGCCCGCTGGGGTACCGGCTCGTCCAGGAGCGCGCCGGCGCGCGCCTGGCTTTTCGCCCGCGTCAACTTCGGCCGACCGCCCTCAAGATGGCCGGGTGCGGCCGGCCGATGACCGCTGTGGAGCCGGAAGCCACCGTGAGCATCACCGAGTCCCAGCTTGATTTCTTCGACTGGTTTGGATTCCTCGTCCTGCCGGGTTACCTCGATCCCGTGCTCGATTCGCTGGACGGCGCCTTCGACGAGGTCATGCGCGATCCGGGGCCGACGTTCCGCGATGGGCGCGAGCTCCTGCCGCGCGCGGTGGGATACAGCGACGCGCTGGTGGACTTCCTCGAGAGCTCGTTCGTGGAGAAGCCCGTCGCCGAGCTCTGCGGCGGCGACTTCAACTACCTCACGAGCGACGCCAACCTCTTCCGCGTCGGGTCGGGGTGGCACAACGACGGCTACCTCCCGGTCCGGCACGTCAAGCTGCTCGTCTATCTGGATCCGCTCACCGCGTGCGACGGCGCCCTGCGCGTGATTCCCGGGAGCAACCGCTGGGACTGGCCGACGACGGTCGACGCGCGCGCCGCGTCCTTCTTCGACACCTTGGATGAGAACGTCCCGCACACGGTGCTGGAGACGCGGCCGGGTGACTTGGTGCTGATGGACTACCGCACCTGGCACGCGGCGCTGGGCCGCACCACGGGACGAAGGATGCTCGCGCTGAGTTTCTCGGAGCGCTATCCCGAGGCGGAGCTCCCCGTGCTCGAGCGCTGGATCGCCGACTACGACCGCTTCGGTCTGGACACGATGTTCGGGCCGAAGGTTCTGGAGAGCGACGGTCCTCGCATTCAGCAGGTGCTCGCGAACGAAGGCGAGCTCCGGCGGCGGTTCGAGGCCTCCCCCCTGCGACGGGCGGGCTAGCCGCGGGCTCCTATCGCCGGCTCTTCAATCTGCTCTATAATTGCGGATCCCCTCGCCTGGCCTTGCCCTGGCCATGACGACCTCGATCCCGTCCGACTCGCCGGATTCCTGGACGCTTGCGGAAGCTGCGTTCGCGGTCTTTCTCTCCCGGCGTAGAAGCGAGCCGGCTCTCGGCTTTGACGACTTTTGCGAGGACCACCGCGACCTCGAGCCGTTTCTTCGGGAGCTGCACCGCTCCTACCTCGACTATCGGAAGGTGATCGAGTCGCTGCCGACGACGCAGCCCGCAACCGCCGACACGAGCGCCAGCGATTTCACGCTCCCGCACGACGAGACGCGATTCGTCGGGACCTCGGAGGCCCGCCTCGAGAGCCTCGCCGCTCACCCGACGTCGATGGGG
The DNA here is from genome assembly GCA_028278425.1 of Planctomycetota bacterium. GTDB lineage: Bacteria > Planctomycetota > UBA1135 > UBA1135 > JANQEJ01. Next base: position 20,380 of record JANQEJ010000094.1, on the reverse strand, counting down.
CGTCTCGTCGGGCTCCAGGAGATCGGCCGGGGCGGCATGGGCGTGATCCTGCGCGTTTGGGACAGCGACCTTCGCCGACCGCTCGCGATGAAGGTCGCGATCGAGCGCAAGGACGGCATGACGAGCTACGTGAAGCTCTCGGACAAGGCCAAGGTGGCGCGCTTCCTCGAGGAGGCGCAGATCACGGCGCAGCTCGACCACCCCGGCGTGGTGCCCGTCCACCAGGTCGGTGTGGACGAGAAGCAGCGGCTCTTCTTCACGATGCAGATCATCAAGGACGGCCGCGACCTGAAGACCGTCTTCGACCAGGTGCGCCGCGGCGCGGAGGGCTGGAGCCAGGTGCGGGTGCTCGGCGTGCTCCTCAAGGTGTGCGAGACCGTGGCCTCGGCGCACTCGAAGGGCGTCGTCCACCGCGACCTGAAGCCCGGCAACGTGATGGTCGGGCGCTTCGGAGAGGTCTACGTGCTCGACTGGGGCCTGGCCAAGGTCCACGGCCGGCGCGACGAGCCGAGCGACGCCCCCGCCGAGATCGACGAGTTCCCGACGCCGTCGAGGGTCCTCACCGACCGCGAGGAGGACGTGCGCAAGACGCCCGATGCGAAGTTCTGCACGCGGGACGGGTGGGTGCTCGGCACGCCCTCCTACATGCCGCCCGAGCAGGCCCTCGGCCAGGTAAAGAAGATCGGCCCGGCCGCGGACGTCTACTCCGTCGGCGCGATGCTGTACGAGCTCCTCGCCGGTCGCTCCCCGTACTCGCGGCCCGGGGTGCAGTTGGAAGCGGACGTCGTGGTCGGGCTCATCTCGATCGGTCCGCCCCCGCCGCTCCGGCGTCTCGCGCCCGACGCCCCGCCGGAGCTCGTCGCGATCTGCGAGAAGGCGATGGCGCGCCAGACCAAGAACCGCTACGCGAACATGATCGAGCTGGCCGACGAGCTGCGCGCCTTCCTGGAGGACCGGGTGGTGCGCGCGTACAAGACCGGCCCCGTCGTCGAGCTGCAGAAGTGGGCGGTTCGCAACCGCGGGCTCGCGGCGGGCATCGTGCTGGCGGTGCTGGTGGCGCTGATCGCCGCCCTGAGGCACGGCGTGGTCCAGGCCGGGCACAACAAGGCGATGCGGCCCGGCTACACGTCCCACGCGATCGCGTCGCTCCAGGAGCAGGCGTCGGGCTTCTGGCCGCCGCATCCCGTGCTCGTCGAGGAGTACGGCGTCTGGCTCGACGAGGCGCGCGCCCTCCTCGCCGAGGACGAAGAGTGGCGCGCGGAGGCCGCCCGAGTCGAGGGCATCGAGAACGTCTATGCCGAGCAGGTGGCCGAGGTGTTGGCCCGGCTGGACTCGCTCGCAAACAAGGAGAAGGACGTCGGATCCTTGATGGAGTCCGCGCGCAGGATCGGCGACGAATCCGTCCACGGTCCGGAGGCCGCGAAGGCCTGGCGACGCGCGCGTGCGACGATCGCCTCGCACGACGAGTACGACGGCCTGGACCTCGCGCCCGTCCTGGGACTGCTGCCCCTGGAGCCCGACCCGGAGTCCGGACTCTGGGAGTTCTGGCACCTGCAAACCGGCCAGCGGCCTGAGCGCGGCGAAGACGGACGCTGGGTGATCGGAAAGCACACCGGCATGGTCTTCGTGCTGGTGCCGGGCGGCGAGCTCTTCCTCTCGAAGTACGAGATGACGCAGGGCCAATGGAAGGAGTTGACCAAGGGCAATCCGTCGAGCCAGCACGCCGGCAAGAGCTACGACCTCGACAAGACCTTCGATGATCGCCATCCGGTGGAGATGGTCTCCTGGGACGACTGCCGGCCCGTCCTGCAGCGCGCCGGCCTCGTCCTGCCCGCCGAGAAGCAGTGGGAGCGAGCGGCCCGCGCCGGGAGTGAGACTCCGTGGTGGACGGGGGAGGAGCCGGAATCGCTCTGGCCCGACGGCAGGCTGACAATCAACGTCGCCGACGGCGCGGCCGAGCGCGTCTTGAACCTGAAGGGCCAACCGCTCTGGGACAGCTTGCCGGCGTGGAGGGCGCTCGGCGCGCCGGAGGACGGGTATCCCTTCCACGCGCCGGTCGGCTCCTTTCCCCCGAACCCGTGGGGTTTCCACGACATGCTGGGCAACGTCTCCGAGTGGTGCGAAGACTCTTTCTCCCCCGACGAGACCCGCTACCGCGTGGTGCGCGGTTCCGATTTCACCAGCACGGTTCAGCGTTCGCGTGTGGACCGTCGCGACAACCGCCGTCCGTGGGACCGGTTCTACTGCCTGGGTCTGCGTCCCGCCCTGCCGCTCGAGGGCGGGCGCTCCTTGCAGGTCGCGGATCGTGGACCGGACGGGGGGCCGGAAACGGTTTCCCCGAGGCCCCGATAGGGCGTCGTAAGGGCGCTTTCCGGCCGCCGGCCCCGGGATGCGTTAGACTTCTTTGAACCTCTGGACTCCTGCTGGGTCCACGCGTGCGTGGATGCTGACCAGCTCACGAGGGAATGACGATGTTTGCCCACTGCCTGCGCCTCGCCCTGGCCGCCGGAGTGCTTTGCGCCGTCGGAAGCGCGACGAACGCACAAGGACGCGAGGAGATCCCCTTCTTCAACGACCTACCTCCGCCCCCGCCGCGGGCGATTCCCGAGCTGGACTCCGGGATCGCGATCAGCGCCGCGGTCCTGGTCATCGGTTCGACCTTGATCGTGCTGCAAAGGCGGCGGCGCGCGGAGTCGTAGCGCCCTCTTGACCCGCGCTCAGTTGCGCCGGTCGAAGCGGTGCAGGCCCGCGAGCGCGCCTGCCTCGAAAGCGCCCGCCAGCTCGGCTGCAGTGGGCCGCCGGTTGATCGACGCGTAGCGGGTCCCGTCGACCTCGAAGTCCGGCCGGTATTGCCCCATCACGTTGACGAAGGTGTCCGGCGAGATCTCCTCGGCCAGCCAGCGCAGGATCGCCGCCGTCTCATCGGTCTGACCGGGCATCACGAGATGCCGCACGAGGAGCCCCCGCCGGGCGATCCCGTCGGGGCCGAAGCGCAGGTCCCCGACCTGGCGGTGCATCTCGCGGATCGCGGCGCGGGCGCGCTCGGGATAGTCCTTTGCCTTGCAGAGCTCGCGCGCGGTCTCGCTGCGCCAGAACTTGAAGTCGGGCATGTAGACGTCGACCAGTCCGTCGAGCAGGCGCAGCGACTCGATCGCGTCGTAGGCGCTGGTGTTGTAGACGATCGGCACGCGCAACCCGCGCGGCACGGCGGCGGCGATCGCCTCGACGACCTGCGGCACGACGTGCTCGGGCGTGACGAAGTTGACGTTGTGGCAGCCCTCCGCCTGGAGCGCGAGCATCAGCCCGGCGATCTCCTCGCCGGTGTACTCCCGCCCGGCCGCCTTCTGGCTGATGTCCCAGTTCTGGCAGAACACGCAGCGCAGGTTGCAGAACGCGAAGAAGATCGTCCCCGAGCCACGCCGCCCGCGCAGGCAGTCCTCCTCGCCGAAGTGGGGAAAGGCGCTCGCGACGCGCGCGTAGCGGCCGGTGTGGCAGACGCGCGTCTCGCCGGCCATGCGGTTCACGCCGCAATCGCGCGGGCAGGCGCGGCAGTCCTCTAGCTCGCGCAGGCCCGCGTCGACGCGCGCGCGCAGCTCGGCCGCGTCGAGGGAGAGGTAGGCGGCTTCGAAGGGGTCGAGGAGGAAGCGCGTCACGGCGCCCGTCATCGTAGCCGCTACTTCGCCTGCTGGAGCACCACCTCGTCCAGGAAGGCCCCGCCGGCGCCGACCTTCTTGTCGGCTTCGTCTGCGGCGTCCGCGGGCTCGCCGGGCGCGATGCACTCGAGGATGATGAGCACCTCGCTTCCCGCGTAGGCGCTCAAGTCCGACGCGAAGCTTACCCAGCCCTTCTTGCTCGGTCGGGCTTCGCTGACGAGCTCGGTCTCGCCGACGCGCCTCAGGTCGCCGTCGTAGACCCAGGCGCGCAGGCTCACGCGCGTCTCGCCGGGCGCGGAGAGCGCCTCTGCCGACGCGCGCGCGACGAGCTCGGGCTCGCCGGTCGGCACGCGGGCCTTCCAGATCAGCTTCGCTGGCTCGCCGACTTCCGCCGGCCAGAGCGCGAGCAGTCCCTTCGCGCCCGGGCTCGGCGCGTACGCCGGCGCGTCCTTGTTCTTCGGCGCCGAGCCGGCGAGCCAGCTCGGGTAGCCCGGCGCCGCGCCGGTGACGCACACCTCGTCGAGCACGTCCTCCTTCGTGAAGGCGAGCCGGCGCGTCGTGTCCGTCGGAAGGAGCGCGAGGAGGTCGGCGAACGTGAAGAGGCCCGGATGCGCGAGCGCGACCGCCGGGAGGTCCATCTCGACCTCCGATAGAACGGGGCGCACGGTGCGTGCCGGACTTCTGTCCAGGTCGGTGAGGCGCGCGTACAGCCCGCAACCGCCGCTTGCATTCTCGACCATCAGCAGCAGGCGATGCGTTCCTTCCGTCAGCCGTAGATACAGCGGAAGCTCGTCCGGCTTGGCGCCCTGGTGCGCGTGGTGGCTCAGGACGAGCTCGCCGTCGTAGTACACGCGCACGCCGTCGTCGGAGCCGATCCAAAGGACCGTCTCCGTGTCCTCGCTGGCCTCGAGCCGCGTGAACGCGTAGTAGAGCGCGTCGTCCTTCGGCTTCAGGTGCTCGTGGAAGTCGAGGAAGCCGCCGCGCGTGCGCGCGGCGCGCCACGCCTGTCCGCGGTGTCGTTGTCCCGCTTCCGGCGCGGTCTCCTCCGCCGGCAGATACGACGTGTGAAAGAGCGCGTGCTTCTTGTCGTCGATCGGGCCGAGAACGAGCCAACGCCCCACGAACGGCGCGTCCGGCGTCGGTTTGGCCCGGTACCAGCCGGGCGGCTCCTCGACGAGCGTCTCGCCGGCGTGCGCGGCGCGGCGGCCGAAGTCGCGCGTCCAGACGTCGAGCGTGCGCGCGCCGGCGTCGTTCTTCGCGTGGGCGGCGAGCAGGTTCGTTCCTTCCTTCAAGGTCGCGCGCGCCGCCTCGCTCACCTCGTACTCCTTGACCTTCGGCGACCACACGTCGCTCGACGCGGCGAGCTCGCCGTTGACGTAGAGCTCGGCCGAATCGTCGTGCACCGCGTAGAGCCGGAACGCCTCGGGGTCGTCGCACTCGAACTCGCGGCGGATCCAGACGTCGTCGGTGTTCCAGAGCGTGCGGTCCTGCCGGCTCGCGTTGGCGTAATCGCCGAACGATGCCGGTCCTAGCAGCCACTTCGAATCGTCGAAGCCGGGCTTCATCCAGTCGTCCGGGGGCTCCTCGGTCGTGTAGCGCCACGTGATCGCGCGCGGGATCGACTTCACCTGCTCGCGGCCGGCGAGGCCCGAGTACGTCGCGCGCCGCAGGAAGAGCAGCGCGAAGCACGTCGTGTCGAGCGAGTTCCACCCGCCGCCGGGCTCCTCCTCGCGCAGGAACTGCACGGCGCCCTCGCGGTACCAGTCGCGCCCGGCGATCTCGTTGCGCTGCGAGATCGCCGCGATGCGCTCGACGCCCCACAGGTAGTAGTAATGGAACATGTAGAGCCGCCCGGTCGTGATCTTGTGGCGGTCCATGATCAGACCGTTGGCGCGCGTCGGGTTGCCGGTGGCGGTGAAGTGCTCGTCCATCCAGGCCCAGCCGCGCTCGAGGGACTTCACGCCGTCGCCCCGCACCTTGTCGAAGGCCTTTTCGCCCTGCAGGCGCTCGATCGCGAGCTCGAGCACGGTGATGCCGGCCGTCGTCATCGTGCCGTGCGAGCTCGGGCGGTCGTTCCAGCGGTAGTTGAAGCCGCCGTCGTCGGTCTGCTGGCCGATGGTGCCCTTGATTAGGTCGGCCCACAGGCGCTTGGTCGCGTGGTAGCCGTGCTTCTCGGCCGCCCAGAGCGCGAGCACCGCGAACTGCGTGTTCGAGAGCTCGGGGTTGCGATCCGGATAGCCCCACAGGTCGGCCGCGTCGTTGAAGTTGCTCGCGAGCCAGTTCGCCGCGCGCTGGATCTCGAGGTCGAGCGACGGGTCGCGCATGGCGTCGAGCGCGAGCACGTAGCAGGAAACGGCGTACGTCTTCTTCAACTCGAGCCCGCGCAGGTACTTCATCGCCGCCTGGATCGCGGGGTCGTCCCTCGGCACGCCCGACTTCAAGAGCGTGTACACCGCGAGCGCGGTGGGCCCCATCGGGTACTCGTTGTTGTACCCGGCGCCCGCGCCGACGACGTCGATGGAGCCGTCCGCCTGTTGGTGCGCGAGGATGGACTGGATCCCGCGGTCGATCGCGTCGTTGATGGCTCCCGAGAGCGCCTGCGGAAACGCCGGCGCGGCGAGAAGGACGATGGCGGCGAGGGGGGCGAACGCGCGGATCGGCATGGGGGGAGCGGACACGATATCCGCTCGCCGCGCCGGACCGCGCTAGAGGATCGCGAACTCGCGGTCGATCGGCTTCTGCAGCCCCGCGAGCGCGCCTACGAGCGCCTCGTCGACGGCGTCGATCAGGACCTCGCGCGGGATGCGGAGCTTGTCGCCGCACTGCGGCACGTAGCGCAGCGGGAAGCTCGCCTCGACGGCGATGGGCTCGTCGGCGCCGGGCATGCGCGCGTCGCCGGTCTTCTGCGCGCTGCCGACGACGAGCGGCGGGCCGTTCGTGCGGCGCTTGTTCACCTCGGCGTACGCCGTGCACTTCACGGCTCGGACGCCGGTCTCGATCCACGGCTCGGCGTCTTCCGCCTCGACGAGCCGGTGATCCATCTCGACGTCGAGGTCCTGGATCAGGAGGACCATCAGGTACGGCGGCCGCGCGTCGTCCTTGCCGTAGTCGCTCGAGCGCACGGGGTAGAAGCGCAACCCGACGTCGGCGTGGTCGATCGCCGTGTCGTGGATCAGGTCGAGGATCTCGTCGTGGTCGACGTCGTCCTCGAGCGGCGCGAAGAACTCCCCGCCGACGGCGAGCACGACTTCGACCTCGACGCGCGGAGAGCCCTCGGGGGCGCTCCGGATTCCCTGGCACGCCGCGAGCAGGGGCACGGCGGCCGCGGACACGAGAAGGGCGCGAAGGAACTTCATGGGAAACCCTACCCGGTCAGCGGAGGGTCTGCAGGAATCGGACGATCGCGCGCGCTTCCGCCTCCTCCATGTAGAAGTCCGTCATCGACGTTCCCGGAACCACGCCCTCGGGATCCAGGATCAGCGCGGCCATGTAGTCCGGGGTCAACCGCCGGGCCACGCCGTCCAGGCGCGGTCCGAGGTCCTCGCCTTCGCCCTCCAGGACGTGACAGCTCAGGCAGTCGAAGTCGTCGAAGAGGAGCTTCCCCTCGTCGACCTCCGCCGTGGTCGGCGCGTCGTCGAAGCCGCGGTCGGCAATCTTTTCCGGGTCGCGCAGGCTCATCAGGTACGCGGTCATCGCGTCGAGCTCCGCTTCGTCCAGCCGGAAGTCGGGCATGCGCATCACCGGGTGCCCGCCCTCGGTGCCGAACCGGATGCGGACCGGATCGGCCATGTAGGCGCGCAGCCAATCGCGCTTCACCATGCTGCCCTCGAAGTCGATCGACGGCGTGTCGGGGCCGCGGTTGCGCGCGCCGTGGCAGCCGGCGCAGGCGAGCTCGCGGTAGAGGAGCTTGCCGCGCGCGACGAGCTCCGCTTCGTTCGGCGGCGGCGGCTCGACGACGTCCTCGGGCGGCGGCGCGTCGGCTTGCGCGGCGAGCCGCTCCTCCATCGCGCGCTCCTCGGCGCGCAGCTCGCGCTCGCCCCAAACGGTCAGCACGATGAGCCCCAAGAGCGCGAACGCCCCCGCGGAGAGCGCGACCGGCCGCCGGCGCGGCTCGCGGTCGGGGTTGCGGTCGATCCAGGGGAGAAGGAAGAGGAGCGCGACGCCGAGCGCGGGCAGGACGACGGACCCGACGAGCTCAAAGCTCCCCTGGAAGATGCGCAGGAGCTGCTGCAGCCCGAGGAAGTACCACTCCGGCCGCGGGACGTAGCTCGTGTTCTGCGGGTCCGCCTTCTCGCCGAGCGGCGCTTCGAAGAGCCACGCGGCGCCGAGCAGGCCGAGCACGAGCAGGAGTCCCGCGCACACGTCCTTCGCCGTCTGGTGCGGGTGGAAGAGCTTGCCGCTCTCGCCCTTGTCGTGCCGCCAGGAGCGCGCGGGGCCGTGCAGTCGCAAGAGCGTCAGGTGTAGCGCGATCAGGAGCGTCGTGACGAGCGGCAGGATCACCGCGTGCAGCGCGTAGAAGCGCGTGAGCGTCAGCTCGCCGACCCCCGCGCCGCCCGCGAGCAGCCGCTTGATCGCGTCGCCCACCAAAGGCGCCGAGCCGGCGATCTCGACGCCGACGCGCGTGCCGAAGAACGCGCGCAGGTCCCACGGCAGGAGATATCCCGTGAACCCGAAGCCGAGCACGCAGAAGAGGAGCAGGCAACCGACGACCCACGTCCACTTGCGGCGCTTCTTGTACGCGCCCCAGAGGAACACGCGCGCCACGTGCACGACGAGCAGGACGATGAAGCTCGACGAGCCGAAGTGGTGTACGCCGCGGATGAGGCTCCCCGCGCGGACTTCGTTCTCGATGTAGGAAACGCTCTCCCACGCCTCGCCCGCGCTCGGCGAGTAGTAGAGCGCGAGCAGCGCCCCGGTCACGACCTGCACGACGAACGACGTGAGGAGCAGGCTCCCGAAGACGTGCGACCAGCCGATGCCCTTCGGGAGCGGATAGGCCAGGAGGTCCCGGACGACGTCGCGCAGCGACCGCTTGTCGCCCTTCGTCACGCCTGCGACTCCGCGAGCTCCGCGAAGAGGTGTCCGTCGCGCACCTCGACCGCCACGCGCTCGAGCGGCGCCGTCGGCGGCCCCGAAACGGCCGCGCCGCCGACGTCGAACCGGCCGCTGTGGCACGGGCACGCGAAGAGCTCCTCCTCCGGCGACCACGCGACGTTGCAGGCCTTGTGCGTGCAGACCGCGCTCAACGCGACGACGCCCTCGGGCGCGCTCGCGTCGGCGACGACCCAGAGCAACCCCGGCTTGCTCCCGCGCACGTACCCGCGCCACCCCTCGTACCGAAACCGCACCGCGAGCGGCGCGTTCGCCGCGCGCAGCGCCGCGACCTCGCCGAGGTCGACCCACGTGCGCTCCTCCTCGCGCAGCACCGGCGTCAGGAGGTACGCCGCCCCCGGCAGCCCGAGCGCGAGCGCGACTCCGCCGCCGCCGATCCAGACGACGGCCTCGAGGAATTGCCGGCGGTCGGGATCGCTCATGGGGCCGACGTTAGCGTCGCGGGCGACCTGCTCAAGGGTTGGGGGTGTTTGCGGAGCGACCCGTCTCGTCAAAGGTCTCTGAGATCGACGTCCAGGCGCTTCCTTTCACGAGGCTCGAGCGAGGAGACGACGTCCTTGTGCCGAAGCTCGTAGGGGTTGCCCTCGGCATCGGGTAGCTCGAGCACGAACCGGACCTGCCACGTCTCCGAAGGAGGAAGGGGGCACGACTCATAGGTGCCGTCTTCGGCGATGGGAAACCAGTGGGAGCAACCGTCCATGCCGATGCTTACCGTGGTATTTGCCATACCAAACGCGTGGAGAATCGGCGTGTTTTCGGGTAAGGCGACGGTGCCGAAGAAGTGCGACGCCGGGTCGACCCGGAGCTCGACCTCGCGATCTTCGCCCGCCGTCAGGGCCAGCTCAGCGTAGAAATCACGTACGGCGGAAGGCGCCTCTACGAGCAGATGAACCTGTTCGCCGCTTGGCACGAACCGAATCACGAAAGAGCCGTCGGGCTGGATCTTTCCGCGAGGGACATGCGTGTAGAACGTCGGCAGTTCCTCATGATGGCTCACCATCCAACAGCGGCTGTCGAGCTTGCGCGCATCGCCGATTTCCTCGCGTCTCACGTCACCGTAGACGAAGACCTCGCCCGCTCGAATCGGTGTGCCGCGGTCGTCCAGCACCCTTCCGCGGACTGTTCCTCCGGGTCGCAGATCGAAGATCCGTCCGTGACGTCCCTGCGGGTATTGATGGAGAAAGTGACTCCATGCTGTGTCAAGTGCGTATCCCTCAGCGCGAAAGACGAGCAGGTACCCGCTGTTGCGCGGGACGTCTAGAACGAACGCACCATTCCCGTCCGTCCGGGCGACGGGATCGTCGTGGTCTGGATCGTCTACGAGGACCTCGGCACCTTCAATCGGAAGGAACGAATCTCTGTCAACGACTTGCCCACGAAGCGGCCTGTAGCGAGCGTCAGTTGTTGCCGCTGCGAGCTCCTCGTCGGCCTGAAGTGTCCGGGGCTGTTGCAGCTCCTCCCTCTCCGCTGGCGCTGGCTGTGAGGTCTCATGCGGCAATCGTCGGTGAAACGAGTCAACCGATTCCTGAACGTCCGGAGCTGCGGGGAGGCTCGGTGTGGCCGCTCCAGACTCCCGTAACGCCAAGAGCCCAACGACGAGGGCTGCGGCGAGCCCGAAAAGAGCAAGAGCCGCTCTTCGGTTACCGCTCATGATGTCGGGTCATGCGTCGTCTTTGTGCAGGAATCCACCGGGGGCCAGTTTGCCACAATCGCCGTCAGACGCCCCCGATCCCGCGCCCGACGCGAGGTCGTCTGGATCGCTCGTCCTCGGCCTGAGCGAGAGGAGGGAGCAGTCGATCCGACCGTCGGCGCGCGCTATCTTTGAGGCTTCGGCGATGGAGACGCGCAAGCACGTCCACGAGGAGGTCTTCCCGGCGACGCCGGAGCGCGTCTTCGCGCTCCTCCACACGCCGAGCGCGATCCGGCGATGGTGGTCCGCGGCGCGCGCGATCGTCATTCCCGAGCGCGGCGGTCTCTGGACAGCGACCTGGGGCGACGACGAAGACGACCCCGACTACGTTTCTTCCGCGACGATCCGCGCGTTCGATCCGCCGCGACGTCTCGTGCTCGGCGACTACCGCTATCGCGCGAAGACGGGACCGCTGCCCTTCGAGGCGGACTTCGTGACGGAGTTCCTCGTCACGCCGCACGAAGACGGCGCGATGCTGCGCGTCACGCAGGACGGCTTCCCCGCGGGGCCCGAGGCGGACGACTTCTACGCCGGCTGCGAGAAGGGATGGCGGGACACGTTCGCGGGGATCCGGGAGTACCTCGGCGAGGAGCGCGCGCCCTAGTAGTTCCCGATGACGTAGTCGATCGCGTTCGTCAGGTACACGCCGCCGTTCGTCTCGACGAAGGCCCCCTGGCTGAAGACCGGCAGCCCGAGCAGCTCCGGCGAGCTGGGCATCGCTCCCACCGAGAGCGAGTCGCCGGACGCGAAGAGCCCGGTCACGACGTGCGCGGTCGGCGGCGCCGGCGAGACGAGAAGCGTACCGGGGCCGCCGATGAAGAGATCGAACGGGGCGATCGCGAAGTACCAGACGATGACGAGCGTCGTGCCCGGGTTCGGCACGGTGAAGACCGCGTCCGGCGCGGGCGTTCCGGTGGGGCTCGCGCCGAGCACCATGCGATCCTGGAGGAAGGGCTCGATCTGACCCGGGTTGGCGGGCGTCGCAAAGCGCAGCGTCGCCGGCGGCGCGAACCCGGGCAGTGGACGAAACGCGAGGTCGCTTGCGTTGCCCACACCGAGCGCTCCGAGGTTCGTGGTCAATCCGGTGGCGACGTCGATCCGGACGACCTGGTCCCCTCCGGCCTGGCCCCCGCGCGTGGCGAGGAGCACGCCGTCCGACGGTCGCACGGCCAGGCCGTGCAGCCGCGTCGCGGGCCCGTAGGTGATCGGCGTACCCGAAGCTCCGGTCGCGGGGTCCAGCGTGTACAGCTTGTCCGTGTTGGACTGCACGTAGTAGAGCGTTCCGTCCGGCGCGAACGCGAGCCCACCGGAACCCTGGGCGGCGGGCTGACCGACGACCGTCGCGATGGCGGTCGTCGTGTCGACGGTGAAGAGCTTGAAGAGGCCGGTGATGTCGCGACCGAACCCGAAGACCGTCCCCGTGCCCGGCTGCACCGCGAGGTCGGTGAGCTGAACTCCGCCGGCCCCCGCGCTCGTGATCGTCATCTGCGTGAGCACCGCCCCCGTGTCCGGCGCGAGCTCGAGGAGGCTCGTGTTCAGCCCGCCGCTCGGAAGGGTGGCGGTGGCGAACAGGCGGTCGTCCGGGGTCGCGGCGAGTCCGGTCAAACCGCCGAACGGCACGTTGTCGCCGAGGAGCGTCCCGCTCCACGTGGATTCGTCGACGCGCGCCAGTCCGCCGGGGTTCAGCGGCGAGCCGGCGGCGATGCCCCCCAAGAGCTCGAACGTCGGTTGCACCAGCGGTAGGAAGGCGAGGTCGCCGGGGTTCCCGACGAGCGAGGAGCCGAGCTGCGTCGTCGCGCCGGTGACGGGGTCGATCTCGATCACGCGATCTCCTCCGCCGGACTGCCCCCGCGTCGCGAGCAACGCGCCGTCGGACGGCCGGACCGTGAGACCGTGGAGGAAGTTGTCCGGTCCGCACGAGAGGGTGGTGAGCACCGACCCCGTCGCGGGGTCCAGCGTGACGAGGACCGGCGACGCTCCGCCGGAGAGCGCGTAGAGCGTCCCGTCGGTCGCGAAGGCGAGGCCGTTGCCGGCGCTCAATCCGGTCAGGCCGACGAGCGTCGCGTTGCCGGTGACCGTGTCGATGGTGTAGAGCGAGTGGGGAAGGGCGCCCTGCACGTGCCCGAGGCCGAACACCCGGTTCGTCCCCGGCTCGAGCGCCAGCTCGCTGACGCGGACGTCCTGCCCGCCGTCCGTGATCGGGACCTGCTGCAAGACCGCTCCGCTGTACGGATACAAGCGAACCAGGTCGGTGGCGTGGAAGGTGGCTCCGGTTCGCACCGACGCCCACACCTTCTGGTCGGGCGTGGCCACGAGCCCGGTGATGCCTCCCGCCGTCACGTGGTCGCCGAGGAGCTTCCCTTCGAAGGTGATCGGGTCGAGCACGACGAGCCCGCCCGGATCGGGCAAGGCGCCCTTCGCGTTCCCGCCCAGGAGCAGACCGTCCGCGCTCAGGGCCTGGACCGCGTCCGGCGGCGCGTGGAGTCCGGTCGGGGCCGAGCTCCCCTGCGGGGCGGCGGCGGCGGAACCGGCGACGAGAACCGCCGCGATCGCCATCGGGAGGGGGAGCGGGGGGGCGGGACGGGGAACCATGGGCACCGTAGTGTATCTCGACCTCGCGAAACGGGGCGGCCCTGGGACCAGCGCCGTTCGCCGGCGGCCGGAAGGCGACGAAGAGGTCGTCGCGAACGGCGTCTACGTGGAGACGCCGGCCATCGAGCTCGCGGAATAGGCGGGCGGGGGCAGCATCTTCAAAGGACTCTTGGGGTGAGGGTCGGTACCTAGGAACACTCGAAGCTCCGAGCGCGTTCGAGGCCTACACACACCGCGATCTGATCCAGGTAGTGGTCCTCGCTGAGCGCATCCACCAGCGCTTCCGCCAGGTGTTCCGGATGCGACCTGAGCTCCATCATTCCGAGCTGGACCGCAGCGAGCAGGTCTTGCAGGTGCAGACCCTGGGCTTCTCTACCGAACCCGGACTTCGCATACAACAGCAACTGTGATGAGTAGCCGCAGTCCGAGGGAAGAGCTTCGCGAACCGCAGACACGAGCGTGCGAAGGAGTCCGACCTGGGGGCTCCAAGCGATGACGCGAGTGCGTGGATCTCCCTCACCAAGGAGGCTGAGGCAATCTTCAGAGCCGATCAGCTCGTGCGACGTTGTTGCGTGGATGATCCCTCGGTGCTCCAAGTGCTCCGAGAACATCTGAGGGCTGGCGTGCTCCGCTTCGAAGCGAGCCAGGTTTCCCCGAGCGATGGCGCCGGCTGAAGAACCCTTACGGGCGCGGGCTCTCAGGAGGCTCAGGGGGAAGTTCGACATGAGCCATACCGGTTCGTAGTCAATACACCAGCCCTCCAGCATGATCCGCATGGCGGCAGCGTCGTTCAGGACGCAGAGTTCCGGGCGTTCATGCGGAGGGAGGCTGCCCAAGTGATTGATGAGCCCGTAGGAGTGCATCGTGGGCGTGCTGATTCTGATGGGCAGTTGTTTCGCTCCAGCGAGATGCCGGAAGACGAGATTCTCCACCACGAAGGGCACGGGAAGGGCGACACGAATGGCCGGGGCTCTCTTTCGGAGATTCGAGATCGACCCGGGTCGCGGCAAGCCGCAGCGAAGATCGTCCTGCCTCACGTTGCGTAACACCGGTCGCAGCAAGGCATCGACGTCGATCCTCCGGGCCAGCGAACGCTTCGATGCAAGCTGATCGATGCGGTTTCGCATCGCCGCTAGCCCAGCGAGATCGAGGCGCTGTAGCGACACGCTTGCATCGTTGAATAGTTGCACGAAAGCATTGAGTCGAAAGCGCTCTACGGTGGTGAGAGAATCCTCCTCCAGGATTCTGGCCACGACGTCGGCCAGGCGCTTGTGAATGGCGCGGAGCTCCCTGTCCGTGATTCTCGGGCGACCGTTGAAGCTCGCAATCGTCTTGGACAGCTCCTTCTGGATGGCTACCAATCGCGCATTGCTGCGCACACCGAACAGTCTCTTCGCGGCAAGGAGCAGTGCGGGCCCGTCGAGGTAGCCGTGCTTCGTCGCGTAGTGGAGCATGACGCCTGCGACCACCGAAGCAGTTGTCGCTGCTACGAAGCTGAGGATCAAAGCTGCCTCCTTCCCTGCCGGGTGCCAACGTCCGCTAACGGTCCTACATGATACCGCCGCAAACCGTGCCCAACGGATGCCCGCGGATTTGTGGGCTCTCCATGACGGCAACTCGGTCGGAGACTCGAGTCGTCCCCGCAGGCCGGACGGAGGGGTGCTACCTCAGGCGACGAGCTCCGGCACAACCTCCCCGAACACGTCCGTCAGCCGGAAGTCCCTGCCTTGGAAGCGGTAGGTCAGCTTCGTGTGGTCGAAGCCCAGGAGGTGGAGCATCGTCGCGTGCAGGTCGTGTACGGAGACGGGCCGCTCCTCGACGTGGTAGCCGAGCTCGTCCGTCCTGCCGACGGCGATCCCCGGCGCGACGCCCCCGCCGGCGAGCCAGATCGAGAAGCAGTGCGGGTGGTGGTCGCGACCGAGGAACTTCGAGCCGTTGCGCTCCTCGTTCATCGGGGTGCGGCCGAATTCGCCGCCCCAGACGACGAGCGTGTCGTCCAGCAGCCCGCGCTGCTTCAGGTCCTTGAGGAGCGCCGCGGTCGGCCCGTCGGTCTCCAGGCAACGCTGCGGCAGCGACG
This sequence comes from Planctomycetota bacterium, assembly GCA_028278425.1. GTDB lineage: Bacteria > Planctomycetota > UBA1135 > UBA1135 > JANQEJ01. The sequence continues at coordinate 5,256 of JANQEJ010000094.1, read as the reverse complement.
TGATGATGTCGTCGCTCGGGTTCGTTCCGTGGCTGTCCCAGCCCCAGTGGTAGAGCTGGACGAAGCGCACGCCGCGCTCGAGCAGACGGCGGGCTAGCAGGCAGTTGTTCGCGTAGGAGACCTTGCCGGGCTCGACGCCGTAGGCCGCGCGGATCGCCTCGGGCTCGCGGTCGATCTCGAGCAGCTCGGGCACGCTCGTCTGCATGCGGTAGGCGAGCTCGTACTGCGCGATGCGCGTGGCGATCTCGGGATCGCCAGTCTCCTCGAGCCGCTTCTCGTTGAGCGCGTTGACGGCGTCGAGCGAGCGCCGCCGGGTCGCGCCGTCCATTCCGGGCGGGTTCGACAGGAAGAGCACCGGGTCGCCCTGCGAACGGAAGCGCACGCCCTGATGGATCGTCGGCAGGAAGCCCGAGCCCCAGCAGGAGGCGCCGCCGCTCGGCGCATACTGACCCGAGAGCAGGACGACGAAGGACGGCAGGTCGCGGTTCTCCGAGCCCAGGCCGTACGAGAGCCACGAGCCCATGCTCGGCCGCCCGATGCGCGAGTGGCCGCTGTTCAGGAAGATCTGCGCCGGCGCGTGGTTGAACTGATCGGTGTGCATCGAGCGCACGATCGCCAGGTCGTCGGCGCAACTTGCGAGGTGGGGGAGCAGCGTCGAGAACTCCTGGCCCGACCGGCCGTGGCGCGCGAAGTCGTACGGCGAGCCGAGGAACTTCGGCACGCCCTTGATGAAGGCGAAGCGCTCGCCGGCGATCAGCTCCTCCGAGCACTCCTTGCCGTCGAGCTCCCGCAGCTTCGGCTTGGGATCCAGGAGATCGATCTGCGACGGCGAGCCCGCCATGTGCAGGTAGAGCACGCGCTTCGCCCGCGCCGGGTAGTGCGGCGGTCGCGGCCGCGTGTCGTCCGCGCGCAACAGCGACCCGAAAGCGAGCGCGCCGACGCCCACGCCGCACTGCTTGAGGAACCAGCGCCGCGTGTTCGCGCGAAGGAGCTCGGTGTACGGATTCATCAGTGCTGCGTCAGCGTCTCGTCGAGGTTGAGGAGCGCGTTGGCTACGACCGTCCAGGCGGCGAGCTCCGGCGCGTCGTCGCGGCCCTTGGCGAAGGGTGCGGCCGCGGCGTCGAGCTCGGCGGCGCGCTCGGGGTGCTCGGCGAAGAACGCGCGCTCGCTGGCGAGCAGCTCCGCGAGCACGTCCAGCTCGCCGGCTTCGGGCTCGCGAGCCGTGCAGAGCCGGAAGCCGCGCCGCAGCCCCTTCGCGTCGTCCCCGCCCGCCATCCGCCGGGCGAGCCCGCCGGCCGCCTCGAGGAACGCCGGGTCGTTCAGCGCGGCGAGCGCCTGCAGCGGCGTGTTCGTCCGCGCGCGCCGGGTGCACGTCACCTCGCGGCTGGTCGCGTCGAACATCGCGAACGTGGGATACGGCGCCGTGCGGCGCAGGAAGGTGTAGACCCCGCGGCGGTAGCGGTCGGCGTCGGTGGCCGTGTTCCACTGCTCGCCGCTGTAGGTCATCGCCCAGATCCCGTCGGGCTGCGGCGGGAAGACGCTCGGGCCGCCGATCTCGGTCGCGAGCAGCCCGGCGATCGCGAGCGTCACGTCGCGCACCGCCTCGGCCTCGACGCGGAAGCGCGCGCCGCGCGCGAGCAGGCGGTTGTACGGGTCGCGCTCGAGCAGCTCCGGCGTCACGTCGGAGGACTGACGGTAGGTAGCGGAGGTCACGATCGCGCGGTGCAGCTCCTTCACGCTCCAGCCGTTCGCGACGAAGTCGGACGCGAGCCGGTCGAGCAGCTCCGGGTGGCTCGGCGGGTCGCCGCGCGTGCCGAAGTCCTCGCTCGTCTCGACCAGGCCGCGGCCGAAGAGCTGCTCCCAGAAGCGGTTGACCGTCACGCGCGCGACGAGGGGGTTCGCGGGGTCTACGAGCCAGTCGGCGAGACCCAGCCGAGTCGGTGGCGCGCTTGCGGGGAGCTCGTTCAGAACCGCCGGCACGCCCGGCTCCACCGGGTCGCCGGGGTTCAGGAAGCTGCCGCGGATCAGGAGGCGCGTCTCGCGCGGCTCGGCGCGCTCGCGCATGACCATCGTGGCCGGCAGCTTCGCGTTGAGCTCGTCGCGGGCTTGCTCGATCAACGTGCGCTTCGCCACGAGCTTGCGGCCCGCGGGCGCGACGTTGCGCCGGTACCAGTCGCTCACGTCGCCGCCGTCGCGAAGCGCGTCCGCGACGTCGTCCGGGAGACGGTCGCTTTCGTCGTTCGCGATCTCGAAGCAGAAGCCGGTGGGGCCGGCGTTGTTGACGACCTTCAGCAGGAGCTCGTTCGTCCCCGCGACGAGGTCCACGGGCAGCACCTCCTGCCCCCGCGCGGCGCCGCGGTTCACCCACTTCTCGTGAACGAGCTTCCCGTTGAGGAACACCTTGAGCGCGTCGTCGCTGCCCAGCTTGAGGATCGCACGGCGCGGGCGGGCGGCGGTCAGCCGCCGGCGCACCAGGAAGGCGCTGTTCTCGCTCTGCGGGAAGGCGTGGACGCGCGCGTCGATCCACTCGGGGTGGGCTTCCCAGCCGTCGACCTGGGACCCGGTCTCCGCGGGATACGCCTTGGCGAAAGCCTCCTCGCCGCTCGCCTCCGCCAGCGGACCGAGGAGCTCCCAGCCGTCCATCGGCGGCGTGAGCGCGCGCTCGCGCGGCTCGTCGTGGTCGGTGAACGAAAGCCGGAAGCGCCCGAGCGTCCACGCCGAGCCGCCGTACTCGTGGCGCAGCACGACGCGCACGACGTCGTCGGGGCCGAGCTCGAGCGGCTCGCGAAGCGCGAAGACCGCCTCGAGGTCGTCGCGCGTCGTGTGGCCGGCCACCGCCCAGCCGCTTTCCGGGTCGACGTCGATCGCGTGCACCGGGGGGAACCTGCCGCTCGTCTGCTCGAAGTTGGCGGTCGCGCCCGCGAAGCGCACGCGGCGGGACGCGCTCGGCGCGACGAGCGACGCCACGTGCAGCTCGACGTCGGTCACGACGAAGTTGCCGTCGTCCGCGCGCCCGTTGCCGGTGAGGCTCGGGTGCGGCCGCGGCTCGAGCTTCAACGCCGTGACCCGACCCGGCCCGGGGCGCAGCTCGACCTCGTAGGCGTCCCGCGGCGGGCGTTCGCCCTCGGCGAGCAGCGTCCCGTCGTCGAGCAAGGTCAGCGCGGCGCCGTTCCGCGAGCGGAAGCCGAGCGGCTCGGGCGCGCGCCACTCCACCGGCGGCGGCAGGCTCGCCAGCGCTTCGCGCTCCCACGCCGCCTGCGCCGCGTCGACCTCCGGCATCGGCCCCGCGAGCTGCGCGTCGTAGTCCGCGAGCTTCGCCGCGTACTCGGCCAGCCGCTCGGCCTGCGCGCGGTCGGGCGCGCGCAGAATGGGCTCGACCGAGCTGCCGCTGTCCTCGGTCGAGTTGAAGTACGCGAAGAGCCCGTAGTACTCCCGCTGCGAGAACGGATCGTACTTGTGGCTGTGGCATTGCGCGCACGCGAGCGTCGTGCCGAGCCACACGCTCGCCGTCGTGTTGACGCGGTCGATCACCGCGTCGACGCGGAACTCCTCGGCGTCCACGCCGCCCTCGCGGTTCACCATCGTGTTGCGATGGAAGCCCGTGGCGACGAGCTGGCCGTTCGTCGGCTCCGGCAGGAGGTCGCCCGCGATCTGCTCGCGCGTGAAGCGGTCGAACGGCATGTCCGCGTTGAAGGCGTCGATCACCCAGTCGCGGTAGCGCCACATCGTGCGCGTCTCGTCCTTCTCGTAGCCGTGCGTGTCCGCGTAGCGCGCGAGATCGAGCCAGAGCCGCGCCTGCTTCTCGCCGTAGTGGGGCGAGGCGAAGAGCCGCTCGACGACTCTCTCGTAGGCGTCCGGGCTCTCGTCGGCGAGAAACGCGTCGACCTCCTCGAGCGTCGGCGGCAGCCCGGTCAGGTCGAGGCTCAGGCGCCGGATCAGCGTCGCGCGGTCGGCCTCCGGCGACGGCGCGAGGCCCTCGCGCTCGAGCCGCGCCAGCACGAAGCGGTCGATCACGCCGCGCGGCCAGGACTCGTCCTCGACCGCCGGCGGCTCCGGCCGCGACGGCGGCTCGTACGCCCAGTGCCCGCTCCACTCGGCGCCGGACTCGATCCAGCGGCGGAGCGTGGCGACCTCGCTATCGTCCAGCTTCGGCTGGTCGCTCCAGAACGGCGGCATGCGGTCGTTCTCGGAGTCGGTCGTGACGCGCCAGTAGAGCTCGCTCCTGCCCGTGTCGCCCGGCGCGACGACGAAGAGGTCGCGGGCGATCTCCTTGTAGAGCTCGTCCCGGTCGTCGAGCCGCAGGTCGCCCTCGCGCGTCGCCTCGTCGGGCCCGTGGCAGGTGAAGCACTTGCCCGTCAGGATCGGCAGCACGTCGCGGCGGAAGTCGGGGGCCTCGTCCTCCTCGGGGAGCTCACCGGGACCGGCGAAGGCCGCCGGGAGCAGCAGAGGGGGCAAGAGGAAGCGCGCGAACCAGCCCATCGGCGGCGATGATACCGTCTCCGGGCGTTTCTCCGCGTTTCGTGCAGGGCCGCGCCGGACGCCGTCGCACGGAGGGTGGAAACGAGGCCCCTCAACCCAGGAAGGAAACCGATGGCATCCCCCCAGGAGATGGAAGCCGCCATGGTGCGGAACATCGAGGAGAAGACCGGCAAGTCCCTCGACGCGTGGGTCAAGCTCGCGAAGAAGGCCAAGCTCTCCAAACACGGGCAGATCGTGAAGCACCTGAAGGGCGAGGGGCTGACCCACGGCTACGCCAACCTGGTCGCCCACCACGCGCTCGGCGGGGTTCCGTCCACCGTCACCGGCGACGACGCCCTGGTCGACGCGCAGTACGCCGGCGCGAAGGCGGACCTGCGCCCGATCTACGACGCCCTGGTCAAGGCGGTGCGCGGCTTCGGCAAGGACGTCGAGATCGCTCCCAAGAAGGCGTACGTCAGCCTGCGGCGGTCGAAGCAGTTCGGCCTGATCCAGCCCTCGACGAAGACGCGCGTCGACGTCGGGATCAACCGCAAGGGGGCGAAGGCGAAGGGGCGCCTGGAGGCGTCGGGGAGCTTCAACTCGATGGTGTCGCACCGCGTGCGCGTGTCGGACGCGTCCGAGGTGAACGGAGAGCTCGTCGGGTGGCTGAAGGACGCCTACGAGGACGCGTGAGCTGGCCTAGACTCGAGTTTGGCCCTTTTCCGAGTGGCCGGAGTCGCGGATCCTCGCCAGGGATTCTCGAGATTGAGAATCTGATGTGAGTCGAGCAGTCGCAGG
>JANQEJ010000074.1 GCA_028278425.1 Planctomycetota bacterium | reverse complement strand
GCCGGCAAACTCCCCCGCACCTCCGTCCCGAACGGAGCCGAGCGCCGCCCCTTCCACCTGTACGACCGCAGCGAGAGCGTCACCGACCGCACCGCAGCGGTTCGGCGAGACCGCCACAAGTCGCCCGTCCGCTCTCCGGGGAGTCGACTTCCCGCTCCACCCCCATAGAATGCCGCCCATGGACCTCTCCCAAATCGCCGACGACGAGGAGCTCGAGCGTGCCTTGACCGCTCCCGTTTTCCTCCTCTTCAAGCACTCGCTGATCTGTCCGATCAGCGCGACGGCCTTCAACGAGTACCGCCACTTCCTCGCGGGTGAGCCCGACGTCGCCACCGCCTGGCTCGACGTCCGCGGGCAGCGCCCGCTGTCGCAAGCGGTCGAGGCCCGTACCGGCGTGCGCCACGAATCCCCCCAGGCCCTTCTCCTCGCGAACGGCGAGGTCGTGTGGAACGCGTCCCACTCCGCGATCACCCGCGACAGCCTCGCGAGCGCATGGGCTGGCTCCTCCTCGGGCTGAACGCGGTCTGCTTCGCCGCCTACGGCTGGGACAAGCTGTGCGCCGTCCGCGGGCGCAAGCGCGTACCGGAGACGCGGCTGCTCGGCTTCTCGCTGCCCCTCACCGCGGCGGGCGCGTGGACCGGCGTCTTGATCTTCCGTCACAAGACGAGGAAGACCGGCTTCCTCGTCAAGCTCGGGCTCCTCACGTTGCTCCAGGTCGCGGCCGTCGCCGCCTACCTCGTCTACCGTTGATCAGCTCCCGACGTTGACCGAGCCGATCTGCACGACCGGCGACTGCCCCGCCGGGACCGGCACGAACGCGTCGCCCCACTCGTCGGTCTCGTAGCCCTCCTTCGCCGGCAGGAGGTTCGCGGTGACGAGCTGGTTCAACGCGATGTCCCAGGTCGTGCTGAGCGGCGTCCCGGGCAGGTAGATGCCGTTGTACTGCGTCACCGCGACGTTGATCGTTACCAGCGTGGCGAGCGTCTGCCGCCGGCGGATCGGCGTGCCGTCGATGGTGATCGCGATGTCGGCCTCCGTGCCGCTCACGCCGTCCGCGCCCGTGCTCGCGACCGTCAACACGAGCCCCGACTCCGTCACGACGTAATCGCGCGACCACGCGTCGACCGTCCAGTCCGAATCGCCCGACAGCGGGTCGGTGGAGTCCATCGCCAGATACGGGCCGGTCCAGCCGCTCACTCCCGTGGGCTCGATCAAGAGGTCGTCGATCTCCGCCGGGAAGTCGTTCACGTCCTCGAAGTACGCCGCAACGCCCTCGGCGAGCTGATCGAGCTCGGCGCGCGTCGAGCGCTTCGCCTTCGACTGGAAGGCCATGCTCGCGACCGGCACTGCCATGCCGAGCATCACCGAGAGGACCGTGACCGCGATCACGATCTCGAGCAGGCTGAATCCCCCCTCTCCGCGCGCGTTGAAGTCCCTCGTCATCGGACTACCCCATGCTCTCGTAGAGGTCGAAGATCGGGAGCAGGGCGGCGAGGAGGATGAACGCCACGACGCCGCCTGCGCCGAGGAGGAGCGCGGGCTCGAGCAAGGACAGGAATCGCTTGACGCTCCTCGGGACTTCATCGTCGTAGTGCTTCACCAATCTTTCGAGACAACGGTCCAAATCGCCGGTCCGCTCGCCGACGCTGACCATCTGGACCAAGAGGCTGTCCATCAGGGGCTCCTGCTCGAGCGCGTCGGAGATGGTCGCGCCGCGCTTGACGCGCTCGGTCGCGCGGTTGAAAGCCGCCTCCATCGCCGCGTTGCCGCAGCACCGCGACGAGACGTTCAGAACGGTGAACACGTCGCAGCCCGCCGCCTGGAGGATCCCGGCGGTGCAGGCGAACTTGGAGGTCGCGATCTGGCTCGCCACCGTGCCGAGCTTGGGGATCCGCAGAAGCTGGCGGTGCAGGAAGCGCCTCCCCGCCGGGCGCCGGCTTCCGAAGACCGCGGCGACCCCCGCCAGGCTCCCGCCGATCAGGAGCGGCAACCACTGGTCGCGCAGGAAGTTCGAGATCGCGAGGACGAAGCGCGTCTCCGCCGGAAGGTCCTCCGCTCCGCCGGGGAACATCCCGACGATGCGCGGCAGGACGAAGTAGAGCAGCACCAGGATCAGCCCGAAGATCGCGAAGCAGAGGATCACCGGGTAGATCAGCGCCTGGACCGTCGTGGCGCGCATGCCGCGCACCCACTCGAGGTGGCTCGCGAGCCGTTGCAGGACACGCTCGAGCGCGCCGGCCTCCTCGCCGGCGGCGACGGACGAGCGGTAGACGTCGGGGAAGGCCTTGGGGTAGGAGCCCATCACGTTGGAGAGGCTCTCGCCGGCCTCCAACCCGGTCACCATCTCCTGCACGAGCCGGCGCCCGCCCTCGGTCTCGAGCCGCTCGCCGATCCCGCGCAGGCCCTCGACCAGCGGCACGCCGGCGCCGGTGACCGTCGCGAGCTGGTTCGTCAGGTTGATCAGCTCGGCCTTCTTGACGCGCGTGCGCCGCACGGCGCGGTCGTCCGCGATGACCTTCGCCTCGGTGAGCACGAGCCCCTTGGCCTCGAGCAAGGAATCGAGCTCGTTCTCGCCCGAGGCCCAGGCGGTGCCGCTGGTGCGCCTGCCGCGCGGGTCGGCGGCGACGTACTCAAATGCCTTCACGCTCCTCCTTGGTCAGGCGGTGGCCGCGGCTGACGCGCTGGATCTCTTCCATCGTGGTGATGCCGCGCCGCACGAGCTCCTTGCCGTTCTCCCCCATCGTCTTGAAGCCGCTCGCCTTCGCCATCGCGGTCAGCTCGCCGAGGCCGGCGCCCTCGCGCATGGCGTCCGCCATGCTGTTGTCCGGCAGGAAGATCTCGATGATCGCCGTGCGGCCCTGGTAGCCGCTTCCGTCGCAGCGGTCGCAGCCCTTGCCGGCGCGCAGCACCGCCTCCTCGACGCCGAGCCAGCGGAGCTCCTCGGGAGTCGCCTCGACCTCCTCGCGGCACGAGGAGCAGACCTTGCGCACCAATCGCTGCGCCATCGCGCCGATCAGCGCGTCCTCGACCAGGTAGGGCTCGATCCCGATGTCGACCAGGCGCGGGATCGCCCCGATCGCGGAGTTCGTGTGTAGCGTCGAGAGCACCATGTGTCCGGTCATCGACGCCTTGATCGCCATGTCGGCGGTCTCGCGGTCGCGGATCTCGCCGATCAGGATCACGTCGGGGTCCTGGCGCAGGAGCGAGCGCAGCCCCGCGGCGAACGTGTACTCGATCGACGGGTCGACCTGGCTCTGACGGAGCAAGGGCAGGCGGTACTCGATCGGGTCCTCGACGGTCGCGATCTTCCTGTGCATCGCGTCCATCACCGACAGCATCGCGTAGAGCGTCGTCGTCTTGCCCGACCCGGTGGGACCGGTGACGAGGAAGAGCCCGTGCGGCCGGTTGGCGACCGTGGTGAGCACCTGCTGGAGCTCGACGCTCACGCCGAGCTGCGAGAGCCGCAGCGCCCCGCCCGAGGTGTCGAGGATGCGGAGCACGACGTTCTCGCCGTACTGCGTCGGCATGATCGACACGCGCATGTCCACGGAGCTGTCGTCGTCGACCTGGAAGCGCAGCCGGCCGTCCTGCGGCCGCCGGCGCTCCGAGATGTCGAGGTGCGACATGATCTTCAGGCGCGAGACCACCGCGGCGGTGGCCCACCGCGGGAGGCTCTCGCCGCCCTGCATGATGCCGTCGCAGCGGTAGCGGACGCGGGTGACGTGGTCCTCGGGCTCGACGTGGATGTCCGTGGCGTTGCGGTGCACGCCGTCCATCAGGACGGCGTTGGTCACCTGTTCCACGGGAAAGTCGTCGCGGCCCTCCTCGTCGACGTCCTTGTACTCGGCCAGGATGTCGGAGAGACGGCTGTGCGCCGCCTGGAGGTGCGAGCGGATCAGCCGCAGGAGCTCAGACTCGGTCGTGATCGCGATCCCGAGCGGGTACGGGAACCGCTTGCGCACGTCCGACACCTTCTGCGGGTTGTCGGGGTCGACCATGACCACCTGAAGCGTCCCGTCGTCGAGGCGGAACGGGAACGCCATGGTCTGGCGCACGAAGCCCGGGTCGAGGGCGGCCAGGATCAGCGGGTCGGGATCGACGTCGTCCGCCCTCAGGAACGCCAGGCCCAGGTCCTCCGCGACGAGCTGCGTGATGTCCTCGGGCGTCGAGAAGCCGAGCGAGACGAGGATCTCGCCCAGGGGCCGGTGGTGGCGGCGCTGCTCCGCGAGCGCGAGCGTGAGCTGCTCCTCCGAGAGGCTTCCGTTCTCGATCAGCCGGTCGCCGAGCCGGCCCTTCACCACCGGGGACATGCGGCTAGTCCTCCGGCTCGTCGTCGGAGTCCGCGAGGCCCGAAGCGCGGACGCGCTCCGAGTAGGCGTCGTGGTACTCGGCCGCGAGGATCGAAGCCTCCGCCGGGTCGACCAGCCGCGGCGTCAGGAGCACGATCAGCTCGCGGCGCTCGGTCAGGTCCTCGTCGCTGCGGAAGAGCCGCCCCAGGACCGGCACGTCCATCAGGATCGGCACGCCCCGGTCCGTCTCGGCGGCGCGGTCCTGGATGAGGCCGCCGATCATCGCGGTCTGCGAGCCCTCGACCAGGAACTGCGTCACGACCTTGCGCGTGTCGAGCACCGGGATCCCGAGGAAGAAGTCGATCACCTCGGAGAACTCCTGGTTCACGTTCAGGCTGATCACGCCGCCCTCCTGGATGACCGGCGTGACGGTGAGCTTCACGCCGGACTCCTTGAACTCGACCTGCTGCTGGGACGACACGCCGACCTGGCCGGGGTCGCCGCTGACCGCGGTGCTCGTGTCGATGTAGGGCACCTCGGTGATCACCTCGACCTTGGCCTCGGTGTTGGTCACGGCGAGCACGCGCGGCGAGCTCACGACGTTGACCGAGCCGAAGGTCTGGAGCGCGTTGATCACGCCGGTGATCGAATCGCCGTTCGTGATCGTGGCCGTGAAGTCGGTGCTCGCCGTCGAGAGGTCCAGGTCGATCGACCCGCTGAACTCGCCGAACAGGTCGTCCTCGGCCAGCGCCTGCTGGATGCCGAGCTCGAACTCGTCGCTCAGGATGATCTCGAGGATCTCCACCTCGATCAGGACCTGCTCCTTGAGCACGTCGGCCGCCGCCAGGTACGTGTCGATCAGGTCGAGGTCGAAGCGGGCACCGCGGACGACGATGAAGTTCCGGTTCAGGTCGGTGATGATCTGCGTCGACTCGCCGACCAAAGCCTCGAGGTTCCCGGTGACGTCGGCCGCGCTCACCGACTCGAGCTGGAAGACCTGCGTCTCGATCTGGCTGCCGTCGTTGGCGCTGACCCAGTAGATCCCCGGCGGGTCCTCGATCAGGATCAAGCCGTTGCGCTCGAGCAGCACCGCCAGCGCCTGGTCGAGCGTGATCGACGGGAAGTTCGCGTCGACGCGGAAGCCCAGCCCGGCGTCGAGGTAGACGTTGACGCCGGCCATCGACGCGATCAGGTGGACCGCCTCGGCGATTGGCATGTTGCGCACGTCGACCTCGTAGAGCGAATCGTCGCCGATGCTCGACGGAGGCGGGAAGAAGGGCTCGGCCAGCTCCTCCGCCGGTTCCGGCTCCGGCTCCGGATCCAGCGCGCGGATCGGCGGATCGTGGACGGGGCCGGGGTCGAGCGCACCGCGCTCGCCGGCGAGCGTGGGATCGACGAAGGCCTTGTCGAAGCCCTCGCGGCTGACCTCGAGCTGGGAGCATCCCGCCAGCAGGCTCCCGGCGCCGAGCGTGACGATCAGAGGGGTGACGCGCAGGTCGATCACTGGCCTTCTCCCACGAGCTCTTCGAAGCCGTATTCGTCCAGGGCGATTCCCTCGCCGGTTTGGCCCGTCTCCTCGGACGCGCCGCCGCCTCCTCCGCCTTCGCCGTCGCCCTCTCCACCGTCGGAGACGACGCTCCGCGCGCGGGCGGTGAAGGGCGGCAGGTCGAGCACGATCTCCTCCGCGCCGCGGGCGAGCCGGACCCACCCACGGCCGACCTCGGCGACCAGCACGCGACCGCCGTCGATGCGGTCGCCCGAGCGCACGACGCGGTGACCGACCATCGCGACGGCGTCGTTCTCGCCGTAGACGATGCCGGTGAGCGGATTCTCCGCGGCGAAGGAGGCGAGCTCCGCCGAGGTGGCGAACGCGCTGGGTCGCGGCGTCGTCGTGCCGCTCACTTCCCCGGGCTCGGCGGCGCGGTTCCCTTCCTGCATCGCCTGGATCAACGCCCGCAGGCTCGTCTCCGGGTTGTCCCCCACGAGGGTGTCCGTGGCGCGCAGCGAGCGCTCGAGGTCCTCGACGAGGTCGCCGGTCTCGCCGGCCTGCCCCGCCGCGGAGTCCGTGGCGTCGTCGCGGGCGAGGATCGAGTCCAGCGCGTCCGAGCCGCCGTCCTGCGGAACCGACGGGACGCTCGGAGCCACGTCGTCGCCGCCGGCGGGCGGCTCGTTCCAGTCGACGCCGGCGCCGGCTTCGCTCCCTCCTCCGGCCTCCGCGGCTTCCATGGGCTCGCCCGAGGCCGAGATCTCCTCGGTCAGGTGATGGCTCGGCTTCGACGTCGCGCTGAGGAGCTGCGGAACCCAGACGGCTCCGGTCCCGACGAGCAGGCCGACGGCCGTGATCTGCTTGGCCTTCTTGTTCACGAAGCACCTTCCTGGGACGGCTGTTCCTCGCTCTCGTCGGGCAGGGGCACGGATTGGAAGAGCCCGAGGGTGACGTACATCGAGAACGAGGTGGACGGTTCGCGGACGCGCGTGAACGTGCACTCGAGCACCGCGACGGGAAAACCGAGCTCGCGCAGGGTCGCGACCGTCGCGACCGCGTCGGTCAGCTCGCCGACGCCGGAGACCTGGATGCGCTGCATCGCGACCATGTCGTCCGCGCGCGGCAGGCCGGGGTCGACGAGCTCCCCGACGCTCACCGATTCCAGCGCGAGGCCGTGAGCCTCGGCGACGACGCGCACGGCGCTGTGCGCGTCCAGCTCGGAGATGCGCTGCGGCACGAGCCCGTCGATCCGCGCCACCGCCTCCGAGAGGCGCTCGAAGCCGCGCGCGGCCTCAAACTCCGCAAACCGCTCGCGCTCGAGCTCGCAGCGCTCCGCGCGCTGCCGCGCGAGCTCGCGCGAGTCGCGCGCGTGCTTCAGACCCATCGCGGGCTTCGCGGCGACGCCGCTGAGCGCGAGGATCACGAAGCCCGTGGGGACCAGGAGCGCGGCCGCCCGCGCGGCGTGACCGTTCTTGAGGTTGGAGACCTCGCGCACGCTCAGCCCTCCACCCTCGCGTCGATCAGGAACTCGATCGCGCGCACGCCGCTCTCCGGGGAGGGCAGCGCCTCCGGCAACGTCAGCTCGACGTCCGCGAACGAGCGCGTCGCCTCGAGATCGCGGGTCAGGAGCCCGAGCGAGCTCAAGAGCTCCGCCGGGCGCGGGTCCGCGCGGCCCGTGATCGACGCCACGGGCTCGCCGGAGGAACCTTCGGGACGCACGTTGATGTCGACGAAGTCGGCGCGGCCCCGGAAGGCCCCGAGCGCGTCGAGCAGCACGTCCTCGAGCGCGACACCGTAGTCCTCCACCGCCGCCGCGCGCTCGAGGCGCACCCGAAGCGCGTCGAGACCGGCGGCGGCGCGCGCGTTCTCGCGCTCGAGCTCCGGCAGGTCCACGGCGGCCGCGTCGAGCTGCTCGATCTCGTGGCCGAGGGCGTCGAGCTCGCGCCCGACGCGCTGGTTCAGGTGCCAGCCGAGCACGCCGGCGAGCCCGAAGACCGCCACGAGCCCGGAGACGAGCACGCGCCGGCGGGGCGGGATGCGCGTCGTCAGGTCGGGGTTGAGCGAGCCGGTGGACGCCGCGGCGGCGAAGTAGGCGAAGCGCCCGGCGTTCTCGCCGCCAGCGTCCCTCGGCAGGAGCAGAACGCTCGCCCCCGGCATCGCGGTCTCGAAGGCGTGCGAGAGAAGCTCGCCGCGGTCCGGCTGCAGGCCGAGGACCGCGACCTGTTCGAGCACCTCGCCGCGGGTGTGCTTCTTCCAATAGCCGGCGAAGCTCTTCACCTCGTGAACGAGGGACGAGGCCAGGGACGGGTTCTCGAGGAAGTCGCCCTCGATCGTCTCCTGGTTGACCACGACCTCGCCGCGGATCAGCGTGATCGTGATCGCGCCCGGCTCAATGCCGACGACGATCGCCGCGCCGTCGGGGTCGGGAAGCTCCCGGCGCGCGGTGCAGACGACCGACTGGCGTCCGGAAACGACGCGCTTGACCTGGAAGCCGCGCTTGCGCAGCCGGAGGCGCAGGTCGGACATCTCCGCGCGCTTCATCGCGACGAGGAGCCACGCGTCCTCGCCCCCCTTCACGCCCGAGCCGTCGCCGCCGGCGGAGAGCGCGGCGAAGAGCGCGTCCTCCTTGGGGACGCCGAGCAGCTTGCTCGCCCGCCGCTCGAAGACGAACGCGAGCTCCTTCTTCTTGAGCGGCGGCGTGTGCACCAGATGGTGGCTCGCGAGGCCGTCCGCGAGCGACACGATGCACGGCCGGCGCCGCGCGCCCGACGCGCGGCAAGCGGCCTCCGCGGCGGCGACGAGCGCTCCGTTGCCCGGCCCCTCGACCTCGGCGCGGCCGTAGGCGGCGAGACCTCCGGCCGGGTCGTACCACTCGACGACCTTGGGGCTCAGGCTGAGCACAGCCGGACCCCCGGAGGGGCTCGTTCGTTTCGGGGCCATGGGACGGACCGGGGGGACTCCGCGGCGCGCCGAAGTTGGGGCGGCGGGCCGGCGGAAGGGGATGGCACCCCCGGCGGGTGCGGAAGACGCCCCCTTTTCGGCCGTTCCCGGGGAGCCCTTGAGAACCCCTTTCCGGGTCCGGGCTCGTTTTGGGCGTTGCGCTTCAAGCTCGTAAGGCGCGCCGCCGATAGCGGGAGTCAGACCCTGGCCGGCCGACGCTCCCTCGTCCCCGGAGGGCCGACGGCGCCGTACCCAACGCATCTCCCGGAACCAACGATGAAGAACCTATCGAAGCGGGGTTTCACCCTGATCGAGCTGGTGGTCGTGATCTCGATCCTCGCGATCCTCGCCGGCGTGCTCGTGCCCCGCGTGAGCAACCACATGATGGCCGCCCGCGACGCGCGCCGCCTCGCCGACATCAAGACGGTCCGAAACGCCGTCGAGCAGTACATGATGGACAAGGGCTCGTACCCGGCCGCGAACCAGAACCCCTCCTTCGGCGGCTGGGACGTGTCGCACGACGACAACTTCGTCCAGGTTCTCCGCGACGAGGGCTACCTGGACGAAGACGCGACCGACCCGATCAACGACGCCACCTACCACTACCGCTATTACGTCTACAACCAGGGCTCGTACGGCTGCAAAGGCTCGTCGAACTACTACGTCATCGGGATCCGCAACTTCGAGTCCTCCGACTTCGCCGACAAGCACAAGGGCTTCTTCAAGTGCCAGAACCGCGACTGGGGGAAAGAGTTCGCGTACGTGACGGGAGGCGGGGCCAGCTTCGCCGAGTAGTCGGGGCACGACCCAAGCCAGGGTGGTATGCGGCGCCTCCGTGGATCGCGATCCCGGAGGCGCTTCCGCATTCTCCGGGAACCTGCGCGCGGGTAGACTTCCGCGCCGGATGGAGTTCCGCGCGAAGACACTGAGCGTGGCCGGTCTCGTCGCGGGACGCGACCTCGCCTTCGACGTCCTGGAGGACGACGCGATCATCGGCCCGGCGATCGAGCGCGGGGCGTGGGAGGAGCACGAGACCGCGCTCTTTCGCGCGCACCTGCGCGCCGGGGACCGGGTGGTCGACCTGGGCGCGAACGTCGGGTGGTACGCGGTGCTCGCGATCCTCGCCGGGTGCGAGGTGCACGCCTTCGAGCCCGTGCCCGGCATCGCCGACCTCGCCGAGCGCAACATGCGCCGCGCCGAGGAGGTCGGGAAGGGACGGGGGATCCTCCACCGGGCCGCCGCCGGCGCCGAGCGGGGCACCGCGCGCATCGCGCTGGCGCCGCGCAACCGCGGGGACAACCGCGTGCTCGCCGGCGATGCGCCGCCCGAGGACATGGCGGAGGCGGAGGTCATCGACGTCGCCGTCGAGCGCGTCGACGATCACGTCCAAGGCCCCGTGCGGCTGCTCAAGATCGACACCCAGGGCTCGGAGTGGGAGGCGCTGCGGGGCGCGCGCGCGCTCCTCGACGCGAGCCCCGAGATGGCGCTCTTGATCGAGTTCTGGCCCTACGCGCTCCGCGGCGCGGAGCCGGCGGAGCTGCTCGCGTTCCTGACGGAGCGCGGCTTCACGCTCGGCAAAGCGACCGCCGCTCCCTACCCGATGAGCCCGGAGCGTATCCTGGCGCAAGCCCTCGCCCGCGACCCGGTCAAGGGCGGGATCGACCTGTACGGCACCCGCGGGCTGCCGTTCCACGTGGGCGGCGCCGGGAGCCGCCTGAAGAGCCTCTGGCGCAACCTGAAAGAAGACTGACGTGACGCAGCTCGTCGACTTCCACTCGCACTTCTTCTCGCGACCGTTCTTCGACGCGCTCGCGGCGCAGTCGCCGCTCCCGGGAGAACCGGAGGAGAAGCTCGCCGACGTGGCGCTGAAGACCGGGATCGAGGTGCCTTCACCGGACCTTCGCCAGCACCTCGACCGCTGGCTCTCCGAGCTCGACGCCTACGGCGTCGGCCACCTCGTCAGCTTCGCCAGCCTGCCCGAGGAGATCCCCGCCGTCGCCGAGGCCGGGTCGCTCGCGGACGGGCGCATCACGCCCTTCGCGCTCGTCAACCCGACCGCCGACGGCGCGCCCGACGCGGTGCGCGGCCTCCTGGGCGAGCGCGGCTTCCGCGGCATCCTGCTCTTCCCCGCCATGCACCGCTTCGACCTCGCCGGCGACGCCGCGCGCGCCGTCTTCTCCGCCGTGCACGAGCACGGCGCGGTCGCCGTGGTCCACTGCGGCGTGCTCCAGGTCAAGCTGCGCGACCTGCTCGGGCTGCCGCGACCGTACGACCTGTCGTTCGCCGATCCGCTGGCCCTCATCCCCTCCGCCAACGCCTTCTCCAACGCGCGCTTCGTCATCCCCCATTTCGGCGCCGGTCTCCTGCGCGAGACGCTCATCGCGGGGACCATGTGCGAGAACGTGTTCGTCGACACGAGCTCCTCGAACGCCTGGATGGCCACGCAGCCGGGGCGCACGTCGCTGGTCGACGTCTTCGAGCGCGCCCTCGGCGTCTTCGGCGCGGAGCGGATCCTCTTCGGGACGGACTCCTCGACCTTCCCGCGCGGGTGGCGGCAGGACCTCCTGACCGTGCAGCGCGAGGCGCTCGGAGCGTGCGGGGTGAGCGAAGCGGACCGCGAGCAGATCTTCGGCGGAAACGCGGAGCGGCTACTGAAGCTGCAAGACCGCTAGCGTCCACGTCCCGCGGGTCACGCGCTCGACCTCGAAGCGCGCGAGCAGCGCCGCGACGAAGTCGTCCACGTACGCCGGGAACTCCTCGCCGGCGAGCGACCAGCTCTCGCCGGTGTAGCTGACGTCGAGCGCGACGGGGCCCGCCGCGAGGGCGTTCTCGATCGTCGGCGCGACGAGCTCGGCGAGCTCGTCGGGCGCGATGTCGGCGCGGTAGCTCTCCAGCAACCTTCCGGTCAGGTCGACCTCGTCCACGCCGGGCAGCCAGATCCCGACGTCGGGCGCCTGGTAGGCGAGCTTGCCGACGAGCCCGGTCTCGCCGAGGTGCTCGCGGACGAGCGCGACGCGGTCGGCGGGGTCGAAGCGCGAGTCGAAGTGGTGCAGCCCGGCCCAGCTCGAGGCGAGCTGGAGGAAAAGGGCGCCGGGAACGAGGATCATGCTCTTCGGCGCCACGTGCTTGAAGGCGGCGGCCGCGAGGACCGCGTGGAAGGGCGCGTGGCCGAGGAAGTAGCCGCCCTCCTCGGGGACGCCCCACCACAGGAGGAACGCGGTGCCGGGGAAAATCAGGGCGGCGATCGCGAGCACGCCGCGCGAGCGGACGACCAGGCCGATCACCACGGCGGCGAGGAGGATCCCGAGCGGCCGTCCCGAGCCGTCCCAGAGGAACCGCAGGCGGTCGGTGTGCTCCGCGTACCCGAGGATGATGCTCCACTCGAGGTCGGCCGCGCCTCCGCCCGCGGACCACAAACGCTTGACCCAGAACACGACGGCCAAGAGCGCCGCGAGGAGCACCGGTCCGACGACGAAAAGCAGCGTGCGGACGCGGAACGGCTCCGCGACGCGCGCGCGCGCGTGCGCGCAGAGCAACACCCACCCCGGACCGAGGAACACCGCGGTGCCGTGCGTGGTCCAGGTCAGAGGGAAGAACAGAGCCGCGACCGCCAAGCCGATCCCTGGGCGCTTCCAGGGCGCGAAGAGGGTCCCGCACGCGCAGAGGCCGACCATCCCGAAGTGCAGCGCGTGCACCTCGACGGACGTGCCGAAGAACCAGGCGTGCCGCGAAACCGCGACGAGCAGCGCGGCGGCGAGCGCGAAGCGTCGCTCGGCTCCAAAGCCCCGCGCGAGGAGATAGCACGCCGCGACGCCGACCCCGCCGCCGAGCGCGTTCAGCACGCGGAGCGGCTCGAAGGGGTCGCCCCAGGCGACGAGGTGCGAGAGCAGGCGCGCGAGCGGCAGGTAGAGCACCTGCCAGTGGATCGCGTCGGGCACCTGGACGAAGACGGTGGCGAGCTGGGGCCCGTCGTTCGCGAAACGCTCTTGGGCCGTGAGTCGATAGAGGAGCGCAAACCCGACGAAGAGGCCAAGGGCGACGAGGGAATCCCTGCGCTCGAGTCGGTCTCCGGTCGCGTCGTCGGGCACGCGCCGAGTCTGCCGGTTCGGCCCGGCCGAATCTAGGCGGGCCTCAGTTCGGAACCGCCTCCTCGACCCGCGGCTCCTGACCACGGAGGACCGAGTTGTCGCTGAAGAGCTGCGTCTGGTCGATCGCCGGCTTGGAGAGGAGCGCGTCCACGTCGATCTGCCCCGACTGGCCGTAGGCGTCGAGCGCGTTCTGCCAGGTCGTGAGCTCCACCGCCTTCGCGTCCACGCCGCGCTCGAGCATCAGCTTCGCCGTCTTCGGCACCGAGAGCGGGTCGCTGACCCCCCAGTCGGCCGAGCTGTCGACGATGATCCGCTCCGGGCCGTACTTCTTCACAATCTCGACCATCCGCTCCGAGCCCATCTTCGTGTGCGGGTAGATCGTGAAGGCCGCCCACGCGCCCGCGTTCAGCGTGTCCTCGACGGTCTCCTCGTTGTTGTGGTCGATGACGAGCTTCTCCATCGGGACGCCCACGTTCTTCGCCACTTCAAGCGAGCG
Source organism: Planctomycetota bacterium (assembly GCA_028278425.1). Taxonomy (GTDB): domain Bacteria; phylum Planctomycetota; class UBA1135; order UBA1135; genus JANQEJ01. Next base: position 8,497 of record JANQEJ010000074.1, on the reverse strand, counting down.
GATGATGCCACGCTTCTTGTCGCGGTGCGGCGAGTGAACCATGACGACCATGTCGTGGTCCTTCGCGAACTGGAGCTGGTGCTCGTACGCCCTCTCCTCGGCGTCGGTGATCTCGTCGTAGCCGATCTCCCCCACCGCGACGACGCCCTCCTTCAGCGCGAAGCGCGGCAGGAGAGAGAGCACCTCGCGTGCGAGGCTCTCGTTGTTCGCCTCCTTCGAGTTGAGCCCGATCGCGCAGAAGTGCGCGATGCCGAACTGCGAGGCGCGGAAGCGCTCCCAGCCGAGGAGCGACGAGAAGTAGTCGATGAAGCTCCCCACCCGAGTGCGCGGCTGGCCGACCCAGAAGGCGGGCTCGATGATGCCGCGGACGCCGGCCGCCGCCATCGCCTCGAGGTCGTCGGTCGTCCGGCTCGTCACGTGGATGTGGGGGTCGAAGAAGCGCATCAGCTTGCTCCCTGAAGTCTTGGGTCGAGGGCCCGGAACGCCTCCTGCGAGGTGTTGCCCGCGAGGGCATCGCGCATGGAGTCGGCGACGCCGGCGTCGCCTTCCTCCGCGAGGAAACGCTCGAGCCTGGCGGTCTCGCCGGCGCGCGCGAGGGCGTAGGCGGCGGCCCGCCGGCCGATTGTATTCGAGCCCTGGAGCTCGCGCTCGAGCGACTCGACTCCGCGCTCGCCGCCGTGCGCTCCCAGGCAGAGCCAGAGCTCGTGCTGCACGTCGCGGCCGGCGCTGCGGCGCTCGTCGGCAAGATCGAGCGCCATGCGCGCGAGCTCGGGCGAGAGCCGGTCGTCGAGACCCCACAGCCGCCAGAGCGGCGCGCCGACGAAGACGCACTTGATCACCGCCTGGCGCCAGGGGAGGTCGTCGAAGCAGCGGGCCGGGTAGGGCGTGTCGAGGACGACCGCCTCGAAGACCGACACCATGTTCGTGCGGCAGCCCTCGCCGGCGCGCCAGGCGAAGCGCTCGGGCGCCGGCAGGTGCGCGAGCGAGCGATAAAGGGCGCACAGCTCGCCCTCGTCCGCGTAGCGGAAGGCCTCCTCGAGCGCGGCGGCGCCCGTCTCGTCGGAGAGGTCCGGCCGCACGAGAACCAGCGCGACGCGCAGCGTCTCGAGCACCGTCCAGCGCTCGGGATTCCAGCCTTCGAGGGCCGCGCCCGCCGCGGCGATCTCGCCGGCGTCGGGGTCGAGCGCGTCGCGCTTCGCGTGGCGCGAGGCGAGCGAGATCAGGGACGCGAAGCGCCCGTGGTCCGGGCCGGTGGCGATCTCCGCCGACGCGTCGCGGAGCCACTGCTGCGCAGCGGGCAGAAGCCGGCGGTCGAGGAACGCTTCGATCAGGGGGCGTGTGGACATCGGATCGGGAAACGGCGGAGGCGCGCCGCGGTTCAGGGCGCCTCCTCGGGGGGCATGCCCAGCCCGAGCGACAGGGCGAGGTACGCCGTGCCCGCCGTCATCATGCTGGACGACTTGTGGAAGTCGGTGGAGGAGCCGTCGGCGCGCTGCACCTTGACGAGGTGCGGGCGCAGTCGCGAGTGGTACGCCTCGCGCTCCTCCTCCGGCAGGAGACCGATCGCCTCGGCGGCGTAGTAGTGGCCGAAGAAGTAGAAGTAGCCCGCGTTGGCGTAGTACGCCTCGTGCGGTATGGGCCGCATGCGCGCCACGTCGAGGAAGCGGTGGTGCTCGAAGAACGCCTCGAGCCCCTCGCGCACGCGGTCGGTCGTGATCTTTCCGACGCCGACCTCGGAGAGCCCCCAGTTGCAGACCTGGATGCGCCCGAGGCTGCCTTTGACCTGGTTGATGTGCTCGCCGCCGTTGATGCGGGGGACGGGGTTCAGGTCGTACTCGTAGGCGCCGTTGGGCAGCGCGCAGCGCTCCACGTAGACCTTGGCCCGTTCGAGGATCCGCTCGTCCGCGACCCAGCCGAGGTCTTCCGCCTTCTTCAGGGCGGGCAGGACGAGCGCGGTGCAGAAGCTCGTCCCCCACTTCGGCCGGCGCGAGTAGATCGGGTCGTCGTAGTACGCCCAGCCGCCGGTCGGGATCTGGTTGCGCTCGAGGATGCCGAAGTAGCGCTTGCCCGCCTTCTCGACGAGCGCCGGCCACTCGCCGGACGCGAAGCGCGGGTCGGCGGCGGCCTCGACGCAGACGACGAAGCCGTAGAGCCCGCTCCACACGTAGTCGGCGTCCCAGTCGCTGCCGCGCTTCGGCTCGGTGGTCGTGCAGAGCCACTTCAGGCCCTTCTCGAGCGCGGCGCGGATCTCCGGCGTCTCGTCCGCGCGCATCAGCGAGAGGCAGGCGAGCGCGTTCGCCGCGATCTGCCACGTGTAGTAGCTCTCGACCGAGAAGCCGTGCTCGAAGATGTCGTCGTTGACCGACGTGCCCCAGGCGCCGTCCTCGCGCTGGGTCGCGACGAGCCAGGCGAGAGCCTTCTCGAGGACCGGGCGCGCCTCCGCCGGGGTCATCGAGGCCGGGACCTCGCCGTCGCCCGCGCCGCCGAGGGCGGCGACGGCCAGGAGCAGCGCCGCGGTCACTTCTTGCTCGCCTCCGCCAGCTTCTTCTCGGCCTCGCGCAGCTTGTGCTCGGCCTTCTGCAGCGCGATGCGCGCCTCGAGCAGCGAGCGCTCCTTCCCGCTCCGGGCCTTCTCGAGCGCGAGCTCGGCCTTGTGGAGGGCGAGCTCGGCCTTCTTCCGAGACGCGGGCAGCTCGAGGTTCATGAGCACGTCGAGCCGCTGCTCGGAGATCGCGAGCGAGCGCTTCGCCACCTCGACCGAGCGCTTGCCGCGCGTCAGGACGAGCTCCTTCGTCTTCTCCGCGAACTCTTCCTCCGCGTACATCGCCTCGAGCTCGGCCAGCTCCGCCACCTGCTCCTCCAGACGGAACCGGGCGCGATCGAGGCTGAGCTCGGTCTCCGTCCGTTTGATGGCGCCGTCGGCCTCGGACTTCTCGAGGCCGCCGCGCGCGTGGTCCACCTCGATCTCCGCGGTGTGCACCGAGCTCTCCGCGTCGCGCTCGGCCGCGTCCGCCTTGAGCCGCGCCACCTCCAGCTCCATCCGGGCGATCTCCACGGAGTGGGTCAAGCCCGCCAGATCGGGGTCCTTGCCGTTCGTCGGAGCGGCGGTGGACTCGGAACCGGTGTCTCCACTCTCCTCCTCGTCGAACGGCTGCTCGACGTGCAGGATCGGTTCGCGGTCCCAGTCGGAGTGCCCCTCCTCCTTGATCGCGAGGACGCAGGAGGAGGAAAACAAGGCGAGACCGAGGGCGGCAGAGACGAGACGAGAACGAGCGTGCATGACGGTGACTCCGGTTTGGGTCGAAGCGCCCCCATGCTACCCTCTCCGGCCCTTTTCCCACGAATCCCCCCGAACGCAAACATTGCGATGACCCACGGCATCTTCCGCCCCCCGACGCCACGCAACGAGCCGGTCGACGACTTCGCGCCCGGGAGCCCGTCGCGCGCCTCGCTGAAGGCCGCCCTCGAGCGCATGTCCGCCGAGGAGATCGAGGTCCCCCTGATCATCGGCGGCGAGGAAGTGCGGACCGGCGACACGCGCGAGATGGTGATGCCCCACGCGCACGGCCACCGGCTCGGCGTCTTCCACCAGGCCGGCGAGGCCGAGGTGAAGCGCGCGATCGACGCCGCGAGCGCGGCGAAGGCGGACTGGGAGGCCCTGCCGTGGGAGGAGCGCGCCGCGGTCTTCCTGCGCGCGGCGGAGCTCCTCGCCGGGCCGTGGCGGGACACGCTCAACGCGTCGACGATGCTCGGCCAGTCGAAGACCGCCCACCAGGCGGAGATCGACGCGGCGTGCGAGCTGATCGACTTCTGGCGCTTCAACGTCTCTTACGCGGAGCGCGTCTACGCCGAGCAGCCCGAATCGTCGCCCGGCATGTGGAACCGCCTCGAGCACCGCCCGCTCGACGGCTTCGTCTTCGCGGTGACGCCGTTCAACTTCACGTCGATCGCGGGCAACCTGCCGACCGCGCCGGCGCTGATGGGCAACACGTGCCTTTGGAAGCCCGCCTCGACGTCGGTCTACTCGAACTACTTCCTGATGAAGCTCTTCGAGGAGGCCGGCCTGCCCCCCGGCGTCATCAACTTCGTGCCGGGCAGCGGCGCCAAGGTCGGGGATCCCGTCTTCGCGGACTCGCGCCTCGGCGGCGTGCACTTCACCGGCTCGACCGAGGTCTTCCAGGGCATGTGGAGGACGGTCGGCGAGAACATCCAGAGCTACACGCAGTACCCGCGCCTGGTCGGCGAGACCGGCGGCAAGGACTTCGTGTTCGCGCACGCGAGCTCCGATCCGGCCGCGCTTTCGGTCGCGCTCCTGCGGGGCGCGTTCGAGTACCAGGGCCAGAAGTGCTCCGCCGCGAGCCGCGCCTACCTGCCGCAGAGCCTCTGGGGCGACGTCCGCGACCGTCTCGCCGCCGACGTCGGCCAGGTCAAGATGGGCGACGTGCGCGACTTCACGAACTTCATGGGCGCGGTGATCGACGCGAGCTCGTTCCGCACGCAGTCGGAGGCCATCGAGGGCGCCAAGGCCTCGGCCTCGGCGGCCGAGGTCGTGATCGGCGGCGAGTGCGACGACTCCGAGGGCTACTTCGTGCAGCCGACGCTGATCGAGGCGCGCGACCCGCGCTACGACACGATGCGCACCGAGCTCTTCGGCCCGGTCCTCACGGTCCACGTGTACGAGGACAACGCCTTCGAGGACGCGCTCGACCTCTGCGCGACGACGTCGGACTACGCGCTCACCGGCGCCATCTTCGCCAACGAGCGCGCCGCGGTCGACGTCGCCGCGAGGCGCCTGCGTTTCGCGGCCGGCAACTTCTACATCAACGACAAGCCCACGGGCGCCGTCGTCGGCCAGCAGCCCTTCGGCGGCTCGCGGGCTTCCGGCACCAACGACAAGGCGGGCTCGATCCTGAACCTCGTGCGCTGGGTGTCGCCGCGCACGATCAAGGAAACGTTCGCGCCGCCGACCGACTGGCGTTACCCCTTCCTGGCCGAGAGTTAGGCGCGCTAACCGGACTTCGGTTTCGGCTTGGCGTTCCAGATGCGGAGCGCCAGGACGAACCCGAGGATGGCGATCGGCACCATCCATACCGGCCACTCGATCCAGTTTCCGGGCTCGGCCGCCTCCTCGCCGCGCGGCAGGCGCCAGCCGTACCAGAACGACATCACGGCCGTGCCCAGGTACACGAAGCCGTCGATGATCCCGACGGCGATCCCGGCGTTGCGGCGTCCGCCGAAGTCCATGCTGGCGGTGCCCGATAGCATGCCGTGCACGCCGATGACGGCGAGCGACAGGAAGATGACCATCCACATCAGGAGGACGTTCCCGATCAGGAGGCACATCGCGAGGGACCCAACGATCATCATCCCGTAGAGCACGCCCGCGACCGGACCGCGCCGGGAATGGAACACGTGGTCGGAGATCGTGCCGGCGAAGACGCCGCCGAGGATGCCGGCGCACGCCAAGAGGAGCCCCCAGTTCTCGGGCACGAAGGTGTCCGCGATGCCGGTCTGTGCGGCGTAGATGTTCCCCCAGTGCATGAACCCCTGCCGGAGGAAGCCGGAGCAGAACTCGATCAAGGCGATGGTCATGATCACCTTGTTGCTGAGCATCATGCGGAAGACCTGCAGCGCGCTCTTCCGCGGCCCTTCGTCGCCGGAGGAGGCGTCGGCGGTATCGAAGTCCTCGAAGCCGGCCTCACCGGGCGTGTTCTTGACTTGAACGAGGCACGCGAGAAAGAAGACCGCGAGCAGCACGGCGGGGACGAAGAAGATCCACTGGATCGGGAAGTGCCCGACGATCTTCCCGTTCCAGTCGAAGGCGAAGTAGATGCCCAGCGAGATCAGGATTCCGAAGATCGCGCCGAAGACGCCGCGCTCGCGAACGTGGAACCACGACGAGTTCACCTTGACGATGGCGACCGCGCCGAAGCTCTGGAAGTACATGTTGGCGGCGTAACAGACCGCCAGCGAAGGCAGGAGCGCCGACTGCTCGGACACCTTCGCCTCGAAGCCCAAGAGCTCCCGGAAGAAGTTCTGCACGCCGAGGAGCGCGGAGAACACCGGCTTGCCGACCACGGTCAGCGCGTCGGTCACCGGGCCGGGCCCTCCCGCCAAAACCTCCACGGTGACGAGCCCCATCAGGAGATTCGCCACGATCGATCCAGCCGCTCCCACGAGCAGCGCCGCCTTCCCGCCGTAGCGGTCGGTCAACGGCCCGTTGATGATGAACGCGATCCCGTAGACCAGCGTTCCGATGCCGAAGATGAGCCCGAAGTCGAGGTTCGTCATCAGGCCCATCTGGCTGAACTCGTTCTTGCCGACCGTCAGGTTGTAACGGCCCATGTACAAGAACGCGTACAGCAGTCCGACGGGCAGCCAGTTCCGAACGCGCCGGAACCGGAACGCGTCGGAGTGGCCCACCTGGATCCGCGGCAGCCGCGCGATCACGAACGCCACGACGGCGAGCAGGATGACGAGCGGGACCAGCTCCCGGATCCAGTTCGGTACGGCTGCCCACATGGCGGTCGCCGATCAGGCCCGCAGGCGCTCCATGAGAGTCGCGAGCTCGTCCACCTGATCGACGACGACGTCGATCGCCCCGCCGGCGCGGTCGTCGAGAACCCAGCTCGGCGTGTGCGCGCAGCGCCGCATGGCCAGCATGCTCGGCGCGCTGGGGTGACCCTCGGTCCTCATCACGTGAGGGAGCGCCAGGTCGAGCGAGAAGACGTCGCCGACGATCACGTCGGGATTCTCCCGTTCGATCACGGCGCGGTAGCTCGGCCGGTCGACGAAGATCCGCCGGCCGCCGACCTCGATCGTCGTGTCGTCGCCGATGTTCTGCTTGCCCGCGCGGCCGCGGACGCGCACCAGATGCCCCTCGTCCGCGCTGGCGTCGATGCCGGCGTGCTGAAACCAGCCGACGATCTTCTCGGCCGAGGAGTTCGAGACGACGACCATCTCGGCGCCGGCGTCGTGGATCGTCTCGAGGGCCTCGGCGGCGTGCGGAACCAGGGCGGGCGGCTCCTCGCTGCGGAACCTGGCCGTCCCCGCGAGGAAGCAGTGGTCTCCGAAGGAGGTCAGGTTGAGGAAGTCCTCGGCGAGGACCGCGTCGCGGTAGGGAGCCGTGGACGGATCCTCGGTCGCAGTCTCGATGTACACCGCGATCGAGTTCGCCTCGCAGAAGGGATCCTCGTCGACGTAGGCGGTGATGCGTCCGTCGGGCGCCCAGCCGTAGGACGCGGGGGCTTCGAGGACCAGCTCTCCGTAGCGCACGACGTCCGCGTCCACCGCGTCTCGCTCTCGGCCGGTGAGCCGGGCGAGCTCCTCCGCCATGAAGTGCTTGACCTTCTCGGCCTCCGCCGCGTGGTCCGTCCAGACGCCGTCGAAGTCGGAGAGGATGCGGATCGTCATCGGGGCTCCCTCCCCCAAAGGGGGGCGAGGAGGATAGGCGATCTCTGGCGGGGGGGCGAGCGGGAAGCGAAGAAGAAGAGAAGAGGCTTTGACACGCGAGTCAGCGGGGAGGCAGGCGTTGCGACCCTCGCCGCGTCGGACGGTGCTGCAGCGCGCCACGCAACGGCCGGGCTTTAAACCGTCTGCCGGACTCGAGGGCGTCTTCCTGTACTGACTGAAGTGGACCGCTTCGCTCGCGAGGTGAGAGGGTTAGGGACCTCCGGGCGTTTCGGCGAGGCGGAGCAGGCCGTGGCGTCGCCAGGCTTTGCCTAAGAGCCACGTTCTCGGCGAGACGATCGGTCCGAGCCAGTCGTCCGGCGTGTAGTCCTTCCAGCCGTCGAACCAGTGGCCGGAGCTGAAGGTGTCCGGTTGGCCCTTCGAGATGCGGCGCTTGTGCTTGCGGCCGTTGTTCAGGACGTAGCTCAACACGTTTCGCACCTCGCGGGCCGAGCGGAGGATGCGATCGTGGTAGCGGTCGGCGAAGACGCTGCCCTTGCGGCCCCAGAGGCGGTTCAGGCCCCGCGCGATGCGGATCGAGAGGCCCTGGATGCCGCGCGACAGCGCCAACCGATCCGTCGCCTCGACGATCAGATGCAGGTGGTCGTTCTGCACGGAGAAGTGAACGAGGCGGAAGTGCCCCTTGGCGAGCCGGCCCGCGCGCTCCTTGCCCTTGTCGAAAGCCTCACAGATCGCGTTGTAGGGATCGATCGCCCGCAGGCGCGGAAGATCGCTGCGCGTCTTGAGCGTGACGTGCACCGGATACTTCGACGCCAACGCCACCCGCCGCTTGTGCGAAACCCCGGAGTCCTCCTTGCACGGTCGCCCACGTCTCTTCCCGCTCGGCTTCTTGCGCCAGAGACTCGAGAGGTTGAGTTGCCGCCCTCGCTTCACAGAAAAGATTATGGGCAGTAATATTGGATGGCTCAAGTAGAAACTTCCAAGAATCAGGGTGCAGACCGGGTACATAGCTGACAGATCAGACCGGCTTACGGGCTGACACTATCCGGGAACATGGTTGACAGGCGACGCTGGGGCCTCGCGCCCTT
>JANQEJ010000035.1 GCA_028278425.1 Planctomycetota bacterium | reverse complement strand
GACGCAGCGCAGGAGCGTGGACTTCCCGCACCCGGAAGGCCCGATGAGCGCCGTCACCTTGCCCGTCGGGCACGACATCGTGACGTCGTGGAGGGCCTGCGCGTCCCCGTACCAGAGGTTCAGGTCGTCGATCTCCACGACGTTGTCCTGGGACTCCACGGTCTCGTGATAGACCGTGTCGAAGCGCTCGCGGTTCTGGATGGCCCCGAAAAGAGCTCCGTCGCGCGCCTGGCCGGTGAGAAGCTCGGGCGTCTGTTTCGGCGCCGGGTCGGTCTTGGACACCCGTTTCTCCTCTTCGAGGGGCGGCTGCTTGTCGGCGGTCTTCATTGGGTTAGATCGCGGCTCCGTGGAAGCGCCGCCTCAGTCTCGCTCGAATCCCGATCGCGAGCAGGTTCAGGAGGATGATGATAGTGATGAGCAGGAGCGTCGTGGTGAAGACCATGGGCTTCGCGGCCTCGGAGTTCTGGCTCTGGAAGCCGACGTCGTAGATGTGGAAGCCGAGGTGCATGAAGCTCCGCTGGGCCTGGACATACGGGAACACGCCGTCCACCGGCAGCTCGGGCACGACCTTGAGGACGCCGACGAGCATCAGCGGAGCGACCTCACCCGCCCCGCGGGCGATCGCCAGGATGGTGCCGGTCATGATGCCGGGCGCCGCGCGCGGGAGGACGATCTTCTTGATCGTCTGCCACTTGGTGGCTCCGCAGGCGTAGGAACCCTCGCGCATCGAGTTGGGCACGGCGGAGAGCGCCTCCTCGGTCGCGACGATCACGACGGGCAGCGTGAGCAGCGCCAGCGTGAACGACGCCCAGAGCAGACCTCCCGTGCCGAAGGTCGGGTCCGGGAGCTTCGCTTCGAAGAACATCGAGTCGATGCCGCCGCCGACCAGGTAGCAGAAGAACCCGAGGCCGAACACGCCGAAGACGATGCTCGGCACGCCGGCGAGGTTGTTCACGGCGATGCGCACGGCGCTCACGATCGCCCCCTGCCTGGCATACTCGCGCAGGTAAAGCGCGGCGAGAACGCCGAACGGCACCACCAGGACCGACATGATGATCGTCATGGCGACCGTGCCGAAGATCGCGGGGAACACGCCGCCCGCGCTGTTCGCTTCCCGGGGCGCCGCCGACAGGAACTCCCACCAGCGCGACAGGTACACGCCCACGCGGCCGAAGAAGCCGATGCGGTTCGGGGTCACCGCGCGCACGATGTCGGCGACGATGATCTCCTTCTGCTCTCCGTCGGCGGTCTCAAGCAGCAGCCGGTAGCGCGCGTTCTCGGCGTTCAGCGCGTCGATCTCGCCGCGGAGCTCGAGGAACGCGGCGTCGACCTCCCGCTGGACCGCGGCGTAGCGCTCGTTCTCGAGGCGCCAGTCTTCGGAATCGAGGCCCGATTCGAGCTCGACCCGGCGCAGGTCGAGGCGCGCGGACTCCAGCTTCCGGTTGATCCGTCCCACCTCGTGCGTCTCGAGGTCCTGGCGCTGCTTCAGACGCTTGCGGCAGGGGCCGTGGAGCTCCTCGTACTTCGCCCAGATGGCCGCGGGCTCGTCCGCGACGCTCTCCCCGTCGATCAGGAACGCCTTCGGGTAGCCGTAGAAGCGGCCGTCCGTCATCCGCTCGACCAGGAAGGCCCACTCCGGCCGCGACTCGCCGTCGACGTCGAGATCGGAGATCCACTGATAGTGCAGGCCCGAGAGCTCGAAGTTCTCCGTCCGCAGGAGCCGCCGGTGCGATTCCACGCCATCGCTCGTCGTGTACGCCTCGGAGTTGGTCACCTCGCCGAGGTAGACGCTCCCGTCCTTGCCCTCGATCGCGAGGATGTCGCGCGGCCAGAAGGTTCCGACGCCGAACCAGAGGACGATCCCCAGCAAACCCGCGATCATCGCGAGCGAAACGACGAGCGTTCCGCCGGTGAGCCAGACCATCGGCTCGCCGTGGGCGAAGAGCGACGTGCGCCGGCGGGCCGGCCGGCGGAGGCCGGAAGGCTGTTCCTTCGCGGTCGCGGTGGGTTGCGGGGGAGCGAGGGTCACAGTTGGTGGAACCTCTTGCGGAAGCGCTGGCGCACGACCTCGGCCAGGGTGTTCAGGACGAAGGTCATCGCGAAGAGGACCAGCGCCGCCAGGAAGAGCGTGCGGTAGTGGGTGCTGTGCTGAACCGCCTCCGGTAGCTCGACCGCGATGTTGGCTGAGAGCGTGCGGAACCCGTTGAACACGTTGAGGTCCATCACCGGCGTGTTGCCGGTCGCCATCAACACGATCATCGTCTCCCCCACGGCCCGGCCGAGGCCGATCATGATCGCGGAGAAGAGTCCGCTCATCGCGGTCGGCACGACGATGCGGATCGCCGTCTGCCACGGTGTCGCGCCCGCGCCGAGGGACGCCAGCCGCAGGTGCTCGGGAACGCTGGAGAGCGCGTCCTCGGCGAGCGTGTAGATGATCGGGATGACCGCGAAGCCCATCACGAAGCCGACGACGAGGGCGTTCCGCTGGACGTAGGTTCCGAGGAAGCCGAAGAGGTCCTGCCGCGGATCCAGCCCCGCGAGATCGAGCCCGCCGGAGAGGAGCAGCGCGACGCCGACCGTCGCGACGCCGCCGAGGAGGAACTTGGCGAAGTCCGCGCCCGCGCTCGTGCCGTGGCTCCAGTTGGAGGACTTGACGCGCATCCAGGGCGTCACGAAAGTCCCCATCGCGAGGGCGACGAGGAGCACCGCGAGGGGCAGGCAGAGGAACATCCACCCGCCGACCGCGCTGCCGGCCTGGCCGTCGAGCCAGAGCTCCAGGTTGCCGCCGAAGAACGCCCGCTCGACCATCGGCCCGACGACCGCCGCGAGGAAGATGGAAATGATCAACGCCGCGGCGATGCAGAAGAGCCTCGGCCATCCCCCCCAGCGGAGCGAGAAGCGGCGCGGCAAGAGCTGCCAGACGTAGGCGCCGGCGAGGAGCGCGAACGGCAGCGTCAGGAAGACGGCGAGCGTCGCCGGCAGATAGCGCTGGACCTGCGGCGCGATCACCAGCGCGGCGAGGAAACCGAGCACCACGCTCGGAAGGCTCGCCATGATCTCGATCGTGGACTTGACCGGCGTCCGCAGGCGGCGGTTCAGGAACTCGCTCGTGTAGATCGCCGCGAGGATCGCGAGCGGCGCGCCGAACAGCATCGAGTAGAAGGTCGCCTTGAGCGTCCCGAAGATGAGCGGCACGAGGCCCAGCTTCGGCTCGAAGTCGTCGGTGCCGCTGGACGACTGCCAGACGTGCTGCGGCTTCTCGTACCCCTCGTACCAAACCGGCGCGAAGAGCGCCGTCATCCCGCCCTCCGGATGGCTCGCTTCGAGCTCGAACCGGTGCAACCGGCCGCCGGCGAGGCACGCCAGACCGTCCTGCTTCGGGAACAGGATCAGGTTCTCCACGGGAGCCCCGCCTTCGACGACCAGCTCCGCGAGCGTGCGCTGGTTCGTCACCTGGAAGAGCTTCAGCGCCCCGTCGGCGTAGCCGACGCTCAGGATGCGCGTGCGCGAAGAGGGGGACACGGCGGTCACGGGCGCGCCGCCGGGCGCGAGGTCGTGAGCGAGGACGAGCAGCGAGCCGTCGACCGTTCCCGCACCCTCTGGCTTGATCGTGAACCAGCACCGGATGCGGCCGAGCGTGTCGCCGGCGACCAACGTCGACTTGCCGAGAAGGAAGTCCAGAGTCGTCAGGCGCTCGCCCTGCTCGGGCACGAGGTCAACCGTCTCGGCCAGCGCGGGATTCTCGCGGTCGCGCGCGTCGATCCGCATCGTCGCGCCGTCGGCCCAGCTCACGTAGACCAGGTCGCCGAGCCCCGACAGCAGAAGGCGATTCGGCGTCCCGCGACCGGCGGGATCGAAGGGAAGCTCGGACGACTGCTTGCGGTAGGTGATCTTGCCGGTGAGCAGGTTCTTGCGCTCGCTGAGATCGAAGACGCGCAGCGCTCCCGACTCGCTCAAGACCGCGAGCGAAGTGGCGTTGCCCAGGGTCGAGCGATCGAGGAGCACCACCGGGTCGCCGTCGGCGATCTCGATCGGGTCCTTCAGCTCGACGCGGAAGGTCTGCTGGCGAAGCTGCCCCTCCGGCGTGCGCTGGACCAAGCCGCCGCCGTACACGGCCAACTTGCCCGGCTCGAGCGCGTCCAGCTCGGGCGCGAGGCCTCGCTCGAGGAACTCGGGCTCGAAGCGGAGCGTGGCGAGGCGCACGGTGCCGTCGGCAAAGCCGAAGCCGGCCTCCTGGCCGTCGACGGAGAAGGCGCTCGAGAGCGGAGGCTCACCGTCGAAGAGCGGGCGCTCCTCGAGCACGCTTCCGTCGTCCAAGCGGTGGACGCGCAGCGTCCCGTCGGCGAGGACGACCGCCGCCAGGATGCGGTACTCGTCGACCGAGAGCCGCAGCACGTCCGACCCACCGGTTTCGCCTTCGCTCGATCCCAGCGTCACCTTTCCGGCCGCGTCCACCTGCGCGTCCCGGAAGAGCGGGAGCACGACGGACACGAGAAAGACCATGATCATCGCGACCGAGACGATCGTCCCGATCCCCCCGACCGTGATGACGAAACGGGACGTGACCTCCCCGGCCCGCACGCTCCAGCGGGTCTTCCGGTTGCGCTTCCAGCCTGTGAAGGCCTTCTCGGTCACGTCGGTTCCTTAACGGGAAAAGGCGGGGCCGGTCCCCTGCCGAGGACCGACGCCCGCACGAGGGAGGGGGAGTGAGTCAGCGCTCCGCGCTTGCCTCGGCCAGCTCGATCTCGAGGCCGACCGACGCGAGGGCCTCCTTGGCGATGCCGGCCGTGACCGGGTAGTAGCCGGCCTTGACCACGTCCTGCTGTCCCTGCTGGCTGAAGATGTAGCGAAGGAACTCGCGGCGCAGCGGATCGAGCTCGCGGTTGGGCTCCTTGTTGATGTAGAGGAACAGAAACCGCGCCAGCGGATACTCGCCGGTGTAGGCATTCTCCGGAGTGGCTTCGACCGGGGTGGAGCGGGCGTCGTGCGCCAGCGGGATCGCTCGCACGTCGGCGGTCTTGTAGCCGATGCCGCTGTAGCCGATGCCGTAGCGATCGGTGGCGACGCCCTGGACGACCGAGGAGCTGCCGGGCTGCTCCTTCACCTCGTCCTTGTAGTCGCCCTTGAAGAGCGCGTGCTTCTTGAAGTAGCCGTACGTGCCCGAGGCGGAGTTGCGGCCGTACAGACTGATCGGCTGGCGCTCCCACTCGCCGGTCATGCCGGCGTCGCCCCAGGTGCGGATGTCCGTCGCGAAGCCGCCCTTGCGCGTCTTCGAGAAGATCGCGTCGCACTGCTGGAGGGTGAGGCCCTTGATCGGGTTGTCCTTGTGGACGTAGACGGCGAGCATGTCGATGCTCGTCGAGATCGGCGTCGGCTTGTAGCCGAACTTCTTCTCGAACTCGTCAAGCTCCTCCGCCTTCATGGCGCGGCTCATCGGGCCGAAGTTGGCCGTGCCGGCGATCAGGGCCGGCGGCGCGGTCGAGGAGCCCTTGCCCTCGACCTCGGTCTGGACGTTGGGGTAGTGGACCCGGAAGCCCTCGCCCCAAAGCGCCATCAGGTTGTTCATCGTGTCCGAGCCGACGCTCTTGATGTTGCCCGACACGCCTTGGACCGGCTTGTACTTGGGCAGCTCGGGGTCGACTTTCACCGCCTGCGCGGCGGCGGTACCGCCGAGGGCGACGAGGGCGGCGAGCAGCTTTGCTTTCACGAGTTTGCTTCTCCTGTTGAGGGGAAGGTGTCAGAGAGTCCTCGATCGAATCGGCCGCTATGGGACGCGGGGGGGGTGAAGCTCCATTAAGACCCGGATGAAGATCGGATTAAGCGAGCTGCAAAGGCGCCTTAAAGGCCCCGGGAAGGGGGCTGGCGCATCCCGTCGCGCTCAGACGGGGGTACGCGGGCCTCTGCAAAGAGAGCCTCAAGCGTCGGTCAAGACCCGCTGAACTCGAGGCTCCTCGACGACGGGATCGCCTTTATCGTCGGAGCGTCCCGCGACCGGGGTGGGACTCTCCTCGGCGAGCGGTAGCTCGACCGTGAAGGTCGTGCCGCTTCCCACTTCGCTCTGGACGTGGATCTCCCCCCCCATCGCTCCGACGAGGTTCCGGACGATCGAGAGCCCGAGCCCGGTGCCGCCGAGTGCTCGCGAGCGCGCCTTGTCGACGCGGTAGAACCGTTCGAAGATCCGCTCCAGGTCCTGCGGCGGAATGCCCACCCCCGTGTCGCTCACCTCGAGGACGCCGCGCCCGTCGCGCTCCGACAGCGTCAGGCGCACCTCGCCGGGCGCCGGCGTGTAGTTGATCGCGTTCTCCAGCAGGTTGTCGACGACCTGTGTCAGCCCTTCGAGGTCGCCGAGGACGACCACGGAGGGGATCTCGGCGTCGAACTCGAGGCCGAGGCCCTTCTGATCCGCCGACTCGCCGTGGCGGGCGACGGCGCGCACGATGAGCTCCCGCCAGCTCACGGGCTCGCGCGCGATGGCCTCGGCCTGGGACTCGATGCGAGCGAGGCTCAAGAGGTCGCTGACGAGGAAGCTCAGCCGCTCGACGTTGTCGTCGATCCTCTGGAGGAAGCGCACGTTGTGTTGCTCGTCGTTCACCGCGCCGGTCAGGAGCGTCTCGACGAACCCCTTGATCGTCGTCAGCGGCGTCTTGAGCTCGTGGGAGACGTTCGCGACGAAGTCGCGCCGCACGCGCTCGAGGCGCCGCAGCTCGGTCACGTCGTGCAACACGATCACCAGGCCGGTCCGGGCCCTTTCATCGTCCGTGGCGAACGGGCTCGCGTGCGCCTCGAGCGCCCGTTCGCCGGCGGCGAGCTCCGCCCGCTGCACCGTGCCGCTCGTGCGCGCGCCCTCAAGAAGCTCGGCGAGCCCGGCGAGGCGCGCCACCTCCCACAGTCGGCGCTCTTGGATGTCGTCGTCCTCGAGACTCAGGAGAACCCTCGCCGCCTGGTTGGCGAAGGCGATCCGGTCGTCCCCGTCGACGGCGACGACGCCTTCGACCATGCCGGCGAGCATCGCGCGCAGCCGTTCGTCCTCGCTCGTCATCTTGGCGATGCGTTCCGCGAGCTCTGAAGCGAGGCGGTTCATCGTGTCGGCCAGCACGCCGACCTCGTCGTCGGGCACGGCGCGGACACGGCTGTCGTACCGGCCGGCGCGCAGGTCCTCCGCGACGCCGCGCATCGCCGCGATCGGCTGCGTGGTGCGCTGCGCGACGAAGAGGCCGAACCCGAGCGCGGCCAGAAGGCCGGCCGCCGTCCCCAGCACCACTGCGCTGCGCGCCGTCTGGAGCTGCGCATCCACGTCCGTGAGCGGAAGGGCCACGCGAAGGACACCGACGGGCTCGTCGTCGACCTCAACCGCCCGCGCGACGTACAGCATCGGATATCCAACCGTCTCGCTGGGACGCTCGATGATGCCGAAGCCGGTTCGGTAGGCCTCGAGGATCTCCGGACGCGTGGCGTGGTCGCCCATGCTGGCCGGGTTCTTGTGCGAGTCGCCGATCACCAGGCCGTCGCGCAGGACCAGCGTGACGCGCACTCCGGTTTCACTCTTGATGCGGCGGAGCTCCTCCTGGAGCTCCTCGCCACCCTCTCCCCGCTCCAGCCAGCGCTGGGCGAACGCGAGGGCGAAGCTGCTCTCCTCTTTGAGGTTCGCCTCCAACCGCCCGGTCAGCGTCTCGGACAGCCGCGTGTCGACCAGGAAGTAGGTGATCGCGGCCGTCGCTAGGACGACGACCGAGTAGGAGGCGTAGAGCCTCCAGAAGAATCGAGAACGGACGATCCTCAGTCCTTGCACTTGTAGCCGACGCCTCGGATCGTCGAGATGAGATCGCTCGACGCTCCGAGCTTCTTGCGGATCGAGCTTACGTGGACGTCCACGTTGCGGTCGATGATCAGGCTTTCCCCCGCCGTGATCTTATCGGCCAGCTCGTCCCGCGTGAAGACGCGGCCGGGTCGCGAGCAGAGCGCCCACAACAGGCGAAACTCCGCGCGCGTAAGCTGGAGCGGCTCGCCCCGGATCGAGGCTTCGAAGCGCTCCCTGTCCAGCGTGAGGTCGTGGACCTCGATGCGTTTGCGCTCGCCCTGACGGTTCTCCCGCTCCCTGCGACGCTGGAGGGCGCGAATCCTGGCGAGCACCTCGCGAGGGCTGAAGGGCTTGGTGATGTAATCGTCCGCACCGAGCTCCAGACCGAGCACGACGTCGGTCTCCTCGCCCTTCGCGGTCAACATGATCACGGGCATTTCCGCCCCCTCTTCGCTCGCGCGCAGCCGGCGACAGACCTCGAGCCCGTCGATCCCGGGCAACATCAGGTCGAGCAGCACCAGGTCGGGGCGCCGGCGGAGGGCGCGCTCCAGTCCCTTCTCGCCGTCGCCGACCGACGCGACCACGTAACCCTCGCGCTGCAGGTTGTACTCGAGCAGCTCGACGATGTCGGGGTCGTCCTCGATGACGAGCACCGTCGGTTTGGTCATGGTGGCTTCCTTCAAGACCATCGCGAGCCTGGATTGGACCCCTGCCGCACGAAGATCCCGTTAAGAATCAGAACGGGCTTGATGAAGATCGCGCCGGTCTAGCCGTTGCGGAAGCCGTAGAACTCCGCGTTCTTGAGCTCCGGGGTGGCCTCGGCCCGGATCTGGAAGGTGCGCACCGCCCAGAGGTCGCGGAAGACCCGATAGCTCAGCGCGGTCTGGTCGAGGTAGTCGACCCCGGAGCTGCCGCCGGTCCCGGTGCGCCGGCCGATGACCCGCTCGACCATGCGCGCGTGGCGCTGGCGGAAGATGACGAAGGCCTGCTCCAGCTCGATCAAGCCGTCGAGAAGCTCCCGCGGCCACGCGAGCAGCGGAAGCTCCCGGTAGGAGAGGATGAAGAGCATCGCGGCGCGGATCCGGCGGCGGCGCTCTCCGCCCTCCTCCTCGGTCGGGTTGAGGAAGTCGCGGATCGACTTCTTCTCGTTCTCGTACCGCTCGCGGAGCCGCTCCTGATCGTCCGCGTCCCTCGTTCGCGTGAGCGCCAAACGGCACGTCTGGTCGATCTCGCTCGCCGCGGCGGCGCAATACGTCTCCACGAAAGCGTCGAGAGCCTCGTCCGCGCCCGCGTCCCCGGGGGACTTCCCGTCGATCGGCGTGCGCGTCAGCCAGTCGGCGAGCGCCGTGGCCAGGGTCGGCATGTCGTCCTTCTGCGCGCGGACCCGCCGCGACGCCGGAGACTCGCTGCCGTCGTGGGCGCGCAGGGCGTCCTTGTAGTCTTCGCCGACGCCGAGCGGGATGCGGTCGTCGTCGTGCAGCCCCATGATGATCTCGAGCTGGCGCATCTGCGCGCTCTGGAAGCCGCTGGCCGGCATCAGCTTGTCGCGGAACGCGAGGTAGTTGCGCGTCGTCAGGGTCTCCATTACCGCGAAGTGGTCCACGCAGCGGCGCAGGATCGTGACGATCCGCCTGGTGCCCCGCACGACCTCGGACATCTCCTGCTCGGCGACGACGTCGGCCTTGAAGACGTCGCGCACCGAGATCATCTCGCGCAGCACCAGTTTGAACCAGAGCTCGAAGACCTGGTGCACCGTGATGAAGAGCACCTCGTCGTTCTCGAGCTTGCTCTCGTCGTTCTCCAGACCGCCCTGGAGCGAGAGCAGGTCCTCGACGCGGATGTACTCCCAGTAGTTGGGCGCCCTCGGTTCTTCGCCGGACATGGGGGCGAACAGCATAGGGCGGTGAGGCTGGCTCGTCACGCTCCGTCGACGGCCAGGCGCGTCCAAACCTCCTCAGCGCGCAGGAACCAACCCTCGCCGAGATTCACCTCGTGCCGGACCTCGACCGTGTCGGCGGAAAGCCGCTCCAATTGCGTCCGCACTCCGAACAGTTGCCCATCGACGTCGAACTCTCCCGAGAGGACGAGTCGCTCCCAGACCAGATCGCCAGTGATCGCGAACGTGTCGACCGAGCTGCTCTCGAAGAAGTGGGCGACGAAGCGCGCCTCGGTTTCGTCGTAGGCGAAAAGCCACATCGAGCGCTGATCCTCGTCCTCCGGATCGGCCCAGGCGTTGGTCAGCATCAACCAGCGCCCGCCGAGATGCGGGCGGACGCGCATCCGCTCGTCGGAGCGATCCGAGAGCAGCGTCCCGTCGGCCTCGAAGACGCGCGCCTCGACCGACCAGAAGCCGACGAGGAAGGAGAGCTCGTCGAGCCGGCCCATCAGCTCCGGCGGCTCGGTCGGGTCCAGCGAACCGCGCCCGCCGGCGGTTGGTCCGCGGCACGCGCCGAGGACGACGCACGCGGCCGCGAGGACGGCGAGGCTATTCGTCGACATAACGCTTTTGAACGACCTGGTCCGGCTGACCGGGCACCGGCCGCTCCTCGATCAGCTCGGCTTCCGACGCCGTCTGGAACGAGACCACCGCCCAGTTCCGGTCGCCGACGACGCCCTGATGCCACGTGTTCGGCGGAATCGAGACCCAGCGCTCCTCGAGCGGCGCGTCGAGGTCGCTGCGAAGCTCGTTGGAGCTCCACGCGTCGCTCAAACGCACCTTGGTGGGAAAGTCACCCCCACCGCGCAGCGACATCATCCGTTGACGGCTGTTCGGGTGCCGCTCCGGGCCGCTCGCGCGGCCGGCGCGAAGAACGAACACCCAGCTCGAGCGGACGTCCTCGGCGAGCGCGTCGCCGTAGGTCGAGAGCGGAACGCTCTCCCACGCCATCGGGGCATCGGCGTTCTCCGCGAGAAAGACATCGAGCCGATCGGCCACCGCTTCGACGAAGCCGCGGACCGATGGGTCGCGCAGCGCGCGGTCCAGGCGCTCGAGCACCGCCCCTTCCTCGTCGTCGAACCGCATCAACGCCGGAACGCTCGCAGCGCGAGGGTGATCCAGCCGACGATGAGCAGAACGCCGCCTATCGGAGTGATCGGTCCCATCAGACCCGTCGCGAAGTCGAAGCAGAGCGCGTAGATCGAGCCGCTGAAGAGGATGCTCCCCAGAAGGAACGACCAGCCGGCGAGCGGTCCGATCGGCCAGCTCTTCTGGAACAGCCCGTAGAAGATCAACGCGATCGCGTGCCAGGCCTGGTAGCGCACGCCCGTGCGCCAGTTCTCCAGATCCCCGCTCTCGATCAACCGATCGTTCAGGGCGTGAGCCCCGAACGCGCCGAGCACGACGGCGAGCGCCATCCAGACGGCGCCGAGGCCAATCCAGCGTCGCGGGGTCATGGGACCCCGCACGCTAGCGCTAGCGGCGTCTGGTTTCGAGCTGCTTCTTGATCAGGTCGCGGATCCGCGCTTCGAGCTCGGCGTTCGTGCGCTCGAGCTCTTCCAGGAACTCCGTGCTCAGCTCGTTCACGTCCTTGTTGAGCTGCTCGAGCTGACCCTGGAGGTAGTGCTTGTGAGCCAGCTCCTCGATCGCCTTGGCGATCTCGTCGTGCTGCGGCAGGTTCGCGAGAATCAGCTCGCGGCGCTGGTGCACGAGCTGGCAGAACTCGGTGAAGTCCGCGTCCTCGGTCACCTTCTCGAGGCGAAGCGTCTCCGCGAGCAGAAGGTCGTACGAATCCCCGCGGGCGTGGACGCTGCGGCGGAGGAACTCGGCGAACTGCGCGGCCAGCACCGAGCGCTGGTAGCCGGCGGTCGCGCCCTGGAAGCTCGTCAGCGCCTTGTCGAAGCCGATCGACTCCTCGACCTCCGCCGCCACCTCGGCCGCCTCGCGCGCCTCGGCCGAGAGCTCGCCCCGGTCGACCGCGAAGGGCTCCTTGTAACGCACGCGCGCCGTCGCCAGCGGCCCGTCGCCGGTGCCGCCGGGAAGCTGCACGAGCTCGTAGAGCGCGGTGACCTGGTGCCCCGCGCCGACCTCGCCCGCGTCGACCGCGTCGTTGCGGAAGTCCCTGTCGGCGACCGTGCGGTTCTCGTAGCCGAGCAGGCGGTAGCTCTGCACCTGCGCCGGATCGAACTCGACCTGGATCTTCACGTCGCGCGCGATCGACTGGAAAGCGCCGGTGAAGTTCTCGACCAGCGCCTTGTAGGCTTCGTCGGGCGTGTCGATGTAATTGCAGAGGCCGTCGCCCTTGTCGGCGAGCTGCTCGAGCAGCGCGTCGTTGTGGTTGCCCATCCCGACGCCGACCGTGTTGAGGTAGATGCCCTTTTGGCGCTGGTGCTCGACCTTGGCGAGGATCGACTTCTCGTCGGTGTTGCCGACGTTGGCCACGCCGTCGGAGAGCAGCACCACCCGGTTCTGCGCGTGGCCGGTCAGCGCGGCGCCGGCGAGCTCGTAGCCCATCATCAGGCCGGCCTCGGCGTTCGTGCTGCCGTCGGCGTGCAGGCCGTAGATCGCGCTCTCGATCACACCTTTGTTCGCCGCCGAGGTCATCGGCAGGACGAGCCGCGCCTCGGTGCTGAAGGCGACGATCGCGATCGCGTCGTTGGGGAAGAGCTCCCCGACCAACAGCCGCAGCGCGTGCTTGACGAGCTCGATCCGGTTCTCCTGCTTCATCGAGCCGGACGTGTCGACGACGAAGGTGAGCGCCATGTTCTGGCGCTCGGCCTTGTCGACCTCCTTCCCGGCCAGGACCACGCGGAGCATCCACTCGCCGTTCTTGCCGAAGAGGCTCGGCGCGAGCTCCAGGTCGACGTCGAACACGTCCTTCGCCGGCGCGGGAACACCGGAGTCGAAGTAGTTGACGAACTCCTCGGTGCGGATCTGCGCCTTGGTCGGCATCAGGCCGCGGTTCAGGTAGTTCCGCGCGAGCGCGTAGCTCGCCGTGTCGACGTCCGCCGCGAAGGTCGAGAGCGCGTCGAGCTGCGTCAGCTCGAACGGATTGTCGCCCCAGCAACGGAAGAACATCATCGAGGGCGTCTCCTGCGGACGGATCCGGCAGAAGCGCACGACCTCGTCGCAGTAGGCGTCGGCGTCGGCCGCGGAGTTGAAACGCCAGGCGAACTCGTAGTGGCGCTTCTTCTGGCCGCGTCCGAGGTAGAAGCCGTCGGCGCCGTCCTCGTAGAAGGCCTCGCCCCCCACCGGCGTGATCAGCAGCTCGGCGAGATTCTTCGCCTTCTCGCCGGACACCTCGTTCTGGACCGGAACGCGGAAGGCCCGGCTGCGCACCACGGGCTCCTCGGCGTGCACCACGGCGCCGCGTCGCAGCTCCGCATAGCGTCCGGGGCTCGGCGTGCCGGCCGGGCCCGGCGACGACGGTCCGCTCGCTCCGGGGGGCGGCGGGGCGGCGGCTCCGCCGCCCGTGGCAGCCTTCCGCTCCTTCAAGAGCCTGACCTCGGGGGCGTCCGGCAAGAGCGCCTCCGCCGGGCGCGTCTTCCCGTCGGCGACGAGGACCCGCGCTCCCGCGGAAATCTCCCCGGCGGCCTCCTGCTGGCGCAGCTCGTCGATCTTCTGGCGCGTCGCCTCTCGCTCCGCAAGCTCGGCGTAGCCGAGCTGATTCAGCTCGCTCTCCGAGCGGCGGCCCGCCTGCTGCTGCTCGTCGGAGAGCTCGTCCGACCGCGTCGCGTCACGCTCGACGGGCGTGCGCGAGAAGCTCAACAGATCGTCCTCATCGCGGTCGAAGCTGACGCCCAACGAGGTCAGCTCTTTCTCGGTCGCCTCGGACGGGGCCGCGGGCTGGCTCGTCGGCGGCTCTTCCCGGCGCACCCCCGCGCGAGCGTTGTCGGCGAGCTTCTGGGCAGCGAGGTTCGTCCGGTCGTCGAGCTTCCCGACCGTCCGCCCGCCGGCCTCCTCTTCCTCGTCGACCGGCGCCGTGGCGACGGCGTCCTGGTCCCAGGCGGGAGCGGCGGCGTCGCGCTGGGCCATCCGGTAACCGAGGAAGCCGACCGCGCCCAGGGTGAGGAGAATCGCCGCGGCGGCCGCGAGCGGCGGACGCGCCGAGCTCCAACCCGGACCCACGAGCACGTTGTCGGGATTCCCGGGCCTTTCCGCGGCCGCCGCGCTGGTGAGCTCGGCACGGGCGGCGCTGGACAGCGCCTCCTCCGCGGGAATGGCCTCCTGGACGAGCGCGATGGTCGATTCGATCCGCTCGCGCTCCGCGCGCAGCTCGGGAGACGCCGCGAGCTCGGCCTCGACGGCGGTGCGTTCGGCGGCGTCGAGCTCGCCGAAGAGATAGGCGCAAAGACGTTCGTGTTGAGTGCCTTTCATGACACTTCTCCTTGCAGAAAGCCCACCTGCGGGTCGGAGGACGGGGAGGTACGCGCGGAAACGGGACGCGGTTTCAGAAGCGGCTCGAGCTCTCCGGCGAGCGCCTTCAACCCGACGCTGATCAGCCACCCGACCGTGCCGATCTTCTTGCCGGTGATCTCGGCGATCTCCTTGTAGCTGCGTTCGCCGAAGAGGCGGAGAGCGAGCACTTCGCGCTGGTCGGCCGGGAGCCGGTGAAGGCTGCGCTCGACCGCGTCGCGCGTGTCGTTCTCCTCGACCCGGTGCAGGCCGCCGGTGGAGACCTCGCGGTCCGCCACCTCCTCTTCGCGCCTCTTCCTTCGCTTCTCGCTTCGCAGAGCGTCCATGCAGAGATTCCTCGTGACTCGGTGCAGCCACGACGCGAGCTGGGCCTCCTCCGCGCGCGGGTCGCCGACCTGGGCGAGCACGGGCGGCTGTTGCGCCAGCTTCAGCAGAGCCTCCTGAACCGCGTCTTCGTACCCGCGGCGGTCCCCGAGCAAGGACCGCGCGTGCCGCAGAAGCGGTGCCTGGTAGCGGTTGACCAGCTCTTCGAAGGCGGAAGAATCTCCGCCTTGCCAGGCGGCCAGGAGGTCTCCGTCAGAGCGACTTTGCATTCGCCGTGGCTTCGGCCCCCGGAACGCCGAGTCCCGGGGGCGTCTTGGGCTTTCTCGGGAGGAATCCCGCGGCTAGGCCTCAGCCAAGCTGATTATCGGCCGTACGGCGGCCCCGCCACCCGAAAAGGGTGCGCCGGCCGCCGGAATCGCCGGGGCTAGACTGGGCCCGATGAAGGACGCCTTCGACCCCGGCGCTCCGGCCCGGCCCGACAGCGGCCTCTTCGGCCTGGACGCGGGTCCCGACGAGGCGCGCGTGCACGTCCTGGCGGTGCCCTTCGACGCGACGGCGTCCTATCGCAAGGGCGCCGCGGGCGGACCGGCGGCGATCCTCCGGGCGAGCCGCCAGGTCGACCTGTTCGACGCGGTCACCGGGAAGCCGTACGAAGCGGGCATCTGGATGGCGCCGCCCGATCCCGTCGTGGAGCGCTGGAACGACGCTGCGACCGAGCACGCCGCGCGCGGCGACGCGGAAGCGGTCGACGGCATCGGCGACGAGCTCAACGCCTTCGTCCACGAGCGCGTTCGCGAAGCGCTCTCGAACGAGAAGCTCGTCGGCACGCTCGGCGGCGATCACTCGGTTCCCTTCGGAGCCGTTCGGGCGCACGCGGAGCGCTTCCCCGGTATGGGCGTCCTGCACTTCGACGCGCACGCCGACCTGCGCGTCGCATACGAGGGCTTCACCTGGTCGCACGCGTCGATCCTCCACAACGTGGCGACGCGCATCGACGGCGTCGGCACGATCGTGCAGGTCGGCTTGCGCGACCTCTGCGAGGAGGAGCGCGACGCCATCGCGAGGTCCGGGGGGCGCATCCGAGCCCTCTTCGATCACGAGTGGGCGGAAGCCCGGTTCGCGGGCGAAGATCTGCGCGCGCTCGTGCGGCGAACGCTGGAGCCTCTGCCGAATGACGTCTACGTCACCTTCGACGTCGACGGCCTCGACCCCACGCTCTGCCCGGGAACCGGCACGCCGGTGCCCGGCGGACTGACCTGGCACGAGGCGATGCTCTGGCTCGGAGAGGTCGTTCGCTCCGGACGTCGCGTCGTCGGGTTCGATCTGACCGAGGTCGCGCCGCGCGACGAGCCGCAACAGGGCGACGGATGGGATGCGATCGTCGGCGCGCGGCTCCTGTACCGCTTGATCGGGTTCGCGCTGCGGAGCGGCCGCTGATTCCCGGAAATGCGGTCTCGCGGCGGGCGTAGGGCGGGCGCCCTCGCCCCGCTGCCATGGCCGATTCCGAAACGCCCCCCGAGCCCGAACCGACGCCGGAGAAGCCGGCGCGCAAGAAGAAGGCGGCCAAGAAGAAGCCCTCGGCGCGCAAGGTCGCCGGGAAGAAGACGGCGAAGAAGGCGGAGGAGCCCGAACCGGCCAAGGTCGACGCCGAGCCCTACGACGCTTCGTCCGACGAGGGCCGGGTGCTGGACGCCAAGCCGCCCGCCGCGGAGGGAAACAGCGCCTGGGCGATGGCGTGCCATCTCGCGACGCTCGTCACCTTTCTGACGCCGTTGGGCAACCTAGGCGGGATTCTGGCGCCGATCCTCATCTGGCAGACGGTCGGCAAGGACGATGCGCGCATCGAGAGCTGCGCGAGAGAGGCCTTCAACTTCCAGGTGAACGTCCTCTTCTGGTTCGTGGTCGGGACGGCCCTCACGCTGACGTGCATCCTGGCGCCGATCGGAATCGTCCTGGTGCTCGGCTCCGCGCTCGGAAACATCGTGCTGACGATCCTGGCCGCCGTGAAGACGGCGAACGGCGAGGACTACCGCTACCCCTGGACGTATCGCGTGCTCGGCGAGCCGCGGCCTCAGCCGGCCTGAACCGGCTGCCGCGTGACGAAGAGCCAGATCGAGTACGCGAAGTAGGCGGTGAGCAGCAGCGCGCCCTTCGCTCGACCGCCCGAGCCGCGGCCCAGGTAGGGCAGCGCGACGGCGGCGACGCTGAAGGCGAGCACCACGTAGAAGTCCTCGCGTTTCGCGTAGTGGAACGCCTGCTCGATCGCCGCGGCCTTCTCCGGCAAGGCGCCGGGGTCGAGCGGCTGGATCAAAGCCACGATGCCGATCACCGCGAGGAGGTTGAAGACGTTGCTCCCGACCACGTTGCCGAGGCTGATGTCCTTCTCGCCCTTGAACGCCCCGCCGAGGCCCGCCGCCAGCTCGGGCAGCGACGTCCCGACCGCGAGCACGGTGAGGCCGACCACGCTTCCCGGCAGGCCGATCCGGAGCGCCCCGGCCTCCGCTCCGGTGACGACCAACCAGGCCCCCAACCCGATCGCGGCCATGCCGCCGACCGTGCGCAGGGCCGGGTAGCGACCGGGGTGGGTCTCGTGGGGGTCGTGGCGGACGTCGCGCGGGCTGAACAGGATGACGTTCGCGTTGTAGGCGACGAAGCCGAGGAGCAGAAACGCCCCCTCGAGGCGCGTGATCGCCAGGTCCCACGCGAAGAACCAGATCAGGGCGAGCGACCCGAAGAGCCAGAGGAGCTCGCGGAAGGCCAGGCGCGCCTCGAGGACCGACGGCAGGACCACGGCGCACGCGCCGAGCACCAGCCCGACGTTGGCCACGTTGCTTCCGAGCACGTTGCCCAGGCTCATGTCCGCGTTGCCCTCGCGCGCCGCGAGGGCCGAGACGACGATCTCGGGCGCGGACGTGCCGAAGGCGACCACCGTCAGCCCGATCACGAGAACGCCGACGCCCATGCGCCGCGCGATCTGCGAGCTGCCGTCGACCATCCAGTCCGCGCCCCGGAAGAGCAGCACGAATCCGGCGCCGAGACAAAACAGGATGAGCGGCCACCCGAGCACGGGGCGCGATCCTATCGAGGAACGCTTCCGGATAGAATGAAGCCGTGAGCCGTCCCCTGATCGCGATCAACGGTTGCGTCGAAGGCGACAAGCTGTCGCTGCGCACGCGCTACGCCGAACGAGTGCGCCTGGCCGGCGGCGTCCCTTTCGCGATTCCTCCGTGCGACGCCGCCGACGAGATGGCGCTCGCTGCGGCGCTCGAGCGCGCCGACGGGCTCTTGTTCTCGGGGGGCGACGACTTCGACACCGAGCGCATCGGGCTCGGGGCGGTTCATCCCGAGGCGACTCCGACGCCCCCGGCGAAACAGGACTTCGACTTCGCCCTCGCCCGGGCGGCGCTGGCGGAGGGAATCCCGACGCTCGGAATCTGCTACGGAATGCAGGTTCTCGGTCTCGCCGAGGGCGGAGATCTGTACCAGCACCTCCCCGCCGACCGGCCGGGGGGGCGCGAGCACCGCGGTGGCGTGGAGCACGCGGTTCGGATCCAACCCGGAACGAAACTGGAGCGTATCCTCGGTGTAGAGCTGTCCGTGGTCTCGCGGCATCACCAGGCGCTCCGGGAAGTGCCCCCGCCCTGGACGGTGGCCGCCGTAGACGAAGATGGTCTGGTCGAAGCGATCGAACACAGGAACCACCCGTTCGCCATCGGCGTGCAATGGCATCCCGAGCTCTCGCCCCCCGGCACGCCCCACGACGGGTTGTTCGAGAGCCTGGTTCGCGCCGCCGCGGCCGGCCGGCCGGCTCAGCAGAAGGAAATGACGCGATGGTGAAGTTCAAGATCACCGAGGGAAGCAGGCCGGCGCAGCTCGGCGTGTCCCGCGGCGAGAAGGTCAAGCTCCTCCTGATGGCGGGAGGCATCCTCGTCGTCGGCGGGATCATCCTCTATTCGCTCTCGTACTCGCGGCAGAAGCGCAGCGAGGCCCCGGGGGACATCCCCGTGCTCGCGGACGAGATCCCGGAGGAGAGACCGTTCGTCCCGGCCATCGACGCCGCGCGCGTCGAATCGCTGGTAAGGGACGCGGAATCGGCCGACCGGGTGATGCTGGAGGGCGAGGCGCTGGACGAGCTCTTCCGCTACGCACGCCAGATGACCGCCGGGTCGTACCGGGCGCTCGAAGCGCCCGAGCTCGATGCGGAGCGGATTCAGGAGATCGTCGGCGCGCCCGCCGACCACCGGGCCGAGCCGTTCTTCGCGCGCGGTTGGATCGACTCGCTGCGCACCCGCCGTCAGGGCCCGGCGGGCGAGACGCAACACATCGGCCGCATGGTTCTCGAGGACGAGAGCGTCGCCTACTTCGCGACGCTGCGCATGCCGGAGGACCGCACCGTCGGGAGCTACGCGCGGCTCGACGGGCTCTTCCTCAAGGTCTACAGCGAGGAATCCCGTCAGAGCGGAGAGTGGCTGGAAGGCCCCCTTCTCGTCGGCGCGAACCTCGTCCCCTCCTGGCCGGACGAAGGCACGGTCCGGCAGCTCGACCCGAACAAGCTGGTCTACCTGACCGACGACTCGGTGGACGGCGGCATCACGCGTCTGCCGTTCGAGGCGACGTGGCACGTGATGGGTTATGCGCGCGACCTCGATCCGGACGAGGTCGACTGGGAGGAAGCGCCGCTGCTCAACAAGGCCGCGTTGGAGGACCTGCTCGCTTACGGGGTCGACGAGTACCGCCTGAAGCCGTACCGGATCCCGGTCAGCCGCCTCCAGTCGGTCACGGTCAAGCAGGCGGGCGAGAACCCCGCTCGCCTGGACAAGATCACCGAGGGGTGGATCGGCAACACGACCTGGCACAACGTCATCTACTACCGCGGACCCTTCGAGGCCGGCCACCTGCGCGGAGGGCGCGACGCCGACCTAGTGACCGCGAGGGGCTTCTTCCTCAAGAACCTCGCCTACGAGCCGCGCGACGGCGGTATGCACCTCGCGCCGGCCTTCGTGTTGACGGAGATGGACCGCTTCGTGCCGCCCGACTCCGGAGCCTTCAACCACATGGTCTGGGGCATCGCGATCGCCTCGGTCGGGCTGTTGCTCTTCTTCTCGTTCCTCCTGTCGCGCGACAAGCGCAGCGCCATGGCGTTGCAGGAGCGGCTGGTCGCGCGCCGGCGCGCCCGCCGCGAAGCGACGGCGTAGGTGGAGCCCCTCGCGGTCGACGTTGCAACGGCGGCGCCGTACCGCGTCCAGATCGGACCCGGAGTGCTCTCGCTGGCCGCGGCGGCCGCTGGAGACGCGCGCGCCCTGGTGCTCACCGACGCCAACGTGGAGCCCCTCCACCGGGAGCGTCTCAGCGGGCTCGCGGAGGCGCCGACCGTCGCCGTCGAGCCGGGGGAGACGTCGAAGAGCCTCGGCGCCGTGGAGGAGGTGCTCGAGGCGATGGCCACCGCCGGGCTCGATCGGACGTCGGCCCTGGTCGCCCTGGGCGGCGGCGTCGTCGGCGACCTGGGCGGGCTCGCGGCGTCGCTCTACATGCGCGGCATCGACGTCGTACAGTGCCCGACGACCTTGCTCGCCCAAGTCGACGCGGCGGTCGGGGGCAAGACCGCGGTCAACCTTGCGGCCGGCAAGAACCTGGCGGGAACGTTCCACCAGCCGCGGGCGGTCTTCGTGGACACCGCGGTGCTCGCGACCCTTCCGGAGGAAGAGCTCGCCGCGGGCTTCGGCGAGACGATCAAGACCGCGCTGATCGGCGGCGAGGAGCTCCTCGACAAGGTCGAGGCCGCGGCGGACCGCCTGCTCGCCCGCGATCCCGACGCGCTGGCGGAGGTCGTGGCGGGCTGCGTGCGCGTCAAGGCGGCGGTCGTCGCCGGAGACGAGCGCGAGCGCGGATCCCGCAAGGTCTTGAACCTCGGGCACACCTTCGCCCACGCGATCGAGCACGCCGCGGGCTACGGCCGGATCCCCCACGGCGTCGCCGTCGGCACCGGGCTCGCGCTGGCGCTCGCGGCGAGCCGGCGACTGGGGATCCTGGAGGACGGAGACCTGCCCGCGCGCGTCCGAACGCTCTTGGAGCGGCTCGGGCTCTGCCCAACGTTGGGCGGTTTGCGCTCGCGTTACGACGTCCCACTGGAGCCGAATAGCCTCGTCGCCGGCCTGCGGCACGACAAGAAGGGCCGCGCCGGCGCGCCCTTCCTCGTCGTGCCGCGCGCGGTCGGCGCGATCGAGCTGGACGTTCCCGCCGACGGCGAAGCGCTTCAAGCGATCTTCGGGGCCTAGGGGCGAGCGGCCTTCTTTGATCGACAACCCACCGGCGGTTTGCTTCAATCGGGAAGTTTAACCGCAGAAAAGGGGCGCCTGAGGCCCCTCCGACGCTCCCCGCACCCGAAGCCCCCCCGCCGCCGCCCCGCATGCCCCGACGCGACGATCTAGAGTCCATCCTCATCATCGGGAGCGGTCCGATCGTCATCGGGCAGGCCTGCGAATTCGACTATTCCGGCACCCAGGCGTGCAAAGCGCTGCGCGAGGAGGGCTACCGGGTCATCCTGGTCAATTCGAACCCGGCGACGATCATGACCGATCCGGAGACGGCCGACTCGACCTACGTCGAGCCCGTCACGCCGGAGACGGTCGCCAAGATCGTCGAGAACGAGCGGCCGGACGCGCTCCTGCCGACGCTCGGAGGCCAGACGGGGCTGAACACGGCCCTGGCCGTCTACGACTCGGGCGTCCTCGACAAGTTCGGCGTCGAGATGATCGGCGCGAACTCCGACGTGATCCGCAAGGCGGAAGACCGCGACCTCTTCCGCGCGGCGATGGTGAACTGCGGGCTGGAGAATCCCCGCTCCGGGATCGCCCACGACCTGGACGACGCGCGGCGCTGCCTGGCGGAGATCGGCCTGCCGTGCGTGATCCGACCCGCCTTCACCCTGGGCGGCACGGGCGGCGGCATCGCCTACAACGTGGAGGAGTTCGAGACGATCGCGGCGCGCGGGCTCTCGCTCTCCATGAACTCCGAGATCCTGGTCGAGGAGTACCTCCACGGCTGGAAGGAGTTCGAGATGGAGGTGATGCGCGACAACGCGGACAACGTCGTCATCATCTGCTCGATCGAGAACTTCGACCCGATGGGCGTTCACACGGGCGACTCGATCACCGTCGCGCCGGCGCAGACGCTGACCGACCGGGAGTACCAGAACCTGCGCAACGCCTCGCTGACGATCATGCGCGAGATCGGGATCGAGTGCGGCGGCTCGAACTGCCAGTTCGCGATCAACCCGGACGACGGGCGCCTGGTCGTCATCGAGATGAACCCGCGGGTGTCGCGCTCGTCCGCGCTGGCGTCGAAGGCGACGGGCTTCCCGATCGCGAAGTTCGCAGCCAAGCTCGCCGTGGGATACACGCTCGACGAGATCCAGAACGACATCACCAAGGAGACCCCCGCCTCGTTCGAGCCGACGATCGACTACTGCGTCACCAAGATCCCGCGCTTCGCCTTCGAGAAGTTCCCCGGCGCCGAGCCGGTGCTCACCACGCAGATGAAGAGCGTGGGCGAGGTGATGGCGATCGGCCGCACGTTCAAGGAATCGCTCCAGAAGGCGCTTCGGGGCCTCGAGACCGGCCAGGTGGGTTTCGGGCTCAACCCGCGCGAGCGCATCTCCGCGATCGCCCCCGACCGCGACGCGATCGCGCGCGCCCTGCGCGTCCCCAACCCGCAGCGCATCCCGGCGATCCGGGCCGCTTTCCGGGCGGGCTGGTCCACCGACGAGATCTTCGAGGCGACCCGCATCGACCGCTGGTTCCTGGAGAACATGCGCGAGCTCGCCGACTTCGAGGCGGACCTCGCCAACGCGCTCCTGGACAAAGAGCTTCTGACCGAAGCGAAGAAGCGCGGCTACTCCGACGTGCAGATCGCCGCGGCTTCCGGCGCCACGCCGGACGCGATCCGCTCCTTGCGCGACGACCACGAGGTCAAGCCGGTCTACAAGCTCGTCGACACCTGCGCCGCCGAGTTCGCCGCCGAGACGCCCTACTACTACTCCACGTGGGAGGACGAATCGGAGGCGCGCGAGAGCAACGCCGAGAAGATCATGATCCTCGGCGGCGGTCCCAACCGCATCGGGCAGGGGATCGAGTTCGACTACTGCTGCTGCCAGGCGGCCTTCGCCGCGAAGGAGCTCGGCTACGAGTCGATCATGGTCAACTCGAACCCGGAGACGGTCTCGACGGACTTCGACACGTCGGACCATCTCTTCTTCGAGCCGCTGACGCACGAGGACGTGATGCACATCGTCGACGAGACGAAGCCGCGCGGCATCATCGTCCAGTTCGGCGGGCAGACGCCGCTCAACCTGGCGGACGGCTTGAACCGCTCCGGCGCACCCCTGATCGGCACGCCGGTCGAGTCGATCGACCGCGCCGAAGACCGCAAGCAGTTCGCCGCTTTCCTGCGCAAGCTCGATCTTCGCCAGCCCGAGAACGGCATCGCCACGACGCCGGCGGAGGCCTTCGAAGCGGCGCGGACGATCGGCTACCCGGTCCTGGTGCGGCCCAGCTACGTGCTCGGCGGACGCGCGATGGAGATCGTGTACGACGACGAGTCGCTCGACCGCTACATGACCGAGGCGGTAGAGGCTTCGCCGGACAAGCCCGTGCTCGTCGACAAGTTCCTCGAGGACGCGATCGAGGTCGACGTCGACGCGATCGCCGACGGCAAGACCGTCGTCGTCGCCGGCGTCATGGAGCACATCGAGGAGGCGGGCATTCACTCCGGCGACTCCGCGTGCGTGCTTCCGCCCCACACGCTCGACAAGGTGCTCGTCGACGAGATCATGCGCCAGACCAAGGCGATGGCGCTCGAGCTCGGCGTCGTCGGCCTGATGAACGTCCAGTTCGCGATCAAGGACGACCGGGTCTACATCATCGAGGTCAACCCGCGCGCCTCGCGGACGGTGCCGTTCGTCAGCAAGGCCACCGGGGTTTCCTACGCCCGCCTCGCAGCGAAGGTGATGTGCGGCGAGACCCTCGAGTCGCTCGGCTGCACCGAGGAAGTCGTGCCGCCGTACTTCTCGGTCAAGGCGCCGGTCTTCCCCTTCAACAAGTTCCCCGAGGCGGATCCGAACCTTTCGCCCGAGATGCGCTCGACCGGCGAGGTGATGGGCATCGACGCCGACCTCGGTTGCGCCTTCCTGAAGGCTTACGCGGCGGCCGGCATGAAGCTTCCGAAGCACGGCCGGGTGCTCTTGACGGTCAAGTCCCGCGACAAGCGCCACATCGTGGCCGAGGCGCGTCTGCTCCAGGCGCTGGGCTACGACCTGGTCGCGACCGAGGGAACCTGGCGCGCGCTCAAGTCGAACGGCGTGTCCGTGATGCGCGTGAACAAGGTGCACGAAGGGCGGCCGCACATCGTGGACATGATCAAGAACCGCGAGATCGCGCTCGTCCTGAACACGCCCTACGGCAAGATGGAGCGCAAGGACGACTCCTCGATCCGCGCGGCCGCCGTGCAGGCCGGGATCCCCTGCATGACCACTCTGGCCGGCATCCGCGCGATCGTGAGCGCGGTCGCCGCTCTGCACCAGGGCGAGGTCGACGTGCGCAATCTGCAGGACTATCACGCTCTGGCGGCCTCTCAGCGCACCCCCGTCGAGCTCTGAGCAGAATCCACGATTCGGGGCTAAGCTCCTCGGCGACTTCGTCCGAACACAGCGGCTAAGGGTCTTTCGGATCCAAGTTGCTAGAAGCTCTGAAAAACTTTCTGAGCCGGCTCTTCGGACGCTCGGCTCACGCCCCGACCGACAAGAAGGAGGAGGATCGGGTCCCGCGCCACCGCTCGGCGAAGGAGCCCATCGCTCGTCCTCGCGTCAACCTGGATGGGGAGGAGAACCTCCGCGTGATCCTGATGGACGAGGAGGAGAACCTCTTCGTCGAGATCCAACGGCGCATCAAGGCGGGACAGTTCGAGCTGCCGCAGCTCCGCCAGACGAGCATGGCGGTGATGGCGCTGGCCAACGATCCCTCCGCGGACATCCAGGAGATCACGAACCTGATCCAGGCGGATCCGGTGCTCTCGAGCCAGCTCGTGAAGACGGCGAACTCCGCTCTCTACAGCGGGCTCGAGCCGATCACCTCCCTCCACGACGGCGTGATGCGGCTCGGCTTGCGGGCGCTGCGCACGATGATCCTGACCGCCTCGATGAAGGGGCTCGTGCTGAGCGGAAAGGGGCTCACGCGCTACGCCGAGGAGGTCTGGGCCCAGGCGGCTTCCGTCGCGTCGATCGCGCGCGCCATCTCGCCGTTCACCGAGTTCGACAAGGAGAAGGCCTTCCTCCTGGCGCTCCTGCACGACGTCGGCAAGTTCCCCCTGCTCGCGATGCTGGCGGAACAGAGCAAGCGATACAAGGGCGGCGTGACGCGGGCCCTGATCGGCAAGGCTTTCGCGGGCTTCCACGAGCCCGTGGGTCGAGCTCTGGCGGAGCACTGGAAGCTCGGTGACGAGCTCGTGTCCGTCGCGGGCAACCACCACGACTTCGCCTCCAACGAGGACTTCGGAAACAGCGCGGCGCTCGTTTCGCTGGCTCACAAGCTCGACCTCTACCTCAGCCTCCGCGACGAGGCCGGGTTCCTCGAGCTCACCGAATCCCCCGAGGTGGAGTTTCTGGGCATTTCGCCCGCGCGACGGATGGACCTGCTGGAGGCGGCCAAGCGAGCCTACTCGCGACGTTCCAAGTTCAAGGCCGCCGCCTAGGAGCCTGTCCGAGTAGTGGCGATCCTTGCCGATGTAGAGAGCAAGGAGGCTGCCATGGGAAAGCGGTTCCGAGAATGGGAGATCGACCAGGCGTGGCTGTTGCCGCCGTCGGTTCGTGAGCTTTTGCCGAAGGAGCACCCGGCTCACTTCATCCGAGACCTGGTCAGGGAAGAGCTGGACCTGTCGGCGATCCTGGCGAGCTACGAGAGCCGGCTTGGACAGCCGCCCTACCACCCGGTGATGATGACGGCGTTGCTGCTGTACGCGTACAGCCGTGGCGTGTACTCGTCGCGCCGCATCGCCGTTGGCTGCCAGGAGCGCGTGGACTTCATGGCGGTGACGGCGATGCAGCAGCCGGACTTCCGGACGATCAACGACTTTCGAAAGCGGCACCTGACCGCCCTGGAGGGGCTCTTCGGGCAAGTGCTGCACCTCTGCCGGGGAGCAGGCCTGGTCAAGCTCAGCCACGTGGCGCTGGACGGCACGAAGATGAAGGCCAACGCCTCGAAGCACAAGTCGATGAGCTACGAGCGGATGTGCAGCGAGGAAAAGGAGCTGAAGGAGATCGTGCGCGGCTGGTTGGAGCGAGCCGAAACGATCGACGAGGAGGAGGACGAGCTGTACGGCAAGGACCGGCGGGGTGACGAGCTACCCGAGTGGGTGGCCGATCGAGAGAAACGCCGTCAGAAGATCCGGGAGGCGAGGGAAGCACTGGAGCGCGAGGCACGCGAGGAAGCGGAGGAGCTGGGAGGGCAGAAGACGGGAGAGCTCTCTGCCCGAAAGCGGCAACTCAAGCGGACGGGCAAGCCAGCGAAGAAAGAGCAGCGCAACTTCACGGATCCCGAGAGCCGCATCATGCGCAGGGGAACGGAGTACCTGCAGGGCTACAACTGCCAGGCTGCCGTGGACGCGGACTCCCAGGTGATCGTGGCGCGAGGTGTGGTGAACCGGCAGAACGACGGGGACCAGCTCGTCCCGATGTTGAACCAGATTCGCGCGAATCTGGGCCGCCAGACTCGCGAGCTCTCGGCTGACTTCGGCTATTGCACGGACGAGAACCTCAAGGAGCTGAAGCGCAGACGAGTCAGGGGCTACGTAGCGACGGGACGACAGCGCCATGGTGCGCGAGCCCCCGACCCCGCTCGAAAGGGCAGTCGCTGGAAGCGGGAGATGACGCAGCGTCTGAAGTGTGGAGGCTTCCGGAGCCGCTACCGATTACGCAAGCAGACCGTCGAGCCGGTCTTCGGCCAGATCAAGGACCCGATGGGCTTCGTCCGCTTCTTCCTTCGAGGGCTCGAAAACGTGAGGCGCGAGTGGAGCTTGGTCTGCACCGCGCACAACCTCAGGAAGCTGATCAGCGCACGGCTCGTCGGGGGAGCTTGATCCAACTCCGGTCCCGCTCCGATCCCGAGTCTCACCAGAGCGAGGACTA
>JANQEJ010000020.1 GCA_028278425.1 Planctomycetota bacterium | reverse complement strand
GCGGACCGCTGCGGTGCGGCTCGGTCTCGCCGGGTCGCTGGGATGCGGCTGGTGGCAGTCTCGCCGCGGCCGCTCATGTGGAAGGGGCGGCGCTGAGGGAAGCGACGACGTC
This sequence comes from Planctomycetota bacterium, assembly GCA_028278425.1. Classification (GTDB taxonomy): domain Bacteria; phylum Planctomycetota; class UBA1135; order UBA1135; genus JANQEJ01. The sequence continues at coordinate 19,102 of JANQEJ010000020.1, read as the reverse complement.
GGCAAGCACCCCCGCACCTCCGTCCCGAACGGAGTCGAGCGCCGCCCCTTCCACATGAGCGGCCGCGGCGAGACTGCCACCAGCCGCATCCCAGCGACCCGGCGAGACCGAGCCGCACCGCAGCGGTCCGCGAGTCGACGGCAACCCCTCCCAACCACCCCCGACCCGCGGACCGGAAAAGACTTCCACCACTCCCGCTCCAGAAGGGTCTCGCCTCCGGCCGATGGTGGGGCTGGAACTTCCGCCCCCAAACCCCACACGAGACGCTCTCCATGATCACGATGGAAGACCTCCTTGCGCTATTGGTGCGCAAGGGCGGATCTGATCTCCACATCTCGATCCACTCCCCGCCGCGGATTCGCATCGACGGCGTGTTGGTGCCGGTCGAGACCGGGACGTTGAACGCCGAGGACACCCGCCGGCTGGCGACGAGCGTCCTCACCTCGGATCAGATCGCGAAGCTGGACCGCGACCTCGAGCTCGACTGTTCGTTCGAGCTGGAAGGGCAGGGGCGCTTCCGGGCGAACGTCTTCTTCCAGCGCGGCGCGGTCGCGATGGTGTTGCGCCTCGTGCCGCACGAGATCGCCTCCTTCGAGGAGCTGGGGATGCCACGCGACGTCTGCGAGCGCATCTGCGGCCTGCGGGCGGGACTCGTGCTGGTCACCGGCGCGACGGGCTCCGGTAAGTCGACCTCGCTCGCGGCGATGATCGATCACATCAACCGGCAGCGGCAGAGCCACATCGTCACGATCGAGGATCCGGTCGAATTCGCGCACGAGAGCCAGGGTTGCCTGGTGACGCAGCGCGAGATCGGGACGGACTCCCACGAGTTCAAGTACGCGTTGAAGAGCGTTCTGCGCCAGGACCCCGACATCGTGCTGGTGGGCGAGCTTCGCGACCTCGAGACGATCGAGGCGGCGCTCACGCTGGCCGAGACCGGGCACCTGACGTTCGGCACGCTGCACACGTCGGACGCGGTGCAGACGATCAACCGCATCGTCGACGTGTTCCCGGCGCACCAGCAGCAGCAGGTGAAGACGCAGCTCTCGTTCACGCTCGAGGCGGTGTTCTGCCAGCAGCTTCTCCCCGCCGCGGCCGGCCGCGGCCGGTGCCTGGCGGCGGAGATCATGCTCGCGACGAACGCGATCCGCGCGCTCATCCGCGAGGGGAAGGGCCACCAGATCTACTCGCAGATCCAGACCGGCGGCCGCCTCGGCATGAGCACGATGGCCGCCTGGATGGCCGACCTCGTGCGCTCCGGCCGCGTTCGCATCGACGACGCGGAACGGGCCCTGACCGATCCCAGCGAGTTCCGCAGCAGGCTTCGGGTGGCGTAGATGGTCCGCATCTCGGGCAAGATCCGCCGGATCCTGGTCGACGCGGGGCTCGTGACCAAGGAGGAGTGGAACAGCGCGCGCGAGACGGGCGCGCCGGTGGTGGACGTCCTGCTCGAGCGGGGAGTCGTCGAGGAGTCGAGCATGCTCGCCTGCCTCGGGGAGGCCGCCGGCATCCCGCCGGTCGACCTGACCCGGATCCAGCCCGATCCGTCCGCGGTCGAAGCGTTGCCTCAGGAGACGTGCCTCGAGCACTGCGTCCTGCCGATCGCGAAGAACGGCGACATCCTGACCATCGTCGTGTCGGACCCGTTCGACGTGCTGCTCCTCGACGACCTGAACATCCTGTCGGGCTCCAAGGTGCGCGCGGTGCTGTCGCTGCCGAGCTCGATCCGCACGGCGCTCGAGGACGTGTTCGACCGCGACAAGAAGCAGGTCGACGAGCTCCTGGGCGAGGTGTCCGGCGGCGACATCGAGGTCAAGAGCGAGGACGACACCGAGGACATCGCGTCCCTCGGAGCCGGCGGCGACGAGGTGCCGGCGGTCAAGCTCGTCAACCTGATGCTCCTCCGGGCGCTGCGCGACAAGGCGAGCGACATCCACGTCGAGCCGACGGACAAACACCTGCGGGTGCGCTTCCGCGTCGACGGCCGTCTGGTCGAGATCATGACGCCGCCGAAGGCGCTCGGGCCGTCGGTGATGTCGCGCCTGAAGATCCTCGCGAGCCTCGACATCGCGATCCGCTTCGAGCCGCAGGACGGCAAGTTCCAGATCAAGTACGAGGGGCGCACGATCGACTTCCGCCTCTCGACGCTTCCGGTCGTCGGCGGCGAGAAGGCCGTGATGCGGATCCTCGACCAGACGGCGGTCGCGACGACGCTCGACACGCTCGGGTTCGAGCCGAAGTGTCTGGAGGACATGACGACGGCGATCTCCTCCGCCTACGGCATGGTGCTCGTCACCGGCCCGACGGGGTCGGGCAAGTCGACGACGCTCTACGCCTCGGTCAAGGAGGTCTCGACGCCCGAGATCAACGTCGTGACGGTCGAGGACCCGGTCGAGTACCGCATGGACGGCGTCAACCAGGTCCCGGTGAACCCCAAGCGGGGAATCACCTTCGCCGGTGCCTTGCGCTCGATCCTGCGCCAGGACCCCGACGTGGTGCTGGTCGGAGAGATCCGCGACACCGAGACGGCTGAAATCGCCGTCAAGGCGGCGCTCACCGGACACATGGTGCTCTCCACCCTGCACACGAACGACGCGGTGGGCGCGGTGACGCGTCTCATCGACATGGGCGTGGACCCGTTCATGGTGTCCAGCTCGGTGCTGTGCGTCGCCGCGCAGCGCCTGGTCCGCCAGATCTGTCCCCACTGCCGCCAGCAGGTCGACGTTCCCGAGAAGGAACTTCTTTCCGTCGGCTACAAGGAGTCGGAGATCCAGAAGCTCATGGTGCACTCCGCGAACAAGGAGGGGTGCCCCCGCTGCAAGAACGGCTACCGCGGCCGCTTCGCGCTGCTCGAGACGCTGCCGCTCTGCGAGTCGCTCAAGCGGATGGTGGTCGAAGGTCGATCCGTACAGGAACTCAAGGCCGAGGGTCTGCGGCAGGGCATGGTCACCCTGCGCCGAACCGGTCTGTTCAACGTCGCGCGCGGTCGCACGTCCCTGGAGGAGGTACTCCGCGTGACGATGGCCGATTAGCCATCCACAAGTCCCCGAGGTAACGAACGTGGTCATCTTTCGCTACGCAGCCAAGGACGCCAACGGCAAGACCGTCGAAGGCACCGTCCAGGCGAACGACAAGAACGAAGCGGTCAACGAGCTCCGCAAGCAGAACCTGGTCGTCATGCGCGTCGACCAGGGCGGCGGAGCGCCTGGGAAGACGAAGGTGGCTACCAAGGCCCCGAAGCAGGGCCTGTTCGCCACCAAGGCGAAGTGCAAGCGCTCCGAGCTCGTCGTCTTCACGCGCCAGCTCGCGACGATGATCGCTTCGGGCCTGTCGCTGCTCGAGTCGCTCGAGGTCCTGGCGGAGCAGGCGGAGAGCGCCGGCATGAAGGTCGCCTGCGAGAGGCTCGTGTCCGAGCTCCGTGGCGGAGCCGACCTCTCGGCGGCGATGGCGACGTGTCCCAAGGTCTTCAACCCGCTGTACATCAGCATGGTGACCGCGGGCGAGGCTTCCGGCCAGATGGACGTCATCCTCGAGCGCCTGGCGGAGTACGTCGAGGCGACCGAGCAGCTCAAGCGCGACATCAAGGCCGCGATGACCTATCCGGTCGTCTCGATGATCCTCGTCGTCGGCATCACCGCGTTCCTGATGATCGGCGTGGTTCCCGGCTTCCGCGAGGTCTTCGACGGCCTCGGCGCCGAGCTCAACCCGCTCACCGAGAACGTGCTGCGGATCTCGGACTTCCTGCGCGCGAAGTGGCTGCTCGTGATCCTCGCCGGGTTCTTCATGTGGCTCTGTGTGTGGGGCTTCAAGAAGACCAAGCAGGGCGCGCTGTTCTTCGACCACGTCTCGCTGCGCGTGCCGATCTTCGGCCCGCTGACGCGCAAGGTGGCCCTGGCGCGCTTCTCGCGCACGTTCGCCACCCTGATCCGCTCCGGTGTCCCGATCATGGGCACCCTCGACATCGTCGGCGAGACCGCGGGCAACCAGGTCGTCACCGACGTCGTCCGGGAGTCGCGTGAGAGCGTCCGCAACGGCAACCTGCTGTCGGAGCCGCTGAGCCAGAGCCGCGTGTTCCCGCCGATGGTCACGCGCATGATCGCGATCGGCGAGAAGTCCGGTGCGCTGGAACAGCTCCTGGAAAAGATTGCCGAGTTCTACGACGCCCAGGTGAAGGCTCAGATCAAGGCGCTGACCAGCCTGATCGAGCCGATTCTCATCACCTTCATGGGCGCGATCGTCGGCACCGTCGTGCTGTCGGTCTTCCTGCCGATCCTCGACATCGTCGGCGAGCTCGGCGCTCAGTAACGGCTCCGGAAAACGGCCCCAAATTCCCTTGGGTCCTGACTCAAGAGGCCGCGAACGCGGGGCCGATACATGAGCCAGCTCCGGTGAGCGGGATTTCCCGCGCCGCCGGGGGGGACGGGCCTCGGCCTGTTCCACCGATGGATCAGGCCCCGAGGACCGGGGCGTCCTCTAGGGATTACGAAGGGACACACAACAGAGAGATATGAAGAGAAACACAAGAGAAGCGGGTTTCACGCTGATCGAGCTCATGATCGTGGTGGCCATCATCGCGATCATCGCGGCCATCGCGATTCCGAAGCTCATGAGCGCGCGAATCTCCGCCAACGAAAACGCCGCAGTGGCGACCCTCCGGTCGATCGCGTCGGCGCAGGCGCAGCTTGAGTCCTCCGTGGCCATCGACACCGACGCCGATGGCGGCGGTGAGTTCGGCTTCTTCGGCGAGCTCTCCGGGGCCGTTCCGATGCGCGTGTACGACCCGGTCGCGGACGCCCCGGGCGCCGGCGGTGCGGCGGACGTGCTCGATCCCCCGATCCTGTCGACGGGCTTCGGCGACGTGGAAGCCGACGCGGGCGGTGAAGGCATCGTCGAGCGTCAGGGCTACTACTTCAAGATGTTCCTCCCGGACGCCACGGTCGGCGGTGTGACCCCCGAGGTCGCCGAGGCCGGCACCGGCGGCACGGGCGCGACGTTCCCGAGCTCCGACGACGCCGAGATCCTCTGGGCGTGCTACGCCTGGCCGGTCGACGCCGAGAAGACGGGCAACCGCTGCTTCTTCATCAACCAGGAGGGCGACCTTCTGCAGTACGACAACCGGGACGAGCAGTACGAGCTCCTCACGGGCCCGCCCTTCGACGCGGCCTTCTCGGACAACACCGGCGGCGGCGACATGGGGACGGACCTCGGCATCACCGCGATGGGCTTCACCGCCAACGACGGCAACGTCTGGACGGTGGTCGGCAACTGATCCGACTTAGGTCCTAGAGCCTGGATACAGAGGGCGTCGCTCGCGAGCGGCGCCTTCTTTCGTTTAACCCTCGGAGAGCCCGAACAAGCGCGCCGCGTTCGCGCTCGTCGCCTGCGCCAGTGCCTGCGGGTTCGCCCCGCGGATCTCGGCGACGCACTCGAGCACGTCCTTGACCCACGCCGGCTCGTTGCGCTTGCCGCGGTTCTTCTGCGGCGCCAGGAACGGGCAGTCGGTCTCCACCAGGAGCCGGTCCTCCGGGACGATCGCCGCCGCCGCGCGGTTCTCGTCGTTGCCGGGATAGGTGACCATGCCCGAGAACGAGATGTAGAGACCCATCTCCAGGTACGGCTCGAGCTCGCGCGGTCCGAAGCTGTAGCAGTGCATCACGCCGCGCGTGCCGGCGAACTCGCCGAGGATGCGCGCGTTGTCCTCGTGCGCGTCGCGGCAGTGGATGACCGCCGGCAGGGAGAGTCGTCGCGCGAGGTCGAGGTGCCAGTGGTAGTTCTCGACCTGCGCCGCGCGCGGCGAGTAGTTCTTGAAGTAGTCGAGGCCCGACTCGCCGACCGCGACGCACTCGGGCCGGCGGCAGAGGCTCTCGATCTCCGCGAGCGTCTCCGGGTCGGCGTTGGAGGCGTCGTGTGGGTGGATGCCCGCGGTGGGGAAGAGGCCGAGCTCGCCCTCGCAGAGCTCGAACGCGGCGCGCGAGCTCGCGAGGTCCGTGCCGACGACGACCATGCGCTCCACGCCCGCCGCCCGGGCGCGCTCGAGCACCGCCGCGCGGTCCGCGTCGTAGGTCTTCCAGTAGACGTGCGCGTGGCTGTCCGTGATCAAAGGCAGACCTCTTCGAGCATGCTCGCGAGGAAGAGCTGCATGTTCTGGTCCGCTTCGTTGTCGAAGGTGCGCTGCACGATCGGACAGAACTCGTCCTTCGGCAGACTGTCGCGCAGCGACTGCGCCGCGATGCGGCGCAGCATGTTGTTGCCGAGCGATTCCACGAGCACCGCCTCCAGGGCCTGGCGGCCGACCTCACCCGGCCGCTTGCCGAGCTGGCGCGCGGCGTAGTGGCGCGCGGCGTTCTCCTGGCGGATGTCCGTGCACACCAGCGCCAGCATCTCCGTCGGGTCGCGATCCAGCTTGTCCATCGCGATCACCCACGACTCCAGGAGATCGTCGTTCGGCGGGTACGTCGCGCCGTGCTCGGTCGTCGACACGATCGGCTCCAGGAGCTCGGCCGCCGGACCCGGTGACGTCTGCGCCAGGTAGCGCGCCGCGCTCTTGCGGAGCCCGAGGTCGTCCCCGAAGTTGGCGACGAGATCGATCAGGATCGGCCGCGTCTCGTCCGGCAGGCAGTGCGCCGCGACGTCGAGCAAGGCGGAGCGGACGTCGCGCGAAGCGTCCGGCTTTTCCTTGTACGTCTCGAGCGCCGCGCGACCGAGCTCCGGGGAACCGAGGCGAAGCCGCTCGAGCGTGGCCTTGCGACGCTTGAACCAGTCGTTCCGCGCGATCGCGGTCGCGTCCGGCGCGGCGGGCGACACCGCGGTGATCAAGTCGCGGATCTCCCGCTCGACCGGACCGAAGAGGGGCGTTTCGGTCGCCTCCTCCTCCGCGGCCGTCGCGGCGTGTTGCTCCGTTCCGCAAGCGGGAAGGAGAAGGGGAACAGAGACCGCCAGAAACAACTGGCCGGCGCGTCGCGGCAGGCGTCTGAACATGGGTGTTACGCGGACGGGTAGGGGGGCTAACTCCCTAGCCTAAGGTCTTCGGAGGCCCGAGGTCACACCCGGCCCTACGGCGGGTTCGTCGCCTCCGTTGAGGACTCGGTCGAGGAGGAGCGCGATGAATGCGCCCACGAGCATGATTTCGCTGGCCGCTCCGGCGGCCGCGGGTTTGGCCCACTGGTTCCCGGTCCACGCTCCGGCCCCGGAGCCGGCCGGCGGGGTCATCACGATCCTGGAGACGTTCGACACGGCGGCGCAGGCGGACGACGTCCGCACCGGCGCCCTGTGGGGCGGCGCGTTCCTGAAGCCCGGCGTCGGCGGCGGGTCCGGCCGCCTCGGCGACCTGCGCGTGCCGGCGGGACAGACCGTGGTGCTCTCCACGGACCTCGAGGACTTCTCGGGGGTCGGCGACCCGTCGATCTTCGACGTCACGGGCGCGATCGACGGCGCGGCGGCGCTTCCCGTTTCGGGCGGTGTGTTCGACTTCGCGACGGTGCGCGTGGAGCCCGGCGGCGTGCTGCGCTTCGAAGGCTCGAACCCCGCGCGGCTCTTCGCGCGCGGGCGCATGGCGATCGAGGGAACGCTCGACGTCTCGGGCGGCGACGCGGGCGACCACGACAACGCGGTCCTCGACGGTGCGCCGGGAGCCGCCGGAGGTCCGGCCGCCGCCGCCGGCGGCGACGGCGCCGATCAGTCCGACGGCACCGCCTTCGTCGCGGTGGGCGGCAACCCGAACCCGGGCGCGATGATCGACGGGGCCGACGGCGGCGGGATACCGTTTCCGTCCGCGCTGGCGCCGACCTCGTTCCCCGGCGGAGGCTGCGGCGGGCTCCATCACCCGGCGGCGTTCCCCGTCGACGTCTTCGACCTCGGCGGCCTCGAGTTCGACATCATCTTCCTCTGTCAGACGAAGATGCTCGGCGCCGTGGGCGGCGGGGGCGGCTACGTGTTCGCCGGAGACTCCGGCGTGAACGGCGCGCTTTCCGGGGCGGGGTTGGCGCCGACGATCGCTCCCGCCACCTGCGGGGGTCCGGCGCTCGCGCTCCCCGAGGCGGCGAAGGAGCTCGTGCCCGAGCTCGGTCTTCTGCGCGGCGGCTCCGGCGGCGGGGGCGGCGGCTCTCACCTGTCGCAGACCGGCACCGACGGACAGATCTTCTTCGACTGCACGACGACCTTCGGCGGCGGCGCCGCGCAGATCATTCGGTACGTCCAGCACTCCGCCGCCGCGGGAGGCGGCGGCGGAGGCGCGGCGCAGGCCGTGGCCGGCGACCTCTTCGTGCTCGACGGGCGGATCGACGCCTCGGGCGGCGACGGCGGCTCGCGCATCGACGGGTTCTCCCAGGCCGTGCCCGGCGGCGGGGGCTCCGGCGGCTCCGCGCTGCTGCGCGCCCGGCGCTTCGCGACCGCGCTTTCGGGCAGCATCGACGTGTCCGGCGGCAACGGCGGCACGGGCCCGGGAGCGAGCACCGGCGGCCTCGGCAGCCCCGGGCTCCTGCGCGCGGAGGCGCACCGCCAGGCGCCCGACCCGGCGCTCTTCACGGCGAACCTCGAGCCCGACGCGAGCGAGCTCGCGCTCTTCGGCGGCGTCGTCGACGACGTCGCGAGCTTCGGCAAGTGGGCCGTTCCGCAAAGCGGCCCCGGCGCGTTGAGCGGTGCGCAGTCGTGCTGGTTCAAGCCGGCGGGCGGCGCTTCGTTCCTCGACTTCCTTCAAGACGCACCGGGGACGCCCGGCTGGGACATGAGCGTCGTGATCCACGGCGTCGTCGGCTCGCTCTCCTGGCGCGGGGCGAATCCGCTCGTGCCCGTCACGCTCGAAGAGCTCTTCGGCACGGCGCTCTTCAACGCGCCGGTCGTCGTGCGGTTCCAGGGCGCGCGCTCGGCGGGAGCGCTCGCGGACCCGTGCGACGTCGAGCTCTACGGCGCCGGCGCGGAGATCGTGCCCGGCTCGCTCACCGGCTGGGTGACCCATCCCTCCCAGCTCGACACGTTCACCGCGGACCCGGCGAAGAAGCCGGACATGGTCCGCTTCCAGATCGTCTTCGATCGCAACAGTCCGTTCGCGAACGCGATCGTCGCGATCGACGACCTGACGATCCTCGCGGATCCTCAATAAGCGGCGCGCGCATTCGCGCGCCATCCAACGCAGGCGTTCCCCGGGTTGGCAGGCCCGGCGGGACGGGAAAAGGCAGGTTAGACCATGAAGTTGGCAGGCTTCGTGGGGACGGCCCTCGGCCTGGGCCTTCCCCTGGCGCTCGGCGCGTGCGGCGGCTCGTCGTCGGGCAGCGGCACCTTCGAGATCGTTTCGTGCAACCTCGGTTGCAGCAGCGCCGGCGGGCAGTTCTCGTGCGGGATCCAGAACGTCTTCGTCAACGGCGAGGTCCGCATCCGCTTCAACCAGCCGGTCGCCGGGGACTCCGCCAGCGCGTTTTCCTTCCAGGTGACCGAGGTCGCCGCGGGCAAGACCCCCGACGGGGAGTACCTGGTCGACCCCGCTTCGCCCGAGACCCTGATCTTCCGGCCGCTGGTGAGCTTCGACTCGTCGGGCGCGCCCACCTTCGGGCTCCTTTCGGGAAGCGTCTACGAGATCAAGCTGCCGGGGCTGACCCAGGATCCCGAGGGGCCCTTCGTGACGAGCATCGACGGCACGCCCAACCAAAACCGCCTGCTCTGCACGGTGTCGGCGTCGCTCGGCGTCCTGGACGTCCAACCGGGAGCGCCGGTCGCGACGGTGACGGTCGACAAGGTCGTGCTCGATCCGGTGACCGGCGAGGTGATCGGGAAGGAGACGGGCGTCCCCGCCGGCGGCGCGGTCGACGTCGCGAGCGACACGTCGATCCGCTTCCGGTTCGACGACCTGATGAACCCCGCCCTGCTCGTCAACCCGGTCGCGGGCACGTCGCCGAGCATCACGGTGCGGGTCGACCCAGACGGCGACGTGGTCGACGCGAGCGACCAGCAGGAGATCCCGGGCGCGTTCTCGATCGCCCTCGACCAGGACGCCATCGCGACCACCGTGGTCTTCACGCCGTCGCAGGATCTCCCGTCGTCGGGGAGCGACGCGCTGAAGCCGCGCAAGATCGTCGTGAGCCTCGGCGCGGCGATCGTCGACCTCGGCGGCAACCCGCTGGAGAACGCCGGTTTGGTCGTCTTCACGCCGCAGCAGATCGCCTTCCAGGAGGTGACTCTCGCCGAGAGCTTCGCCACGCAGCTCGCCGAGGACACGGACGCGACCGGAGCGGCGTGGGGCGGCGGCATGCTCGCGCTCGGTTCCGGCGGCTCGTCAGGCCGGTTGGGGCCGCTGACTCTGGCCGCGGGCGACGAGCTGGTTCTCCGCACCGACCTGGAGGACTTCTCCGGAGTCTCCGACGCGACCGTGTTCGACCCGGCGTCCGCGATCGGCGCGAGCTTCGACGGCCAGGACTTCACGGCTCCGCCCGCGGTCGGCGGCGTCTTCGAGTTCAGCTCGCTGCACGTGGCCGACGGCGCGACGCTGCGCTTCGAGGGTCCCGAGCCGGCGCGCGTCCACGTGCGCGGCGAGGCGACGCTCTTCGGCACGCTCGACGTCGCCGGAGGGAGCGCCGCGATCCACGCGGATCTCTCCGTGGCGGGGGGCGCCGGCGGCGCGCCGGGTCCGGCGGGAGGCGCGGGCGGCCGCGGCGGCGCGCTTCCCGACGGCGAGGCCTTCCTCGCGATCGGCGGCGTCGACAACCCGAACGACCCGACGCTCGCCGAATTGGACGGAGCGCCCGGCCAGGGGATCGCCTTCCCGAGCCAGCTCGACCCGCAGGAGCTGCGCGGCCAGGGCGCCGGCGGGCCGCACTGGCCTCAGGCCAACCCGGCGAACCCCGGGTTCCACCTGCCGGTCGATCCGACCGACATCAGCGGGCTCGTGTTCAGCACCGTGCTCTGCGAGACGCGGCTCAAGGGCGGCGTCGGCTCCGGCGGCGCCCACGGGCTCTCGGGCACCGCCGGTGTGAACAACCCGCTGTTCGGCGCGATCCCGTCCCTCGAGCCGCCCACCGTGGCGCCCGGGACGACGGTGGATCTCGCCATCACCGCGGCCGTGAAGCAGCTCGATCCCGCGACGGGCTTCCTGCGCGGAGGCGCCGGCGGCGGCGGCGGCGGCGCGCACGTCGCGGAGAGCAGGAGCGGCGGGTCGCCGTTCCCGAGCCAGTGCCAGCTCACGGCCGGCGGCGCCCCTGCCGTCCTGATCGATTACGTGCAGCATTCCGGTCCCGGCGGCGGCGGAGGCGGCGGCGGCGCCCAGGTGCAGGCGGGGCGCCGGCTGCGCGTCGACGGCGTCTGCGACGCCTCGGGCGGCGCGGGCGGCGGTCGCGACCCGAGCTCGTTCGAGACGCGGGTCACCGCCGGCGGCGGCGGCGCGGGCGGGGCTCTGCTCCTCCAGGCGCCGACCGTGCAGATCGCGAGCATCCCCGGTCGATTGGACGTTTCGGGCGGCCCCGGCGGCGAGGGCGTCGGCGGCTCCTCCGGGGGCGACGGCGGCGCGGGGATCCTCCGCATCGAGACCCTCGCGGACCCGCCGCCGGCGCTCGCGACCGAAGCGCCGAAGATCCTCCCGACCGAGGCCGCGCTCCAGGCGGTGGGCGCGACGCTGAGCGACGTCGTCTCGATCGGCGCGTGGCAGCCCGTCACCGCGGGTCCGGGGGCGCTCTCGGGCGCGCAGTCGTGCTGGCTCGCGCCGGCGGGGAACTTCTTCCTGCTCGACCTCGCCGCCGACGACGCGGAGGAGCTCGGCTGGGACCTGAAGGTCCTGTTCGACACGCCGGGGCTCGCCCCGCAGTCCTACCGCGGCGAGAACGAGCTCACCGCCCTCTCCCTGGAGGAGGAGTGGGGCACCGCGCTCGGCTCGGCGCCGCTCGTCGTCCGCTTCCAGGGGGCGCGGCGGATCGACCCGGCCGTCGACCTCTGCGACCTCGTCCTGCGGGGACCCGACGCCTCGATCGAGCCGGGCTCGCTCACCGGCTGGGTCGCGCACCCCGCGGAGCTCGACACCTTCTTCGCCGTGCCGTCGCTGCGCCCGAACGTCGTGCGCTTCCAGATCGTCTTCGACACGAGCCAGGCCGCCTTCGCCGGGATCACCGGGGTCACCGACGTCGAGATCCGGGTCCTGCCCGACTGACGGCGGGGTCTGTCCGGCCGCGGTCCGCGCGCGTGCGGACCGGCACGTCCGCCGTGCGTTTGCGCACGCGGCGGGCCCGCCGGAGGCTCGCCCGAGGCCTCGCCGAGGCCCGGAACGGGGTTTGATTCGTGCAAGGCGGTCGTCGCTGAGTGGGGGCCGGGGGGGCGCGGGGAAAATCCTGGCGACCCCTCGAGCGCGACCTCTATATTGCGCCGTTCAGGCGTCCAGGAGCCCTTCTCACCACCCGCTTCGCCGGTCCCCGCCGGAACTCCGATTTCCGGCGTCGTCTCCCCGAGGCCAGGCGGGTAGCCCGGGCTCCACGGGCAGGCGGACGTCGCCCCCAGAAGCCACGCATCCACCGATTTCCCATGAAGCACAAGCTCTTGGCGTCCCTCCTCTTCGGCCTGACCCTAGGCGCCGCCGCCTGCGCGGGCGGGGGCGGATCCGGCGGCGGTTCCCTCCTCATCGTCTCCTGCTCGCTCGGTTGCACCGGGAGCGGCCCCGGGGGCGTCGGCCAGATCAGTTGCGGGATCCAGGACGTGTTCGTCAACGGCGAGCTCCGGATCGGATTCAGCGGCCCCGTCGCCGAGAGCTCGCTGACGGTCTTCACGATCCAGGTGACGGACTCCACCGGCAAGACCCCCCCGGCCGACCGCTTCGTGGAGCCGAGCGACCCGACCGTGGTCGTGTACCGGCCGAAGTTGACGTTCGACTCGAGCGGCGCGCCGGTGTTCGGGCTGTCCGAGGGCGTGACGTACACGATCAAGCTTCCGGGTCTCGTCGAAGACGGCCCCTCGGGACCCTTCGTGGAGAGCGCCTCGGGCGCGCCGAACCGCCACCGCATGCTCTGCACGGTGGAGGCGTCCCTTGGGATCCTCGACGCCAAGCCGGGCGCGCCCACCGCGACGGTCACGGTCGACAAGGTCATCGGGTACGACCCGGTCACCGGCGACCCGAACGACTTCGAGCTCGGGGTCCTCGCGGACGGCGAGGTCGACATCTTCCGGTCCTCGGACATCACGATCACCTTCGACGACCTGATGAACCCGGCCACGCTGGTCAACCCCGTGACCGGCGTGTCGAACACGCTGCGGGTCCTGATCGATCCGGACGGCATCACGAGCGATCCGTCCGATCAGCAGTTGATCCTCGGCACGTTCGCGATCGACCTCGACCAGGACGCGCTCTCGACGGTGGTCACCTTCCAGAGCACGCTCGGCTTCCCCTCCGCCGGATCCGACCCGGTCAACAAGCGCAAGATCGTGGTCGAGATGCCGCCCGCGATCGCGGACCTCGGGGGCAACTCCCTCGGGAACGCGGGAATCGTCACCTTTACGCCCGAGTTCGTCCCCTTCGGCGCCCTCCAGATCAGGGAAGAGTTCAACACCGCGATCAACGAGCAGATCGACGCCTCCGGCGCGATCTGGGGCGGCGGCGTGGGCGAGCTGCTCCCCGGCCTCGGCGGCGGCAGCGGCGAGCTCGGCCCGCTCGCCCTGGACGCCGGCCAGCTCGTGACGCTCAACACGGACTTCGAGGACTTCTCGGGGATCACCGACCCCGCGATCTTCAACCCGGCCAACGTGATCGACGCCGTGTTCGACGGGATGACCTTCACGCCGCCTCCGGTGACGGACGGCATCTTCGAGTTCTCGACGATCAAGATGAACTCGGGCTCGGTGCTTCGCTTCGAGGGTACGCAGCCCGCGCGCCTCTTCGCCCGCGGCGAGATGGCCATCCAGGGGGTCGTCGACGCCTCCGGCGGGGATGCGGGCGTCCACGCCGACGACGAGATCTTCGGCGCCACCGCTCCGGCGGCCGGACCCTCCGGCGGCCTGGGCGGCGACGGCGGCCGGCTGACCACCTGGGTCAACTTCGAGGGGACGCCCGGCACGGTCGTGCCGCCGCCCCCGCAGCCGCCGGCTCCGACGCTCCCCGAGCTGAACGGGCAGCCCGGTTCGGACGTGTCCGACAACCTGCTCGCCCCGACGGGCACGTTCGGAGGCGGTGACGGCGGCCTCGCCTGGCCGCAGGCCCTCGCGGTCGACAACCCGGCGACGCCGTTCTTCGACGAGACCATCGCTCACCTGCCCGTGGATCCGACCGACATCTCGGGGATCGACTTCGACAAGATCTTCATCTGCACCTCCAAGATGAAGGGCGGCGTCGGGGCCGGCGGTGCCTTCGGTCTGGACGGCGGCAACGGGATCAACGTTCCCATCGGCGGAGCGGGAGCCCTCGCCCCCGAGCCCCCCGACGTGATGGGCGGGCTCGCCAGCGACTTCGACCTCGGGATCGGAAGCGACCCCGACAGTCCGCAGCGCCTTCTGAGCCCGGAGGACGGATTCCTCCACGGCGGCCCCGGCGGCGGCGGCGGCGGAAGCCACATCCAGGGGACGACCAGCAACGGTCAGGTCTTCTTCGACTGCCAGACCGTCTTCGGCGGCGGTCCCGCGAACATCACCAAGTACACCCAGCACTCCAGCTCCGCCGGCGGCTCCGGCGGCGGCGGCCTGCAGGCCCAGGCCGGACGCCGCGTCATCGTCGACGGCGTCGTCGACGTCGGCGGCGGGCAGGGCGGCAGCAAATCCACCGGCGGCGTGACCGAGGTGACCGCGGGCGGCGGCGGCGCCGGCGGATCGGCGCTCATCCAGTCGCGCCTGATCCAGATCGCGAACGTCCCGGGACGCATCAACATCTCCGGCGGCGACGGCGGCTTCGGCACCGGCGGCTCCTTCGGCGGCGACGGTGGGGCGGGGCTCCTGCGCCTGGAGACCGTTCCTCCGCTGCTCGATCCCGACCAGGAAGCCGACAAGATCGACCCGAACACCGCGGCGCTGGCGGCGGTCGGCGCGACCCCCGGCGACGTGATCGGGGCCGGCGAGTGGACGTCGATCACGGTCGGACCCTCCGGGCGCAACGGCTCCCAGTCCTGCTGGATCAAGCCGGAGGGGAACTTCTTCATTCTGAACTTCCTCGACGACAACGACCCGGACCTGCCGCCCACGACGACGCTGGGGTGGGACATGCTGCTCGAGCTGGCCGACAGCGGCCCGTTCATGGGGCAGGTTTCCTACCGCGGCGACAACCCGTTCTTCCCGGGCGTCTCCCTGGAGGCCGCCCTCGGGAACGATCTCGACAAGGCGCCGATGGTGGTGCGCTTCCAGGGCGCGCGCGCGATCGTGGACATCGACGACTTCTGCGACGTGACCCTCGAGGGCCCGAACGCGCAGGTCTTCCCGGGGTCGCTCACCGGCTGGGTGAAGCACCCCTCCGAGCTGAACAGCTACTTCGCCGATCCCGCGCTGCGGCCGAACATGTTCCGCTACGCGATCATCTACGACACGACGGAGCCCGAGTTCGAGTTCTTCAAGTCGGTGACGGAGATCACGATCAACACGCTCCCCGACTGAGCTCCGTCCGGTCCGGACAACGCGGCCCTCCCCCGAAGCCCGGCGGAGGGCCGCTTCTCGTTAGGCCCCATGAGCACGACCGTCCTGTTCCAAGCGCCGCTGCTCCTGTGCGACGCCGATCGCCTCGTCGAGGCGGGCGGGCTTCTGGTGCAGGGCGGCCGCGTCGCGCGCGTGCTCGCGTCGCCGTCCGCGTGCCGGCGCGCCGTGCGCGCCGGGGCGCGGCGCGTCGAGCTCGACGACTGCGTGCTGGCGCCCGGCCTGGTGAACGCGCACGCGCACCTCGACCTGACCGGTCTGGCCGGCGCGCTTCCCCGGAGCGGAGGCTTCGTGCGCTGGGTCGGCGAGCTCCTGCGCCGGCGGAGCGCGCGCCGCCCGCGGCAGCTCGCCGCCGACGCGGCGCGCGGCGCGGCGCGCTGCGTCGAGACGGGCACGACCGCGGTGGGGGACGTCGACTCGACGGGTGCGTGGGCCGGTCCGGCCGCGGCTCCCGCGCCGCGGACGGTTCTCTACCGCGAGGTGCTCGACGCGTGGGATCCCTCCCGCACCGCCGGCGCGCTCGACGGGGTGCGCCGCGCGCTTCCACGCCGCGCCCGGCGCGCCGAGGGCGTCTCGCCGCACGCGCCGTTCACGACGAGCGCCGCGCTTCTTGCGGGCGTTCGATCGCTCCGCCGGCGGCGGCGGCTTCCGGCCACCGTGCACTGGGCGGAGACGCGCGAGGAGATCGACTGGTTGGAGCGCGGACGCGGCCCGCTCGCGGCCGTGCTGCCGCCTTCGCCGCGGCGGCGCGGGCTCGACCTGCTCGCGGAGGCGGGCCTCCTCGACCGGCGCACCTCGCTGGTCCACGGCAATCTGCCGGCGCGCGGCGAGCCCGCCCGCATCGCGCGCGCCGGATGCACGCTCGTCCACTGTCCGGGCACCCACGCCTTCTTCGGCCGCGAGCCCTTCCCGTGGCGGCGCTACCTGCGCGCGGGCGTCCCGATCGCGTTGGGCACCGATTCGCTCGCCAGCAACGACGACCTCGACCTGCGGCGCGAGATGGCCCTCGCCCGCGCCGCGGCGCCGTGGCTTTCGCCGGAGCGCGTGTTCGCGATGGCGACCACCGGCGGCGCCCGCGCGCTGGGTTTCGCGCGGGAGCTGGGGCGGCTTGCACGCGGGACGTGCGCCGACTTCGTCGCGTTCCGCGTCGCGGGCCGCCGCCGGCGTCCGATTCTGGAGGAGCTGACCGGCGGCGGCGGTTCGGTCGTAGGAGTGTGGGTCGACGGCCGCGCGGTGATTCGGTTTCCCGCCCGGTCCGCCGTAAACTGATTCGCCCATGCACCCGAGCTCGACCGATCTCACCGACGCGCAGCGAAGCGCGCTGGAGCTGCTCCGCTCCGCGGACTCCTTCCTCCTGATCGGACACGAGCGTCCCGACGGCGATTGCGTCGGAGCCCAGGGCGCGCTCGCGCAGGTGCTGCGCAGTCTCGGCAAGGAGGTCGTGATCCTGAATCCCGACCCGCCGGCCGGGCACTTCGAGTACCTCCTGAGCGAGGGACCCTACACCGTCTTCGACGGCGCAAACGTCCCGGCCCACGACGTGTGCGTGCTCCTGGACTTCAACGTGCTCTCCCGCGCCGGGAAGCTCGCGGACTCCCTCGCCGCGGCGCCGTCGAAGAAGATGGTCATCGACCACCATCCCCCGGCGGAGCCCGACGAGGATCCGTGGTGGGACGAGGCCTTCGTCGACGTGTCCGCGTCGGCCACGGGCATCCTGGTCTACCGCATCGCGCGCCTCCTCGGCGTCGAGGCCGACGTCCAGATGGCGCGCGCGGTCTTCACGTCGCTCGTGACGGACACCGGTTGGTTCCGCTACAGCAACACCGACGCCGAGACGCTGCACACCGCGGCGGAGATGATCGCCGCGGGCGTCGTGCCTAACGACCTGTTCGACGCCATCTACCAGCAGACCGGCGCGGGCGAGCCGCACGCGATCGGAGCGCTCCTGAGCCGCACGGAATACTTCGCCGGCGGCCGGCTCGCGGTGGTCGACCTGCCGCTCGAGCGCGTCGACGGCGTCCCGGCGCTCGAGGACGGCGATCCGGTGCTCGACATCCTGCGCGCCGTGGGGACCGTCGAGGTGGTCCTCTTCCTGCGCGTGCGCGAGCCGGGCGTGTGCAAGCTGTCGGCGCGCAGCAAGAGCGACTACGACGTGAACGCTCTGGCGAAGAAATTCGGCGGCGGGGGCCACGCAAAGGCCGCCGGCGCGACCATTCGCGGATCGCTCGCGGACGTGCGCGCTCGCCTGATCGAAGCCGCCGTCTCCGGCTTCCCCGCGCGATGAAGCTGGCCATCATCTCGGATCTGCACTCGAACAAGGAGGCCCTCGAGGCGGTCTTCGCCCACATCCGCGCCTCCGGCGTCGGCGACCTCGTCTGCCTCGGCGACGTGGTCGGCTACGGCCCGGACCCCGAGTTCTGCGTCGACCTGGTGCGCGGACACGCGCGCTGGTGCCTGATGGGCAACCACGACGAGGCGCTTTTCCGCGACGCCTCGGACTTCAACCCGCACGCGCGCGGCGCGATCGACTACACGCGCCGGCGCATGCACCCGCACTGGTACAGCTCCTCGGAGAAGAAGCAGCGCTGGAAGTGGCTGAAGTCCCTGCCCCTGCGGCACGAGGAAGGCCGGTTCCTCTTCGTTCACGGCTCGCCCCGCGATCCGGTGCGCGAGTACGTGCTCTCCACCGACGGCATCCTCAACCCGGACAAGCTGCGCTCGATCTTCGACTCCTTCGACACCATCGCCGTCGCCGGCCACACTCACCAGCCCGGCGTCCACGACGAGGAGATGCGCTTCCACGGCCTCAACGGATCCGACGTTCACGAGTTCGACTTCGAGCCGGGCCGCAAGTACTACGTCAACGTCGGCTCGACGGGCCAACCGCGGGACGGCGACAACCGGGCGTGTTACGCGGTGCTCGAGGACAGCAAGGTGACGTGGTTCCGCGTGCCGTACGACTTTCGCGCGACCATGGACAAGATCCTCGGCACGGGCCAGTTGAGCGAGATCCTCGCGCGCCGGTTGGCGGTCGGGAAGTAGGAGCGGGCACGGCGAACCGGTCCACGGGATCCGCGGACTTTGGAGGATCGGCCGTGCCTCACCTTCGCCGGGCCGCTACGGTTGCGGCGGGTGAGTGTCTCGCCGAGGTCGTACGGGTGGAGGGTTCTGGTGACGGTCTCGCCGAACCGCTGCGGTGCGGTCGGTGACGCTCTCGCCTGGATCGCTCATGCGGAAGGGGCGGCGCTCGGCTCCGTTCGGGACGGAGGTGCGGGGGAGCTTGCCGGCGTCGTCGCTTCCCTCAGCGCCGCCCCGCGAGCGCCCCTGCGCGAGCCCGCGGAAGAGTGGCCCGTCCTCGGGCCGCTTTGACGCGTGAGGACCGCGAGCGAAGCGAACCTGTCCGTCAGCCGCCGCAGGCGGCGGTCATCGGTTTTTCCTTGGTGACGTCCCGCGGAGCGAGCGTGAGCGAGCGGAGTGGGACATCCTCGGTGTGGGAACCTCACGAGGTGGAGGCAGACCGTTCGCTCCCATC
>JANQEJ010000010.1 GCA_028278425.1 Planctomycetota bacterium | reverse complement strand
GAGTCCGCGCCGACGTGGCCGAGCAGCGCGTTGTCCGGGCGGAACAGCTCTCTTTGAGCAGGCTTCTTTCCGAGCATGGTGCTTCGATGTCCTTCCAATGAAGAGCATCGGCACTCTAGCGGCTCGGTGGCCCTTTTTCGGCCAGGCCTCTAGCGAATCCGACTTCACGGATCCTCGGATCGCGATCTGAGCCCCCGCACGATGTACAGCGGGGCCCCGGAGACCTGCTCTATGACGAGCACGCGTTCCATGGACCGAACGACCGGCGAGAGCGTCGGCGAGGACCTGGCCTCTTCGAAGATGTCGGCGTCCAGATAGACGCGTTTGCCCTGCTCCTGTGCCTGTCGGACCGCTTCGACGACCGCGGCGTCGGGACTCCCCCTTGCGATGTCGCCCACGGGCATGAAGTTGAAGGGTCGAATCCCCGTCGCCTGCTCGAACCGCATCATGCGCGCGAGGCCCAGGCAGAAGACGATGCACGGTTCTTGGACGTGGGGCGCGACGGTCTCCGCCCACGCACGACTTGGATCCGCGGAGAGCCGCTTGTGCTCGGGGACACCGAGCGCCACCTGCCCGAGAAGGCATGAAGCGACGATGGCCGCGCGAAAGCTCTTCCTCTTCGGAGACGCGATCGTCAGCGCCGCACCGATGGCCAGTGCTGGAGCCAGCACGAGACCATACTGACCCAGGATGCTGAGGTAGTAGCCCGCCGCGACCAGGGCACCGCTGATGCTCAGCGCGCAGCAAACCGCCGCGAGAAACCGAAGTCCCGGGCTGCGGACCAGGACCGCGAGCAAAGGCATGGGTGCCAGGAGCATCCACGCGAGCCCGTAGTCCTCCGCGAAACGGCGCGCGAGCTCACCGGGATCGGACGCCCGGCCGAGCAGGGACTCGAACAAGATGGAAAAGGCGATGCCGAGAGAATCGATCTTCGGCGGAAGAGCCTCTCCGACGGCCTTCAAGGCGAGAACGACAACGACGACGACCGCCGCTGCGGACCCGATCTCGCGAACGGTGCGGTCGCGCTCGTCCCGCTGGAAGGCGAGCGCCAGAAAGAGCGGCGCCATCATCACGTTCGTCATGTGGGTGAGCATCGCGACGCACGTGGCGAGGCCTGAGCGCCATGCCGGCCTGCCCGGAAGAACGTACGCCAACCAGGCGGCCAGACAGGAACCCGCTCCGGCGAACACGTGGATCTCCACCATGCCCGCCGCCAGCCAAACGACGGGGGACAGGCCGATGAGCGCTCCCGCGGTGAGCGACGCCGTGCGGTTCCCCGTCAGCCGCGCGCAGAGATCGGCGGACAGGCCGACCATGGCCGCACCGCTGAGGACGGACAGAATCCCCAGGATTCGTTCGGCATCGAAGCCCGGGATCCCGCCCAGCGCGGCGCGCAGGAGCTGAGCGAGCGGAAGGTACGCGGCATGGACGTGCAACCAATGTCCGGCCTCGAGGCCGTGGATGAACATCGGGCCGTCGTGGAGGTATCGACCGTGCCAGGTCGCGGCGAAGAAGACGGCGAAGACCGCTGCCAGGAGAAGAGCCTGCCATCCCCCGGTGTGACCTGGTGACGGGTGCTGATGAAACACGCGAAACAAGACCAACCGAGCATTCTAAGCGCTGGCGACACGCGTGGATTCGGGAGGGGGACGCATCGGGAGGACGCGGCACCCGTCTAGGTCTGCTCATTCCTCATCAGGGCCGTAACCCCCTACCGCTCAACCAGCTTGCGAGCCCGACGCTCGCACGAAAGAGGGCGACGATCGCCGGAGCCGGGGCCCGATCCCGGTTGTCGCGAGCACGTCGTCCGGCGCGCTCGAAGCGTTTGGGGAAGGAGTGATCGGGAAAGCCCCACATGGGCGATTCCAGTGTCGCGGCGGATTCCTGTAACGCCCGGCGGAAACCGCGGATGCATTAGAGCGGGCGGTCCGCAGAGAGGGACCGCCGCTCGAAGACACCCCTAGAGATCCACCGGCTTCGCCGCTTCCGGGAGGAAGCGAGCTCAGGAGGAGATTCATGCAAGCAAGACGGTTCGCCGTCGCGCTCGCCGTCGGTCTGTCCGGCGCGAGCCTGATCACTGCCCAAGCCCAATCCAACGCGGTCCCGCCCGGAACGGCGCCGCACCAGACCGCTAAGGCCGCACCGGCGCCCGCCGTGCCGGGCGGTCCCAATGCGACCGGCGCCCCGAGCGCGGGCGCGGTTCGATCGAAGCTTCCCCCGACCATCGCCGGGGCGGTCGACACGATCCTGGTCTACGACGAGGACACGGTGAACAGCCTCGCCGCGACCGCGGCGACGAACGTCAGCCCGCTGGGCACGACGGTGGCCGGCTTCTCGAACTTCAACACGCTCCTCGGGGGCGGCTGGGACGTCGTCGTCGTCGACTGTCCCAACACCCAGCCGAGCGGCGGCTGGGGACCGCTGATCAACTACGTCAACGGCGGCGGCCGCGTCGTCGCGTCGTTCTGGAACTGGGACGCGGAGGCGAGCCTCTCCTCCGCCTTCGACGTGTCCGTCTCGTCGTCGTTCAGCCTGACCAGCCCGAGCACGCTGTTCCTGTCCGACAGCGACACGTCGCCCGCCTTCGTCGGCGTCACCATGCCGAACGGCGACTGGAACAACAACTTCAACGACGATGGGGACGAGTTCATCCCGCTGGGCGGCGCCTTCGGCATCGGCCACGTCGGGAGCTCCAGCACGCCCGCCATGGTCCTGGGCAACAACGGGCTCACGATCGCCAGCTTCGTCATCGACGAGGCCGGCCCCACCTGGCTGGGCGACGGCAGCGCCGTCCAGCTCTGGGAGAACCTGATCCGGATGGTCGGCAACGTCGGGACCGGCGGTCCGGACATCTTGGTCTACGACACCGACACGGTGCACCAGTTCGCCCTGGCCGCGGCGTTCGCGCTGAGCCCCGGCGGAACCCGGCGGGCCAACTTCTCCGACTTCAACTCGCTGCTCTTCTCGCAGACCTGGGACACCGTCCTGGTCGACTGCCCCAACGCCGCTCCGAGCGGCGGGTGGGGCTCCCTGATCAACTACGTCACCAACCTGGACGGACACGTCGCGATGGCGTTCTGGGACTGGGACGACAGCTCGACCGCCGGCGACCCGGCCCTGCCGGGAGCGTTCGAGGTGAGCGTCGCCAACTCGATCAGCATGACCGGGCAGACGCTCTTCGACAGCGGCGGACACGACGTGTTCGCCGGCGTGACGATGCCGAACTCGGACTGGAACGACACCTTCATCGACGACGGCGACGAGTTCAACCCGCTGGGGCTGGCCTTCGAGATCGCGCACATCGGCAACCCGACCACCCCCGTCATGGTGCAGGGCAACGCCGGGCGCACGATCGCGTCCTTCGTGATCGACGAGGCCGGCGACACCTGGATCAACGACGGCAGCGCCGTTCAGCTCTGGACGAACCTGATCGACCGCGTCACCCAGCCGTCCGCCTCGTGCGCCTTCCGGAACGGCGTCCTGGGCCTCAACCCGTTCGACCTGACCTGCTCGACCGAGCCGGTGCTGGGCGAGACCTTCGTCGCGAACGTGAGCACCACACCGACGATGGGCACGTTCTCGCTGACGACCTTCGTCACCTTCGGCTTCGGCGGACCGGTCCAGGGCATCCCGCTCTTCGGGCACGAGCTCCTGATCCTCCCGCCGTACCTCGAGACGACCTCGCTCGGCGCGCACAACATCCCGCTGCCGGCCGACCCGTCCGCGCTCGGTCTCCCCGCCTACATCCAGGGCGCGCGACTCGAGGGCTCGGGCGGCGGCGGCTTCTTCATCGTCTTGACCAACGCTCAGGACCTGGTCTTCGGGTTCTGAACCGCCTGCTGAAGCGAAGCGGGACCTCCCGGTCTCCGGGCCGGGGGGCTTCTCTCTTGCTGCTGTCCTCCGCACGGCCTCGGTTCAGGACGTGCTAGGCCATTGCGAGCTGGCAGCGCCGGCGCACCCCCTCGCGCTACACTTAGCCGATGAACGAGCTCGCAGAGCCGCCCCTGCGCGCGATCACCTACCTCGCGCCGGGGATTCCCTTCGAGTTCTTCGAGCATGTCACGCGGTATCTGAGCCGCGCTGTCGGCCGAGGGTCCACACTCGAGAGCGACGAGCGGATCTCGGGTCCGATGCATGCCGAGCACGACCCGTTCTCCATCGGCCGGGCGGACCTCGGCTTCCTTTGCTCTCCCTCGTACCTCTACCTGCGCGCGCTCCCGGAGCCGAGCGTGGAGCTCGTGCCCGTGGGCTTCGTCTTCCGCGACCCGCGGAATCAGGGCCTTCCACACTACTTCTCCGACGTGATCGTGCGCGCCGACCGAGACGTGTCGCGGCTCGAGGAGCTTCGCGATGGCATCTTCGGGTTCAACGACACGTGCTCGCTCTCCGGCTACTTCGCGGCGCGCAAGGAGCTGGCGTTCCGCGGGCAGACGAACGGATTCTTCAAGGCGGAGCTCTGCACGGGATCGCATGCGGCCTCCATCCGGGCCGTGCTCGCCGGTGAAGTCGACCTCGCCGCCATCGATTCCAACGTACTTGCGCTGGCGGAGCGTGGCTTTCCCCGCCTGCGCGAACGTCTTCGCGTCATCGAGTCCTGGGGACCGCATCCGATCCAGCCGATCGTGCTGAGCACGACCTCGACCGAGCTCGGTCCGAGCCTTCGCGCGGCCCTGCTTGCCATGCCGGAAGATCCCGAGGTTGGTCCGGTCCTGTATCGGTTCGGGCTCGAGCGCTGCGTGCCGATCGACGACACGCTCTACGCGGACGAGCGCACCGCGCTCGAAGAACTGGGCCAGCTACAGCCCCGCTGCGAATAAACGGCTTGCGCGTCGGCGCCGTGAACGGCCGCCCCTTCACGCGAATACTTCATCGAAAAGTGGAGGGTCGACCACCTAGAGCCGCGGCCCGATCTCATACTCGAGCAGGTCAGCCACTCGCAAGAAGTCACCTCGCTGCTGGGCCGCAACGACCTCCGGTAGGACCGGCGCCAGTTCCAGCGCTGCCTCGGCATGCGACGGTCGCCCGAGCAGCGGGATCACGAGATCGACGAAGCTGACGAACTCCTCGTTGGCCTGCGCTTCCATCCCCACGCGGAAGGCGCGCGCGGCGGAGCCGAGCCTTTGCAGGCAGAGCTCGCGATCGTCAGCCATCGACGTCCTCCACGTACTGCGTGCCTTCGATGCGCGCGCCGTCCTTGTCGGTGTTGAGGAAGGTGACGCTCGGCTTCGCGGCGACGTAGCCCTCGAGATCGCGCAGGTAGCCGATCAGGTTGGGCAGCGACGGCACCCGCTCGCCGCGGCCGTTCATCACCCACGAGCCGAGCCGGTCCCCCACCGGATGGTCGCGCACGTGGTGCGAGCCCTCGACGTGCGTGCGCCCGCCGACGTGGGCGAGGTCGACGCCGCAGAGGATCACGCGCGCGGCGCCCATGCGCGTAGCGAGGTCGACGGCGGGGTGGATGACCGAGCCCGAGCTCCAGAGCTCGGCGCGCGGGTTCTCGCGCGCGAAGCGGGCGAAGCGCGGATAGCGGAACCACGTCGCGAGGCGCGGGCCGGGCCAGCGCGCGAGCACGTCGCGGTGCACGACCGGCAGGTAGACGAGCGGCGTTTCCGCGAAGCGGGCGAGGTCGCCGTCGAAGAGCGGGAGCTGGTGCTCGCGGTGGCTGTCCATCGTCAGGACCGCGTCGACGCGCACGCCGGCGGCGCGCAGCGGGGCGAGACACGCGTCGACGGTGACGAGCGGCTCGTCGGCCGGACGGTCGCGCAGCTTCTCCAGGTGCCGCGCGAGCGTCGGTCCCGCCCCGGCGACCCACACCGTCGCGCCTTTGCGCGTGCCGAAGAGCTCGCCCACGTCGCCGTCGGCGGCGACGAGATCGCGGCTCTCCTCGAGACGCTGGAGCAGCTCTTCCTCCCTCCGCGCGATGTGCGCGCGCTGGTACGGCTCGGCGAGCTCGAGCGCGATCAGGTCGCGCAACCGCGCCGCGCCGTCTTCGGCCAGCCGCAAACACACCGGCGACGCGGCGAAGGGCTTCGCGACCCCCTTGCGATCCGAAGCCCGGACGAGCTCGACACGCGGGTCGGCGAGCCAGTCGGATTGCGCGAAATGAGCGAAGGAGAGCCTCGCGACGCCGGGGTGGAA
>JANQEJ010000315.1 GCA_028278425.1 Planctomycetota bacterium | reverse complement strand
TCTGCTGAACCCGGCGTCGGCGGCGAAGGGAGTCTCGTCGCCGAGCGGATCGAACGCGCGGCCTTTCCGGGCCTCGTGATCGAAGATCACCAGGCGCTGTCCGGACGGCGAGAGATAGGCCGTCTCGAACTCCGCGAGATCCACGGTCCGCGACGCAGCGCCGGACGATGGGAAGGCGACTTTCCTCCCCTCGACGCGGTATCGATCGGAGAGCGAGCTCCGCGCTTCCGTTTGGCCCCGCTCGACTTCGGGCAGCATCAGGGCGCAGCTCAACAAGGTCGTCCAAGTCGCGAGTCGCATGTCCTTCTCCTCTGGACGTCAAGAAACGATCAGGAAACCGACGCTCCGGCGGAACGTGAGCACCCGATCGTGATTGTCCTGCGGCACGCGAAGACCAGAAGATGGTGATGTGCGTACCCGCCGGAGGAAGAAGTCCGCAAACGACTTCGGCCGCCGGGCGATTGCAGCCTTTCTTCCCGATTGCCGGCGGGTCCCCCTTGCGGTTAGCGTGAACGCTCAAGGAGGCCTCTCCTGGGCCTGCCCTTGCCTAGCCCACAGCCCCCCCGAAGGAGGATTGCCATGGCACGTCTGCCCTACGTCGTCCCGTATGACCCCGGCTTCCTGGGAGACGGTTTCCAGGTACCGATGCCCGCGCCCCGTTGCACGGGGAAGCTCTACCAGTCCGGTCAGCAGATCGACTACATCCACTTCTCCCTGGTGCTTCACCAGGACCGCAAGCTCGCGCTCTACACCGCGCACAACATCGACGTGTCGAAGCGGCGCTCCGTCCCGCGGGACGGTTGGGCCCTCGACCCGCGCGTCGAGCACGGCAGCCAGACCGGGGCGGCCGCCTACAAGCACAACCCGTGGGACCGCGGCCATCTCGTGCGGCGCGCGGCGGTCGCCTGGGGCGACACGGCGTCGCGGGCTCAGGCGGCGAGCGATTCGACCTTCTACTACACCAACGCCGCGCCGCAGCACGAGAAGTTCAACCAGGACGAGTGGCTCGCGCTCGAGGACTGGGTGCTGTCCTCGGCCGGCGGCGTCGCGCCGAGGCTGTGCGTGCTGACCGGTCCGATCTACACGACGCTCGACGAGATGGACGGCACGCTGCGGATTCCGTCGGCCTTCTGGAAGGTGGTCGTGCTGCGCGACCCGACGGCGTCGGGCGACGACCTGTCCGCGCTCGGCTTCGTGATGAAGCAGAACGAGATGTGGAAGGACTGGAACGGCTCGCAGATGATCGACTTCACGACCTATCAGGTCGGGTTGGCCGAGATCGGTGGTTTCACCGGCCTCGACTTCGGGCCGCTCGCCCTGCTCGACGAGTTCGAGTGGCGCCAGGCGCGCTTCCGCGACCGCACGCGCATGCGGCCGGTCCAGATCGGCGGGCCGAAGGACATCCGCTTCCACGGCGACCGGCGGCGCGAGCGCGGCATCCGCGCCCCGCGGCTGGCGACGAGCGAGGAGCCGGAAGCCGCGGCGCCGGAGCGCAAGGGCGCCTGCCCGACCTGCGCGGGCGACGCGACCGAGGGAACCACCGAGGACAAGCTGGAGGCGGTGACGCAGCAACTCGACGCGCTGCGCGAGATCGTCGACTCCCTGATGCTCGAGGACGACTCGGAGGATTCCGAGACCCGGAGCACCGCTCGCGCGGACGCGCGCCAGGCCTACGAGCGCATCGTGGGCGGCGCGATGGTCGGCGTGGACGAGTTCCCCGACTGCGCCTGCATCGGGGACGACGACTCCTGGTTCTGCAGCGGCGTCCTGATTCACAAACGAGTGGTCGTCACGGCGGCTCACTGCGCCCCCGACATCGATCGGGTTTACCTCGGAGGTCGCTCGCTGAGCCTGATCGGCAGCCTGGGCGAGGTCGTCGAGGTCGAGAAGGTACACGTGCACCCCGACTACGACCCCTGGGCCGTGCCGTCCCACGACATCGCCGTGCTCGTGCTGAAGAAGGACGCCACGTCCGCGCCGGTGAAGCCTGCCACCGCCGAGGAGGTTCAGGCCGAGGGGAACGTGTCGCTGGTCGGCTTCGGCTACGAGCACCCGACGCTGAACATCGGCTTCGGCACGAAGCGCCGCGTCGACATCGACATGATGAACCTGACCGGGTTCGAGCCCCACAAGATCGAGGAGATCGAGGAGAAGCACGGCTTCGACGACGCCTTCGAGCTCTACGCGGGCCGCAAGCAGCTCGGCAAGGACTCGTGCAACGGCGACAGCGGCGGTCCCTGCTACATCCATCTCGACGACGACACCTTCCGCCTCGCGGGGGTGACCTCGCGGGCGGCCTTCTCCTCCGAGGTGCGCTGCGGCGACGGCGGGATCTACACGCGCACCGCGCCCTACCTGGCGTGGATGCACGACGTCACCGGCGGCCTCGTCGGCGCGGCGGCGGACACGGACGACGGGGGCGGAGACGGCCAGGAGCTCGCCGAAGCCTGCGTCTACGTCAGCGCGGCCCAGCCGAACGCGGCCGCGCAGGACGCCGGCAACGAGTGGATCGAAGTGACCAACGCCGGCACCGAGGCCACGTCGCTCGTCGGCTTCACCGTGGCCGACAAACAGGGCGGCGTCGAGCCTCTCGGCGGCGTGCTCACCCCGGGGGCGACGCGCCGCTTCGTCCTCCCCAAGAACTCCGAGGTCAAGCTCGGCAACAAGGGCGACGAGATCGTCCTCCAACGCGAGGGCAAGGAGCTCCACCGCGTGAGCTACACGAGCGCCGGCGCCGGCGAGATCTTCAACTTCGCCAACCCGTGCACGGGCCCGGGTGGCGGCGGCGGCGGGAATGGAGACGGCGGCGGGGGCGGCGGCGGCGGGGGAGTCCTGCCGAACGCCGATCCTTGCTAGGCGGCTTCCCGCGACCGCGCGACGGGGCGGGCTCGCCGCCGGGCGACCCGTCCCGCCGAAACGCGGCCTCTGCGAAGAACTGCGCATGGAGCTCGGGTCCGGACCGTTCCACGCTGTGAAGGACGGATCCTGCTGACAGCCAGGTCTCTTGCCCGAGGAGCCGCTCATGAAGCGCTCGCAATCTTGTTTCGCACGCAACGCTCGTCTGGCCGCTGCGCTCCACGCTCTCGCGCTTCCGGCGGTCGCCGACGTCCTGATGGTGCCGCAGGAGTATCCGACGGTGCAGGACGCGGTGGACGCGGCGCAGGACGGCGACGAGATCGCCGTCGATCCGGGAACGTACGTCGAGCGAATCGTCGTTTCCGGAAAGGACGTCGTCCTTAGGAGCACCGGCGGAGCCGCCGACACCCTGCTCGTGGGATTCGGCTACGGCTCGGTCGTGACCTTCGTCAACGACGCCGACTGCACGCTGCAGGGCTTCGGCGTCGTGAGCGGAGCGTACGACGACGGCGGCGGCGTCCTCTGCGACGGCGGGTCCGACGTCCGGATCCTCGACAACGAGTTCCGCGGCAACTACGCGGATCAGACCGGCGGCGCGATCACGGCCTGGAGCAGCGCCGTCGAGGTCCGCGGGAACCTCTTCGAGGACAACACGGCCGGATACGACGGCGGAGCGGTCTCCGTCTCTGGCTTGGTCTGCACGGTCTTCGAGAACAACACCTTTCGCCGCAACCTCTGCACATACATCGACGGGCGTGGCGGCGCGCTGGTCGCGACCGGCGCGGCAACGCACGTCGAGGGCAACGTCTTCGAGGAGAACGACGGCTGGGAGGGCGGAGCGCTCGCGACGACGGGCGACGGCTCGGTGATCCTCGCCAACGAGTTCCGGGACAACCACACCGATTACCACGGAGCGGCGATCTGGACCTCGGGGCACGACGTGGAGATCCGTCGCAACGTGATCCGCGAGAACGACGCCTTCGCCGCCTACGGCGGCGGGATCTACTCCACCGGCGATCGCCTGATCGTGGCGGACAACGAGATCGAGGACAACTTCACGGAGTGGTTCGGCGTCTACAGCCTGGGTCAGGAGTCCTTGATCGAACGGAACACGATCTCCGGCCACAACGGCGGCGGGCTGCGCTGCCACGGGTCCTCGGTCGTGCGGGACTGCCTCATCCAGGGCAACTCCTCGAGCTACTGGGAGCCCGGCCTCGACATGTCCGGTGGAACGGGTGGCCTGGTCGAGCGCTGCTCGATCCTCGACAACAGCGTCGAGTACGCGATGGGCGGCGTCCGCATCTTGAACGCAGAGGTCGAGCTCCGCGACTGCCTGATCGCCCGCAACTCGCACGCGCGCGGCTCGATCGACGGCGATGGAGCCGGCGTCTACGTGGAGAACGCGTCGGTGACGATCCTCCGTTGCACGCTCACGGAGAACGTGGCGGGGACCTCCAAGCCGACGGGCGGAGGTGCGGGGCTCCACTTCGATGCGACCGCCTACGGTTGCAGAGTGGAGAGCTGCGTGGTCTGGGGCAACCAGGCGCCGCTCGGCGGCCCCGACGAGATCTTCGACGGCAGCGGGACGCTCGTCGTCGAGCACAGCGACGTCGCGGGAGGCTGGCCGGGCGTCGGGAACCTGGACGTGGAACCGCTCTTCGCGGACCCGTCGCTGGACGACTGGACCTTGCAGACCGGCTCGCCGTGCGTGGACGCCGGCTCGCCGGCGGATCTCCCGCTGGGCGCGGACCTCCTCGGGAAGCCCCGTCTTCTCGACGGCGACCTCGACGGGGTGCTGGTGGTCGACATGGGAGCGCACGAAAGCACGCTGCTCGACTTCCAGGTGGTGGGGACGCTCGAGCCGGGGAGCACGGCGACGCTCGACTTCCAAGGACCCGGAAGCTGGCTTGCAACCCTCTTCTTCTCCGCTCATCCCGGCAGCGTGCTCCTCGCCCCGTTCGGCGCGCTGGCCTTCGACCCGACCAAGCCGTTCGGCTGCCCGTTCGGAGTGTTCGCGCTGCCCGCCAGCTTCTCCGTCGCGATTCCGACGGACCCGACGGTCTTCGGTCTCTACGTGCTGCAAGGGGTCGCCGCCGACCCGACGAGCTTCGTCGGGCAGGTCTCGCAGGCGCACGCGCTGGAGATCGGCGGCTCCTAGTCGTCCGCCGAAGCCGGATCCAGAACCGCCTCGCCGATCGAGCTCGCCAGCGCGAAGAACCCCTTCGCGTTCGTGTTCGTCAGCACGGCGACCACGGGCAGCCACGCCACGAAGTTCAAGAGGAGCTGGTTCGAAAGCGACGGCAGATCGCCGGCCAGCGAGCGACGCAGGTAGATCTGACCCGCCGAAAGGACCGACAGGACCGCGCAGGCCAGGAGCGAAGCGATCCAGAGGCGACGGGTCGGAAGCCCGCGCGCCGCGGGCGCGGCCAGGGCCGCGGTGGGACTACTAACCGGTGAGCCTGCTGGCGCGGAGAGCCCTTTTCGCAAGGGTGCTCGCAATCTCCGCGCCCCTTGGGCTGCGCTCAGCTCCCGCCCGAAGAGTCGACGAAGCACCATCCGGCCGCCCGGGCGGCTTCGCCGTGGCCGACGGCCCGGATTGGTACGATGGCCGGGTGAGCCAGGACGACTTGCCCGCGTCCGGCGAAGGGGAGAGCTCGCTCACCCGTCTCATCGCCGATTCCCTGGAGGGCGTTCCCGGTGCGGAGGACCGCCTTTATCCGCTCATCTACGACGAGCTGCGCGGGCTGGCCGCGTACATCCACGGCGCGCGGCCCGGCGACTCGCTGTGCCCGACGGAGATCGTCAACGAGGCCTACCTGCGGCTGACGCGTCAGCGCGGCTCGAACCTGCGGGACCGCGCGCACTTCTTCTGCATCGCGGCGAGGATCATCCGCAGGGTCCTCGTCGATTACGCGCGGGCGCGCAACGCGCAGAAGCGCGGCGGGCTCGCGGAACGGACGACGCTGTCCGCCGTGGTCGACGCGCGCGCGATTCAGCCGGGCCTGGAGCAGCTCGACGTTCTCGCGCTCGAGGAAGCCCTCGACGAGCTGTCGGCGGAGAGCCCGGTGCGCGCCCAGGTCGTCGAGCTCCGCTTCTTCGCCGGTCTGGGCGTACGCGAGACCGCCGACGCCCTCGGCGTTCACGAGATGACGGTCAAGCGGCACTGGAAGTTCGCCCGCGCGTGGTTGTACGCGCGGATGAGCGGATCGCGGGAGAGCTCGTGAGCTCCCCGGACTTCGACCGCCTCGAGGAGCTCTACCTCGCGGCGGACGCGCTCCCGCCGGAGGCGCGCGAGCGGTTCCTCGACGAGCGTTGCGGCGACGACCGCGATCTGCGCGAGGAGCTCGAGCGACTGCTGGCCGCGGGGGTCGACGCGGAGGCCGCGCTTCCCGAGGCGGGCGTCGAGCTGCCCCCTCCTCCGGAGCGACCGGAGCCGGAGACCATCGGCGGCTACCGGATCCTCGGCAAGATCGGCGAGGGCGGCTTCGGAGTGGTCTACCGCGCCGAGCAGCGCGTCCCGGTCCGGCGTCAGGTGGCGCTCAAGCTGATCAAGCCGGGCATGGACAGCAAGGCCGTTCTCGCCCGCTTCGACGCGGAGCGTCAGGCACTGGCGCTCATGGATCACGCCCACATCGCCCGCATCTTCGACGGCGGCATGACGTCCGACGGGCGGCCGTACTTCGTGATGGAGTTCGTCAGGGGTTCTCCGATCACCGACTACTGCGACGGGGAACGGCTCGGCACGAACGAGCGGATCAAGCTCGTCCAACAGGCCT
Source organism: Planctomycetota bacterium (assembly GCA_028278425.1). Taxonomy (GTDB): domain Bacteria; phylum Planctomycetota; class UBA1135; order UBA1135; genus JANQEJ01. The sequence continues at coordinate 10,331 of JANQEJ010000315.1, read as the reverse complement.
GTCTCGGCGTGCACCACGCGCACCAGAAGGGGATCATCCACCGGGACCTGAAGCCGGCGAACATCCTCGTCGAGGTTGAGGACGGTCAGCCGAGCGTCAAGATCATCGACTTCGGCGTGGCGAAGGCCGTCGGCCAGCAACTCACCGAGCAGACGCTCTTCACGGCCGTCGGCCAGTTGGTCGGAACGCCCGACTACATGTCTCCCGAGCAGGTCCGGGGGAACGGGCTGGACATCGACACGCGCACGGACGTTTACGCGCTGGGCTCGGTCCTCTATGAGCTCCTGACCGGCGTCAGGCCTCTGGATCTTCGCGCCCGCGGCTTCGATCAGATGGTCCGCACGATCTGCGAGGAACCTCCCTCGAAGCCGAGCACGCGCGTCTCGACGCGCGGCGGTGAGTCGACGACGACCGCCGAGCGGCGCAACACGGATCTCAAGAGTCTCTCCCGAGAGCTGCGGGCCGACCTGGACTGGATCACGCTGAAGGCGCTCGAGAAGGATCGCAACCGGCGCTACGCCTCCGCCAGCGATCTGGCCGAGGACCTCGGCCGGCACCTGCGCGACGAGCCGGTCCTTGCGAGCCCGCCGAGCGCCGCCTACCGGCTGCGGAAGTTCGCGAACCGGCACCGCGCCTTGGTCTCCTCGATCGCCTTGATCGGCGCGATTCTGGTCGTCTCGTCCATCGTGTCCGCCAAGTTCGGGCGCGACGCGATGGCGGCCGCGGTCGAGGCGGATCGGGAGCGCGACGCCGTCTTGCGGCTGTCCGCGGCGCAGGAGCTCGCGGATCTCAAAGCGGAAGTCGACGCGCTGTGGCCCATGGTGCCGGGGAAGAAGGAACCGCTGCGCGACTGGTTGGAGCGCGCCGACGAGCTGGTCCGGGGCCTCGAGACGAGCGATGGGGGGGAGCCCGGCCACCACGCGCAGCTCGCGGCGCTCCGCGCCCGCGCCTTGCCGCTGTCGGACGAGGAGCGCGAAGAGGACCGGCGCACGCACCCGCGCTTCCAGGAGCTGGAGTTCCTCCGGGCGGGGCTCGCGTCGCTGCGTCGTGCCCAGGCGGTGCGGGAGGGCAAGGCGAGCGTACCGGCCTTCGAGCTCGACGCGGCTTCGCTGCCCGAGAAAGTGAACGTCCTGTGTAGCTGGGCCGCGCAGCTCGCGGGACCCGGTCGCACGACCTACGGCCGCGAGGCGGAGGGCCTCGCGCTGGCGCGGGCGGCGGTGGATCGCGCCGGTGAAGGGGATGGCGCGCCGGCCCACGACGCCCTCGCCTGGGCTCTGTTCACAATCGGACTCGACGAAGACGCGCTCCAAGCGAGCCGCGACGCCGTTCAAGCGGCGCGACCCAAAGAGCGCGAGCATTACGAGGGTCAGCTCGCGCGGCTCCAGGCCAACGTGGAGGCGGCACGCGTGAAGGCCCTGCCGAACATCGCCGAGGGCGCGGCGCACGTGGCGAGGCTCGAGGAGGAAGTCTCGGCTCGCCGCACGTACCGATTCGCGCGCGCCGAGGACGCCCGCTGGCACGCGCTCCTGGAGAAGCTCGTGCGCGAGATCGAGACCTTCGCCGACGAGGGAACGGGATACGTCACCGGCGTTTCGCCCGGCTTCGGCTGGGGGATCCAGCGACGCCTGGCCGCCGCCGAGCGCATCGAGGAGCTGACCCTGACGGGCGAGGACGCCAAGGCGCGGTGGAACGAGGCGACCGCGTCGATCGCCGACCGCGCGGAGTGTCCGGCTTACGGAGGGCTGGAGCTCCGCCCCCAGATCGGGCTGCTCCCCATCGGGCGCGACCCCGCGTCCGGCCTGTGGGAGCTCGCGCACGTCGCGAGCGGCGAGGTGCCGGAGCGGGACTGGGAGGACGAGCTCATCCTCACGGAGGAGACGGGGCTGGTATTCGTCCTGATCCCCGGCGGAGAGTCGGTCGCCAAGCGTCCCTACTCCGTCTCGCCGTTCTTCGTTTCGAAGTACGAGATGACCCAGGGACAGTGGCTGCGGTTCACCGGCGAGAACCCCTCGATCTACGGCCCGACGTCGGGCATCGGCGTTCAACAGGGCCACGACCTGCGGCACCCGGTCGAGATGGTGAGTTGGAGCGACTGCGAGACGGTTCTCTGGCGCCTCGACTTGTCGCTCCCCACGGAGGCCCAGTGGAAGCTCGCGACGCGGGCGGGGACGAGGACCGCGTGGTGGACGGGGAAGGACAAGAACGACCTCGCCGACGCGGCCAACCTGATGGACCAGGCCTGTCGCAAAGTGGGGTCGAGCACGTGGGAGTACGAGGCCTGGGACGACGGCTATGGAATCCACGCTCCGGTGGGGACGTACCGGCCGAACCCGTTCGGTCTGCACGACGTGATCGGAAACGTCTGGGAGTGGTGCTGGGACGGCTACGAGCAGGGCTTCGTCTCGATGCGAGCCGTGGATCCCGTCCGCGAACCCGCTGGAACGGCCACGCGGATCTTCCGGGGCGGCTCGTACTTCGGCACGGCGCAATACGCGCGTATGAGCTACCGGAGGAAGGAGCCGCCGGACTTCGCGGACGCCGCCGTGGGCGTCCGGCCCGCGCGGCGCATCGACCCGTAGGACGTCGTCGGCTCAGGACCGCGAGGCCCGGGCGTGGACGAAGACGTCCTCGCCGGTCGGCGGAGCGTCCGGGTCGTCCAGCCGCGCGCTGACGCGCACGTCCGCGAAGCCGGCGCGTTGCAGGGACTCCCGCAGGGACTCGGGGTTCCACACGCGCCAGCGCGACGTGCGGTGCAGGTGAGCCTCGGGCGCCTCCGACGCGGCGTCGCCGCGCAGGACCGTCATGTGGAAGTCGCACAACTCGTCCGCCTCGAGCGCGAAGTCCACGAAGCGGACGAAAAAGATCGCCTCGCCCTCGTGCGTGCGGCGCAGGAGCGGCAGATAGGGATCGCCGGTCTCGCGCCGGACCGCGACCGCCTTGAGCCCGAGGAGGACGAGCCCGGACGGCGCGACGAGCTCGCGCAGCGCGGCCCCGGCGGCTTCGACGTCGCTCGCGTCGGAGAGCAGCGTCCACACGTTCCCGAGCGCGATGATCCCGTCGAACGGCGCCGCGTCGCGAACGCTCTCGGGCGGCGGCTCGCCGAGGCGCCAGGAGAAGAAGCGCTCGCCGTCGCCGACGTGATCGCGCGCCTTTGCGAGCATGGCATCGGACGCGTCGGCGCCGAAGGCGTCGAAGCCCTCGTCGAGGAGCGCCTTCACGTGCCGCCCCGTTCCGCAGCCCACGTCGAGCACGCGCCCCGCGCCCGCGGCGCGGAGGCTCTCCGCGAGCCCCGGCATCTCGCGGCCCAGGCGTCCCGGCCAATCGACGAACACGTCGTAGAGATCGGCGACCTCTCCTGCGAAACCCTCGCGTTCCGGCGGCACGCGCAGAGCGTAGCTCAGCGATCGGTGCGCGGGCGCGTCGTCCGCCAAAAGGTTCCGCGCGGTGTTCGGGCTCGTAGAACCGGGACGCCGCGCAAGTCCGGGTCAACAGGTTCCCGGCTTCCTCGAGGACACGCGGGGCCTTGGCACCAGCCCGGTCTCGGTGTAGCTTCCGAGAAGTCCGCGCTAGCGGACTCGACGGACTCGCAAGAACTTGTCGGGAGAGGGTTGATGAGTCGAATCAGGACGAACGTGGGCGGCCTTTCGGAGGCTGGCACTTTGGGCTCGCAGGTAGCGGCTTTGGATCACCTCCTCGATGGAGGGATTCTCATACCACCCGACTTGCGAATGCCGGATGAGGGCGGGAGGGGCAACGTCTCTCGCCCTCTGTTGGTGCTCATCGCCGGGCCGCCGGGGAGCGGGAAGTCCACGCTCGCCCTCGAGATCTGCTACCGCGCGAAACTCGCGAGACAAGGGGAAGTCGCGCCGAGCCATGGCAAAGAGAGATGGGCGGCCGGCGACCAGTCCGCGTTCTATGCTTCTCTGGAATCCCCCTCCGATCGAATCATCGCGAACGCGAGAGAGGGGTTCGGCTGGGACTCGGAGGGGACGATCTTCGAGAGGTTCCAGGACTCCGAGAGGGACCCGGTCGAGAAGTGCGTCGTCGTCCTGGGAAACGACAGGATCTCGGAAGGGGTTGTCCGCGACAACGCCACCACGGTCAGCGCCGCCACCGTCCTCGGTCAGCTCAAACGGGAGGCGAACGCGCGCTGTCCCGGCATCGTCGCCATCGACGGCATCAACATCCTCAACGACGACCAGCAGGAAGGCCTTCTCGCGCAGATCTGTCAGAAGTTCCTGGAGAGCAAGGACGGCAAGTTGGGTCCGTTCCTCTTGATCGTGGTCCTGGATTCGCCGCCGAAGGGGAACCGGCGCACGCGTTGGGAGTTCATGGCGGACCTGGTCATCTCCTTGGACTCGAACTACGAGAGGGACTACTACCTGCGCACGATCGAGATCTCGAAGGCGAGGTACCAATCCCACGCCCTTGGCAGGCAAAGGGTGAAGATCCGCGGCGCGCACGGCTCGCGCCTCGCGGGCCCGCTCATGGAGGCGATCGATGTGCGTCCAAAGCCGCAACACGAGGAAGGACGGTACCAGGGCGGCTTGTCGATCTTCCCCTCGGTCCACCGCGCTCTCTCGCAGTTCAAGCGGATAGCGGACACCAAGGAAGACCACCAGGCGACCGGGTACATGACGACGCCGTACGAGAACCTGGACGGGATCATCGCTCCGGCCGCCCGCGACCGGGGCGAGCGAGGAGGCCTGCCGCTCGGCAAGTGCACCGCCTTCTTGGGAGGCCGCGGCAGCTTGAAGAGCCACATCGCCTATCACATCGCGTTGAGGCAAGCCGTCGAGATGCACAGCGTGACGATCGTGTCTCTCCGCGACGACATCTTTGCGCTGGAGGACACCTTGAAGCAGATCGCCAAGACGGAAGAGATCGACGCGAGCTGGAAGGAGAAGATGCGGTTCGTCTATTTCTGGCCCGGCTACATCTCGCCGGAGCAGTTCTACCACACGATCTCAGGCGAGATTCTCGGCCAGGACAAACCGGACTTCGTCGTCATCGGAGGACTCGATCGCATCGAGGGGCGGTTTCCGCTTTGCAGCCGCGAACCGATCTTCGTTCCGGCGCTCGTGTCCTTGCTGAACCTGTCCGAGATTACCTCCCTCGTGACGTCGGCGCAGTCCGACACTCATCGACGAAGTGGGGACGCCTCCGTCGGACCCGCGTTGCTCCCCATGGCCGATCTCGTGCTCGGATTCGAGGCACAGCCGTCCTCGAGGGAAGATTCCGCGTCGCGCGACAGGCAGCGTGTTCGCATTCAGGCGCTACGCGTGCCGCGTGGCGAAATCGGTCGCGGGTGCGCGATCGCGCGCCGTCTGGAGAACGGGAAGCTCGACATCCAGCCCGAGTAGCCGCCGTCCGAGATCTTTTCTTCGGTTTCCCTGGCGCCGCTCCGGAGCCGCCGCGTTTGGGGGCAAAGGACGTAGCGACGTCCGAGAGTACCCAAGCAATCTGGAAACAGCCTGAACCTTGCAGGCGAGAAGAAGGACCAATCATGGCGAAGACTCAGCTCAAGCGTCACGTCGAGGTGCAACTCTGGAGCCCAGCAATCGGGGCTGCCTGGTGGCCCGACGTCCTGATCGATATTGGGAGGAACGAACTCAACGGCATCGAGTCCATCTTCAGAGGCCGCAACCTGCTGGGAATCATCGAAGCGCTCAAGTCGACCGGTGACGAAGACGCGACGTGGACGGCCAACGTCGAGATTCGCGACGGCGCGACCAACTGGAAGCTACAGATCACAGGAACGGCAGACGACTTCGGACCCGACGGCACATGGGACGGGGCGTGGGGGCAGGTCGAAGGCCTGCTCGCCGCGTGGAGCTCCCCGACCTAGTCCTTCCTCCACTCTCCTGATTGCGGGCCTTCGATCCGGACGGGTCGAGGGCCCTTTGCGCACACGGCGAGCCCGACCTCAAGCTCGCACGACCCTCGAAGAACCACGGCCCCATCCGCTTCTCCAGCATGATGCAAATAGAGCAAAGCGCACGCCCGGAGGCAGGCGTCCGCCGCCCTCGACGAGGGAAGCGAAACCGCTGGGCCTGGCGGGAGGGGCTTCGATCGCCCTGGCCCTTGCGGCGACCGAGTCCCTTTCACGTTCACCTCTCCGACGGCCCTTTCGCCGTACAGCGGAGAGGCGTAGACTCCCGTGCGCCCCGGCGCCTTGCCCGCCACCACCCGTATTCCGGAGCGGGTCGCTCCCAACGAGCAGATTTTTTTCCGGTTGAGGCCAAGAATCATGAGTCAACGATCGCGACCGAGAAGGAAGAGGAAGAACAAGAGCAAAAGAGAACGCGCCGTCCAGCTCGTCCCAACGACGGTGCTGCATCCACATGCGTGGGACCTTCAGCGAGAGACATATCTCCGGAAGGCCCGCGAGTGTCTTGGAGCGTCGGACAGGCCGGACGAGTACCTGACCTGGCTGAACGGTCGCACCGGCTGGCGCTACAGCCCGACGGCGTGCTTCTACGCCGGGGTGGCGCACTTCTGCCGCGGCGAGTGGGACGAGGCGGTCAGGTGGACTCAGGCGGCTCGCGAAGTCTGGGAAGACCGGATCGAGAGCGGCGAGCTGAGTGGAAAGGAAGCGAAGAACCTCATTCGGGAGGCGGAGCAGCTCCTCGCATGGACCGCCGAGGCTCGGAAGGAGCAACGCGAGGACGACGGCGGGGATTGGTGGAGCTCGGCAGGCCGATGGCTGAGCTCGCTCGCTTCTCGGCTCACGGGTACCCGACCGGTCTAACCGTTCGGGCCTCGGAGCAAAGTTCATCGGCGGCGGCTTCGATGCGGGCACGCGTTCCGGATCGAAGTCCTCGAGTCAAACCGAGAGGGAACAAGTCATGGCGGGTAACAGCACATGGCACGAAGCGAAGGCCGATTTCGAGCTTCTAGCCGAGGGTTGCCCCACAGAGGGGGACCGCGAGCCATGGGAGCGGGCGTTTCGTCGCCTTCAGAGCTACTGCGTGTGGTATGCCAACCGCCTTGCTTCGGCCAGCGCCGTCGACCCGGACGCGGTCGGTCGCGACGCCGCGGGCTACCTCGAAGAGGTGATCCGCAAGAAGAAGCCGAAGCCGCTGAACCCGCATGCCTACGCCAAGCAAGCCGTACGCTGGAGGTTGGCGACGGAGCTTCGCGAGCTCGTAGGTGCCGAAGTGCCGGGCGAGAGCGAGTCGACGGACGCCGAGACGGCGGAGGCGGACCTAGCCGCTGACATTTGCGAGATCATCGACACGTGGCGTCACAAGAGCGAGCGGAACCAGGAGCTCTATCACCACTTGCAGAGGATGGTCGATGAAGGCATCGGTCTTCAGGGGTTCCTGACGGAGTTGGCCCGCCGGTCTGGAATCCCCATCGATGACGTCAGGCGCGCGGTCGCGCCGCTTGCAGAGGAGATTCTCCAGCGTCTCGGTCGCGAGCAGCCGCCGTGGCGTCGGAGCCGACAGGATGATCGCTACTCGGCGATCCTTGCGAACGCGATTCCGCTAGCCGATCAAAGGGCGCACCGCAGGATCACGCTCGAACGGCCGCTCTCCGTGTCTCTCGTCGGGAACCCGAGGGTGATGTCAGCCGGGCGGATCACCAACGTGTCTCAAGGCGGTGCCCTCGTGAGGGTGACGGACCAGACGCGACCTTGGCAAGCCCGAGAACCGTTGAAGCTGCTGATCGCGAAGGATGAGAGCACGAAGAGCCTATCAGCGACTTCGCTTCGTTCGGGAGGCTTTCCGTGCGTCTGCGTCGGCTGTACTCAAACGGACGAAGGGCTTGATTGCCGGATCCAGTTTGCAGGGGGCGCACCCCCGGAACTCTGCGATGCCCTGGGCGTCGAGCTCCCGTGAGCGCGTTCGCGGCGGGAGTCCTCCGCTAAAAGGTCCCGATCGTCAGGTCGAGCGCGTTGGCCAGCGCGATCGCCCCGATCGCATCGACCGACCCGCCCTGCGTGCAGAGCGCGGCGCCGATCAGCCCGCAGTCCGCCGGGATGGCGGCGGCGAAGGGCACGCCCGCGCCGCTCGTCAGCACGATCCCCGGCGCGGTCCCGCAGAGGATCGTTCCGAGCGGGCTCGGGATGTTCGTGACGGTCCCGGACACACCGACGAAGTCGAGGATGGCTCCGGGCTGGAGGATCGTGTGATCGATGACCGGATCCCAGGTCGCGCCGATGACGGGACCGCTCGTGACGCCGGGAAGGAATCCCGGCGGGTTCGGCGGCGCGCCCAACCGCACGACCTCGGCCGCGGGCGTCGGCGGCGACGAGCAGATCTGTACGGTCGGACAGCAGGTGAAGGGCGAGAAGACGCCGTCGTAGTAGAAGACGTTGAACCCGTACTGCCCCGGCGGAACCTGGTTGCCGAAGTCGTCGGTCTGGTCCCAGAAGAAGATGGCGGTGGAACCCGGCGGGATGGGCGTGATCACCGCCGCGCAGCCGGGGGTGAAGACCGCGATCCCGCCGCAGTTAATCGGGTGGATCGACTGGATCGTGCAGCTCGAGGGAAGCTGGATGAGCTGCCCCGAGTTGTTGCTGAGCGTGAGCTTGACCATCTGCCCGAGCGTGGCCGCCGGCGGGTCGATCTTCACGTCCACGCCGGCGATGCCGCCGCAGGGGAGCTGAGCGGAGGCCGAGGCGGATAGAAGCGAGAGGGCAGCAATCCAAGCGAGCGGTTTCTTCATGACGCGTTGTTCTCCGAGAGCGGTCTGGCGGGACGACCGACATTGTCCCGCAGAGAGAGCACTTTGGGGCGAGAAGCCCGTCCGGGTTTGACCTCGGCGGGCCTCCCGGATCAGGGGTCGATGGAGAGCTCGCGGGCCCCCCGTCGCAACCGTTGGCGGCCTACGTGTCGCGACCGCCTTCGTTGAGCCCGCCTTGTGCGTAGGCGGGCGGCGCTCGGGACGGAGCCCGGAGGGGGAAACAAAAACCGCGAATCGCGCGAGCCAGCCGGTGGAGGGTTTGCGAGGACATCGGGCGAAGCTCGTCACCGCGCTCTCCGCGGAGAGCCGCCTTCCTCCAGTGGATGCCAGATGATTCGAGAAAGCCTGACGCCCCGGTCCCTCCTTCTCCTCGCCCTGGCCGTCCCCGCGGGCGCCCAGATCGACGTGGTCACGGTCGACGACGACGGTCCCGCGGACTTCTCCGACCTGCAGGCCGCGATCGACGCGGCGCCCGCGGGCGCCGCCGTGCTGGTCGCGAGCGGGAGCTACGGCGACTTCGAGATCGCGTCGAAGTCGCTGGATCTCGTCGCGGATCGCGACGCCGTCGTCCGCGCGGGCGCCGGCACCGTGCGCGATCTGGCCGCGGACCAGAGGGTCGTCCTCCACGCGATCCGGATCGAGTTGTTCCCCGCGAGCGGCGAGACGCAACCCCTGCTCTCGATCCTGGACTGCGAGGGGCACGTTCTGGTCGAGGGCGTTACCGTCGAGCCTCCGCCGGGCTCCGAGTTCCTCGTGTCCGCCGCGGTGTGGGTGCGGGACAGCGACGAGGTCCTCTTCGTGCGCTCGACCGTCGTCGGCTCGGAGGAGAGCCAGGGAATCATCGGCACGCACGCCGGTGGGACGCTTCCGGGCGACGCCGTGCACGTCGTGCGCTCGCGGGTCGCGCTGTTCGAGTCGGAGCTCACCGGTGGGGACGGCGCGGATACGCTCGTCTTCAACCCCGAGTCGTTCCTGTTCGGCCGTCCGGGTCGCGCCGGCGTGGGGTTGAGCGGCGGCTTCGTCTTCGCCGCCGATACGCGGCTCACCGGCGGAAAAGGTGGCGACGGGGCCGTGCTGCCGCTCGGCGGCGCGTGCTTTCCGGGTCGGCCCGGCGGCAGCGGCGCCTCGGTGACGGACGGCGGCGAGCTCGTGGTCCTTTCCGTCGTCGCAACCGGCGGAAGCGGAGGAACGTCGGGAGGCGTGCCGTGTGTCGACGGCTTGGACGGAAAGCCGATCGACGTCGCCGACGGGAAGACGGAGGAGCTCTTCGCGGAACCGCAGTCGCTCGAGGCCTCGCGCGCTGCGCGCGAGGGAGAGCTCTTGACCGTGACCTTCCGAGGCACGCCCGGCGGAAGCGCCTTTGTCGCGATCTCGTTCGGCGATCTCTTCTGCTTCACTCGAGCGCTCTCCGGCGTCCTCGCGCTTCCGAACGCGCCCGCGATCCTGTCGCTCGGCGCCGTCCCGGGGTCGGGAGTCCTCGTGCGGACGCTCCCGGTCCCCGAGCTCGGTCCGGGGATCGCGGGTGTGAGCGCCACGGCGCAGGGCCTCGCCGTCGTCGGTCCGACGGAGCTCGTGCTGTCGTCGCCGACGCGCGTTCTGCTGCTCGACGGCTCGTTCTGAGCCTCAGTCGGGCACGTCGC